>JAFGTD010000163.1 GCA_016934295.1 Acidobacteriota bacterium
GATGCGCTCTTACCATCAACGTTCGCCGGAACGGCTGAGCCTTCCAGGGTCGCACGGCCGGAGGCCGTGGGTTTAGTTGGAACTAAACCCGCATTTTATCATCCATCGCGTTACTGTGTATGCATCGGTATGTTATTCTAATTTGTGTAAAGAAAAATGCCAGTTCCGGTTACGGTCAATCTGAAATAATCTCTATTATGGAACAAAGAATCTACCTGGACAACAGTGCAACGACCCGGATGGACGCCACTGTCCTGGAATCCATGCTTCCCTACTTCAGGGAAGATTTCGGCAATGCCAGTTCCGTTCACATCTTCGGGCAGGAAGCGCGCGGCGCCGTCGAAAACGCACGCCGTTCGGTTGCGGATCTTCTGGGCGCCGACACGAAGGAAATCGTTTTCACCTCGGGTGGAACGGAAAGCGACAATGCCGCTCTCTGGGGCGTTTTCCGAAGCGGGTATCGACCGGGCAATCACATAATCACCACGAAAATCGAACACCCGGCAATTCTGGAAACATGCAGCTCCCTCGAGCGGGCGGGAGCGGAAATCTCATACGTCCCCGTCGATTCCACGGGCCGGGTGGATCCTTCGGCCGTTGAAGACGCGATCCGCGAAAGTACCGTACTGATCACGGTCATGCACGCCAACAACGAAACCGGGATTATTCAGCCCATAGAAGAAATCACCGCGCTGGCCGGGCGGCACAATATCCTGATGCACACCGATGCCGTGCAGACCGCGGGGAAAATCCCCTTAGCGATGCATAACCTCGGGGTGGATCTTCTTTCCATGTCGGCCCACAAGATTCACGGTCCGAAAGGCGTTGGCGTCCTCTATATCAGAAAAGGAACGAAATTCACGCCTTTCATGACGGGCGGCTCCCACGAAAGAAAACGGCGCGCCGGCACGGAAAACGTTCCCTCCATCGTCGGTCTCGGCACGGCGGCCCGCCTTGCCCTTCAACGGCTTCCGGAAATGAATTCAAGGGTTGCCGGACTTCTGGACCGCTTCCAGTCGAAAATCCTCGACGTCATCCCGGGAGTCCGGATAAACGGGCATGCGCCGCGCCTGCCGAATATCACGAATCTTTCCTTCGAACGGCTCGAAGGCGAAGCGGCGGTTATTGCGCTCGATCTCGAGGGATTGGCCGTTTCCACGGGATCCGCCTGCGCATCCGGCTCGCTCGACCCTTCCCACGTTCTCACTGCAATGGGCCTGAGACCGGACGTCGTCCAGAGTTCCCTGCGCTTCAGTCTGTGCTACCACAACACCGAAGAAGAAATCGACCGGGCGGTTCAAATCCTGGAATCCGTCCTTCGAAGGCTGCGCAAGCTGTCGAAGAAAAATTGGGGATAGTACTGCAGGTCGAATTCTGCTACCCTGTGCGCGCGTATGGATTGCCAGTTGAATAACGAAACCGAAACAGCCTCAAGCCCGCGATACACATTCATTGCCACAAATGAAGAGTTCCGGAACGTGCTCGAGCGCCTGGATTCCTCATCCCGCCTGGCCATCGATGTCGAAGCCGACAGCCTGTACCACTATTTCGAAAAGGTATGCCTGATCCAGATATCGAGCGACAGCGACACTTATATCCTCGATCCCCTGACAATAGACAAAATCGACACCCTGGCCCCGATGATGTCCGATCCTGCCGTTGAGAAAGTGTTTCACGCCGCCAGTTATGACTTTTATTGTCTTCAACGCGATTATGGATTTTCATTCCGGAACGTCTTCGATACTCACATCGCGGCGCAACTCCTGGGCTATGAATTTCTCGGCCTCAGCGCGCTGATGGAAGATCTGCTCGGCATCCATCATTCAAAACGGAGACAGCGCGACGACTGGTCCAGGCGACCGCTGAAATCGGAACAGCTGGAATACGCCGCCATGGATACCTATCACCTGCTCCGTTTGCGGGACACGCTGGCGATGGAATTGAAGCAGAAAGGGCGGCAGAACTGGGCCAGTGAAGAATTTGAAACCGCGGTAGCGGTTGAAAGGCCGCCTAAGGAGTTCGACCCTGAAGGATTCCGCCGCATTAAAGGGTGCCGCGATCTGTCGTCGCAGGAGCAGACCGTACTGCGGGCTCTGTATATTTTAAGGGACAGTATCGCCCGCGAACTGGACGTCCCCCCCTTCAAGGCAATGAACAACTCGGTCATGATCGATCTTGTCCGGAAACCGCCCCGCAATACGAAGGAAATGTTCAACCGTTCGGGAATTTCCTATCGCATCGCCCGGAAATATTCCTCGGATATCCTGGATACAATCCGGGGGGCGCGGCAACAGGATCCTGTCCCGCTGCAACCACCTGTACGAAATAACTGGAAACCTCTTAGCCAGGAAACCAAACATCGAATGAACGCCCTCAAGGACTGGAGAAAATCCAAGGCAAAAGAGCTGGATTTGCACATAGGAGTTGTTTTTCCGGCCAATCTGCTCGAAAATCTTGCGGAGACTCCTCCCGCGGATTTGAAAGAATTGCAGAATCTATCGGGGATGCGTCAATGGCGCGTTCAGGAGTTTGGAGAAGAGCTGCTCGGACTGCTGCACAGCCGGGAGTAACAGCCCAAACACCCTGCCGATTCCCTCCCCGAATATGGATTATGTACTGTTCACAGGATTCCACGCAGCAACCGACAACGGCTAGAAGGCGTGGCTTTGGCTTGCCCCGCGCATCGCTCCGTGATGGATTTGTGAGAAATGCGGGCTATAATAACGAATACGTTATGGCAGGCATCATGATAAAATCCCTGAAGTTCAAAACCCGCTGGCTCTACCATCCGGTCACCATATTCCTTTTTATCCAGGTTCTCTGGATCCTGCTCATGGTGAACTGGATTCGATGGTATGTGAAAGAACACTCCCAGCTTCGGGAAATGGCGGGACGGTTGAGAACCCAGGTCGAAATGGAAGGCTTCGACTGGCTGCCGCTGCTCGTAGGCGGCCTCCTGCTTGCATTAATCCTTGCGGGAGCAACCCTTATATTCATTTACTGGAACAAGCAGCATCGCCTGAATCGCATGCAGCGGGCTTTCGTATCCAACGTCACGCATGAACTGAAATCGCCCGTCGCTTCCATCCAGCTGGCGCTTGAAACAATGGCCCTGCGCGAGTTTTCCGATGAGAGGAAACGGGAATACATCAAAATGATGCTCGACGACGCCGAGCGCCTTTCCACCCTGATCGACCGTATCCTGGGAGCCGCTCGAATCGAGAAGAACCGAAGCCGGTATAAGCTGGAAACGGTCAGCATGCGCCATTTTCTGGATGGGATCCTGGAGGAGGACCGCCACCTGCACGAAAAAGACGGGCATGTCATCGTAATGGAAAAGGGGCGCGATTCCCAGGTGGCCATCGACCGCTCCGCGATGCGGATAGTCCTGAATAATCTCCTGGAGAATGCCGCCCGCTATTCGCCGCCCGGCACGAAAATCCGCCTGAAACTGAGCCGGGAGTTGCGCAGCTGTCGTCTCGATGTCATTGACAGCGGGAGTGGAATCGGCGGGAAGGATCTTAAAAATATTTTTAAGATGTTCTGGAGAAGTTCCGAAGATTCCGGTTCGCGTGTCCGAGGCACCGGCCTGGGCCTCTATATCGTTCAAAATATCGTGAAAGACCACCGGGGCAAGGTGTGGGCATCCAGCCCGGGTATCGGTCGCGGCGCCGTATTCAGCATCCGGCTGCCCCGCATTCGTAAATACTGGAGTTTTGCGGATCGAAGGGAAAAGGCAGTCGGCAGTAAGCAGTCAACAGTCGGCAGTCGGTAGTGGTGGATACCATGGAAAATAAAACGCGTGCCTGCAAAATCCTTCTGGTGGAGGACGAACTGAACCTTGCACGTCCGCTTCAATTCAACCTCGAGCAGGAGGGCTATGAAGTTCGCTCAACTCCCAGCGGCAAGGAAGCCCTGGCCGTAATCGGGAGCGAACCGTTCGACCTGATCATCCTGGACCTCATGCTGGAGGAAATTGACGGATTTGAAGTCGCGCGCCAGGTCCGGCAGAATAACCAGAAGCTGCCCATCCTGATGCTTACCGCCAGGTCCGCCGTCCGGGACCGCATCCACGGGCTGGAACTGGGGGCGGACGATTACATGACCAAGCCCTTCCATTTGAAAGAGCTGCTGCTGCGGGTGGAACGTATGATCGAGCGCTCCACCTGGTATGAAAGCGAAGAATCCCTGCCCCCGCAAATTACGGTAACCGGATATACGGTCGATCTCGAGAAGCTGAGCGCAGACGGTCCCCGGGGCCCTATTCAGCTTACGGTCCTGGAGGCAAACCTGCTTCAGGCCCTGGTCACACGACCCAACCGCGTACTGTCCCGCAGCGAGCTTCTGGAAAAAGTCTGGGGATACAATTCGAAAGCCGAATCGCGAACCGTGGATAACTTCATTGTGCGGCTCAGAAAGTATTTTGAGGACGAGCCGGATCAACCGCAGCACTTCATCAGCCTGAGAGGGAAAGGGTATATGTACGTTCCTTAAAAAAAGGTTCCCCGTTCAAGGTTCCCCGTTTCCCGTTAAATACGCTGGAGATCGAAAAGTGAAGATTGAAGGCGGATGGAGATTATTTGAGGCGGGCGCGTTTTCTCTTCAGCACATCGTTGTCTACCGTGGACTCGAAAATGGTCTTGGCTATAAGGCTCGAATGGTGAATGACGTAGGTTTCCAATGAAAGTCCCAGAACGAATCCCGCTTTCCGGAGCCGCCGGCAATAATCTTCATCGTCCCCTCCCGTGACGTAATTCTCGTCGAGCGGTCCGATTTCATTCACCGTGCGGCGCTTCATCGCAACGCAGAAAAACGAGAGCATGCCCTCAATCATGATCCCGGCCTTTTCGAAGTGATATTTGAGAATCCTGTTCCTTTCATGAAGATCGTCCGTCATGAAATCCGGGATTTGCGGCACGTATTTTTTGCGAATCCTGTCAATAAATTGTAAATCATTGGGATTGGAATTCAGGGGACCGACCGCACCTATTCGGGGATGCGTATTCAGAAAACCAACCAGGTTTCCGAGCCACGCCGTGGAAACTTCGACATCATTGTTCATGAAAACGACGTTCGGGTTTTCACCGAGTTCGACGCCCTGATTGATGCCGCCGCACCAGCCTTTGTTCTTCTGATTATGAACAACCGTAATATTCCGGGTGTAAACCTTATGCAGGTCAACCGTCTCATCCGTAGATGCATTATCTATAAGATAGATATGAAACGGCACGTCCGTGTGACGATATATGCTTTCTATTAAATTCCGGGTAAAGGAATACTGGTTGTATACAGGAACGATAATATCGGTCGCAGTCCTGGATGTCGGTACACTCATGGTCAGGCCTTAAGGTAATTGAGATTTAAATCTCAAAATACATATCGACCGTGACGGGAAAACCTGAATTTTTTTAGTATGCGGGGTAAGGCGTCTTCATATCCGGGAGGCGGGGTACAATCGGTATACAGGCTCAGGAGTTATCCCGGTGGAACAATATCCGCGAGCAGCTGTCGCATGCATATATGTTCTCGGTCTGAAGCAGTTCGGCGTACATCTGAGGGCGGATTCGAACGTGGCAGGCGCTGCACAACTCATCCTTGGCTTCCGCCAGCGCAACACCCTTGCAGGCTTTGGCGATGCGTCGGTAACGGGCCAGCAACTCATCGCCGATAGTCGCTTCCACCCTGTTTTTTTCTTCCTGAAGCCTGGCCAGCTCCGATTCCAGTTTTGGGGCGGATTCCGTGGTTTTTCGGATCTCTTCCTGGATTTCGGCGGATTTCTTCAGCATTTCCTGTTCCGCTTTCTTGAGAAGCTGATCCATATTCTCGGTCTCCTCCATTATATCCAGGATCTTGTCCTCTTCGCGCCGGATCTGGTCCTCGGCGGTCTGGATCTCATGAAGCATGGCCGTGTATTCCTTGTTGGTCTTGACGATCATAAGCTGGTCTTTGAGCCGGGAAAGCTTGGTCTGAAGCATATCCACTTCCCCTTCCAAATGCCTGCGCTGATTGGCCAGATCTTTCGATCGGGCTACCTCCCGGTCGTGTTCGTCCCGGATGCGCGCCAGCTCATTTTCGAGGATTTGTGTTTTGTTCGGTATTTGGGAGGATTGTTTCTGCAGACTGGCGATACTCAGTTCCAGATCTTGAAGGGCTATCAGGTTCCGGAGATCTGGATTCACCTGGCTGCCTCCTCCGGAGTTGATGTGCAGGAGGAGGATAAAACCCACCCCTGTTGCGGGCTTCCGTTTCTGAAATCTCGAGTACAGTATCTCTGGGTCAACATAAGCCTTTCTTCGAACAGCGCACTATACACTCTAACGGTATAGCCTGTCAACGATACCGTTTATCCGGATTATCATAATTTTTATCCCGAATCCCGGGAAAGCTAATTCATTGACCTTTCCGGCGAAACACAGGACAATCCCTCCCTATGAGAGCCGTTTTACAGAGAGTACGGCATGCGGAAGTGGCTGTAGGCGGGACGGCGGTCGCAAGCATCGGAAATGGGATCCTGGCGCTGGTCGCCGTATCCCGGGAGGACACGGACAAAGACCTTCACTGGATGGCCCGGAAGATTTTGGAACTGCGTATTTTTAACGACCGTGAGGGGAAATTGAACCTGAGCCTTCAGGATACCGCGGGCGAGCTGCTCGTAGTATCGCAGTTCACCCTGTATGGAGACTGCCGAAAAGGGCGTCGGCCCTCCTATTCCGAGGCGGCTTCCCCGGCCGAGGCGGAAAAAATGTACGAAAAGTTTGTCGAAATAGTGCGCCGGATCGTGCCCGGTGTTCAGACCGGGAAATTCCAGGCAATGATGGACGTTTCGCTCACAAACGACGGTCCGGTCACCCTAATCCTCGACAGTCGCGCTTAATATAAAAACGGAGACATGATAGTTAATTCCATGGAAATTAACTATCATGTCTCCGTTTTTTATGCAGTAAGATTGAGGTCTATGGGTATGAGCAGGCGAAAGATTAACTACATTTTTGCCGCAATCGTAATCGGACTGGCGGCGGCCGGCATTTCCTTCTTTACCGAATCCGGAGATCCCATCATCCGGGACTCCGCCGTAAATGAGAATTCCGACGGAACACTT
Organism: Acidobacteriota bacterium; assembly: GCA_016934295.1. Lineage (GTDB taxonomy): Bacteria > Acidobacteriota > UBA6911 > UBA6911 > UBA6911 > UBA6911. The sequence continues at coordinate 7,100 of JAFGTD010000163.1, forward strand.
CCGGTTAACCATCCCCCCGAGGAGATCGCAAAGAGACTTACGGCCCTCATTCAGATGAGCGCCGAAGATCCGCAAAATGCCGATATCTTATCGGAAATCGGGAATACCTACTACGATCTCGGCGATTACGACAAGGCCATTGCTCAATATCGGAAGAGCCTGGAGATTCAGAAACGCAATCCATATGTGGAAACGGATCTGGCGACCTGCCTGCATTATCTCAACCGGAATGACGAGGCGCTGTCAATTCTGGATAACGTGTTGAAATACCAACCCAATTTCCCCGCGGCTCTGTATAATAAGGGAGTGGTGCTTATCCATGGAAAGAACGATCCTCAGAGGGGCATAACCGTCTGGGAGGAATTGTTGAAACAGGATATTGATCCCACCCGGAGAGCGGAAATAGAGCAAAGTATCCGGGAGCATCAATCCTCCGTCAGGTAACGCCTGACCTCCGTCAGGTTAATACCGGCAGCGGTAAAAGCAATGACTTCATTAATTATTCGAATACTTATCTTCATTCTGGCCATCTGGCTCCTCCGGCAGCTTCTGACTATATTTATCCTGAAAAAGAAAACCGGATCCGCTTCCGGAAAAACGTCGAATTCCGGGAAAAATATGGTGAAAGACCCGGTATGCGGCATGTATATGGATCCCAGGCTGGCGGTAAAACACGAAACAAAAACCGGGGTGTTCTATTTTTGCTCCGAGCAATGTAAAAACAAATTCCTGCTTGAGAATTCGGGACAGCAATCCAGCAAAACTCCTCCCGGGGAATAAATCCATTCACCGAGACGGCGATGAAATCCTAATCATATCGAACCAATCATCCTTTGCACCGGGAAAGTGTAAATCTCCTCCCTTTTCCGCCGTGAACATCGGAAATTAGAAACGCCTGATAATATTTATTTTCTTCTATTTGAAACACGCCTGTTCATCGTATAATTGCCGACAGGCCCCTGAATGCATTAAAGGTATCAAGGCAGGTCCAAAATGGCTGAGGCAGGCAAACCCGGATCGCGGAAAAAGAAAGGCTTCTCCGAGGAGATGATACGCGACTGTCTCCAAATCATTGAATCGGGAGATGTTGAAGAACTGTTTGACATCATACCCAGAATCGGAGTCCTGCGCGATTCGCGTTTCCAAAAGCCTCTAATCGCACTTCTCCGCGGCGGCGATTCCAAGCGGCGCGAATTCGCCGCCTACTCCATGGGTGCGATGGCGGACCGCAATTTTCTGGAACCACTGAAGAAAGCCTTTTTGGAAACCCGGGCGCACAAAGGCTTCGGATCGAGCGAGTTACAGATTGCCATCATCGAGGCCATCGGGACCATCGGCGATGATGCCGCCGTAGATTTCTTTCTTCCCACATTGAAAACCTGTTGCGCCAGAAAGGTCTCCAGCTCACGCAAGGGCGCCGGCAAAACGGCGGCAAGGATGGGCAAGTGGATTATTGAATCCCTCGGAGCCATCGCTCAACAGGGGGGGGAACAATCCCTGAAAGCTCTGGTCGAACTTACGGGTCATCCCGACTCGGAAATCAAGGCCCAGGCTGTTTCTGAAATTTCCGTAGCATACTGGCACAGGCCGAACGAGGTTGACGAACCGACGCTGGATAAGATCTATCAATTAACCACACATCCCGAAGCGATTGTGGCGGAATCAGCTCTGGCCGCCCTCCAAAACCTTGCAGACGTGGGGTGCCGTCGCGCGGAAACCTATTTTTCCTCTTCTCAGGACTCCGAGGAATAAACTCCCATCGAAACAACCACAAAGTCAGTCCCGGTCATGGAGTGCGGCAGCAAGCTGCCGCCTTTGATTCAATAAACCACGCAATATCCATTTTCAAAACCTTCTATCTAAAACCATTATTTTCGCTCATTCCTTTTCGTTTTGATCGACTTAAAATTATTGATGTTTTCTGATTATTATTCCTACACTTTGAAAACAAGGCGGCATGCAAGCGCACCGCAACGTCAGTCATCATTGAAAAAAGTGTGAACCCGGCGCGAATCGTGCGTCAGGGGCGCAGGGGGAAGACTCTGCAGGAACATTCTGCCGTACCCTTTGGTCAGTATGCGCTTGTCGAGCAAGGCCAGGATCCCCCGGTCCGTTTTGCTTCGGATCAGCCGGCCAAGTCCCTGCTTCAGCAGAATCGTTGCGCTCGGAATCTGGTAGTCGTAGAAGGCGTTGCCTCCCGATTCATTCACATACGCTATCCGGGCCGCTGTGACAGGATCGCTGGGCACGGAAAAGGGGAGTTTGTCAATAACGACACAACTCAACTGCTCTCCCTGCACATCGACTCCCTGCCAGAAACTGTTTGTTGCAAACAGAACGGCGTTGGGCGTGCTGCGAAACAGATCCAGCAGGCCCGATTTGCTCATTTCCCCCTGCATCAGCATGGGAAAGGTGAGGCGGTTTTCCAGGGATTGATACACCTGTTTCATCTGGAAATAACTGGTGAAAAGGACAAATGCGCGCCCCCGGCTGGCTCCCAGGATGGTTTCAAGTTCATCGGATGCAGTTCGAATCCAGCCTTCTTCGCGCGGCTCGGGGATATTCCGCGGGACATAAAAAATGGATTGACGTTCAAAGTCGAAATGAGAGGGCACAATCAGTTCATCGGTTACTTCCAGGCCCAGCCGGGATTTTACGAACAGGAAATTCCCGGCCGTAGACAGGGTCGCCGATGTAAGAATAGCGGAATCGACACAGGCAAAGAGGCGATCCTTGAGAAGGGGCGCGACATTAATGGGGGACGCCCGGAGAAAAATCCCGCGCCCGCGGATTTCGCACCAATATACATGTTCGTTCGAATCGTTCTCCAGAATCGCCGTCAACTCATCGCCGATTTCCATACAGCGGCGGATCAGAGCCTCAATGCTTTCGCTCTGTACAGGCACGTTCTGCAATCCGGTCCGGACGACATCCAGCTGCGACCGCAGTCCCGTGTAAGCCTCGCCCAGGTTGTCGGCGTTTAGCGGCCCCCGGCAAATTCCGGCACCTGTATCAAGAGGCCGCAGGACATAGCGTCCCTCCAACCCCTGAAAAGATACAAAGAATCCCGTCGAACGTTCTCCCAGCCGGGCAATCTGGCCGGAAAGATAGGAAGTGGAAGCTCCGGTTTCAGAGAGCGCCTTCTCCGCATCGCGCACAAGCTCTTCAAACCTGTAATTGCTGACCATTATGCCGAAGTATTGCGTCGCGACATCCTCAATCTCGTGCGCTTCATCGAAAACCAGGACCGCATAATCGGGAAGGATCGCCCCATAGTCCTCCTGCCTCAGGGACAGGTCCGCAAAAAAGAGATGGTGATTGACGACCACTATGTCCGATGCAAGCGCCTGCTGCCTCACCTTTGTAACGAAACAACTATCGAAATTCCTGCATTTCTGCCCCGCGCAGGTTTCGCGGCGCGCATCCAGCCGGTGCCAGAGGGTCAGATTGTCCGGCAATTCCGACAGTTCCGCCCTGTCTCCGGTTTCCGTCTCCTGCGCCCATTTTTTTATGATTTTCAGATATTCGGGATCGTGAGGCGAAAACAGGTACTGCTCCTTGTCGATCGCATCAAGTTTGCTCCAACAGAGATAATTGCTCCGCCCCTTCATATAGCAGACGGAGAAAGTCCTCCCTAAAGCGTTTTCAAGAAAGGGAATATCCCTGAAAAAAAGCTGCTCCTGGAGATTCTTTGTAGCCGTGGAGACAATCACCCGTTTGTCGGAAAGAATAATCGGAAGAAGATAGGCCATCGTTTTCCCGGTGCCGGTTCCGGCTTCGACACAGAGGTGGCGCTTCTCCTCAATGGCGTGTCCAACCGCCTGCGCCATTTGAATTTGCCCGGGCCGGTGTTCATAAAAAGGGTGATTCGCGGCGATCTCACCCTCCGGGCCCAATATCCGGTCGAGTTCTTCCCGTAAAGCCATTCTCAAATCCTTAAAAGAATTCAGAAGCCAGAAGCCAGAAGTAAAATCCAAGGTTTCATAAAAATGCGGACAAGTGAATACTCCACCCGCAGAGCGGGTGGCTTCAAGCCCCCTGAAAGGGAGGCAAGAGTATAGCCAGGGGTGAGTGAAACGAACCCCTGGGATATGTCACATCATCGAATGGAGCCCTGGAAGGGCGAAAGATCTTAGATTCATGGATTGTGTTCTTTCGCCCTTCCAGGGCTCCATTCACC
>JAFGTD010000164.1 GCA_016934295.1 Acidobacteriota bacterium
CCAGGATGTTTCGGCGCATCAATCGTCCCTGGCGCTCTCCTCCATATTCAACATTGAAGCCACCTGCAAGCCGGGCGTCTCCCCGGAAGATCTGGAAAAGGCCATCCGGCAGGAACTGGACATATTCCGGGAAAACGGCCCGACAACGGACGAAATCGAAAGCGCGCGGAATATATTCGAAGCATCCGTGATTCGAGGCCTGGAAACTCTCGGGGGATTCGGGGGCGTTGCCGATCGACTCAATCAGTACAACCACTCTCTCGGGGATCCCGGATACCTTGAAAAAGACCTGCGACGCTATTCCATTGCCACAGCCGACTCGTTGCGTTCGACCGCCGGGGAGCGGTTGAAACGGGACGCGGGCGTGGTGGTTTACGGGATTCCCGGGAAAAAGATTGTAAATGACGTGCCGAAATCGGACCGTCCCGCTGAGTCCCTGCCGCCGGAACCGTCCCGGATACAGGGCCAGGACTGGAGAAACACGCCTCCGGCTGCGGGCCCGCAGCCGGATTTGATGCTGCCGGTTCCCCAAACGCTGCGGATCGGCAACGGGCTGAACCTATTGTTTGTTGAACGTCACAATCTTCCGATCGTGACGGCAAACGTCATAGTGCTGAGCGGAAGCGAGCGCAATCCTGCAAATCGACCCGGGCTGGCTTCATTTGCCGCGGGGATGCTGGACGAGGGAACGAGCGGCAGATCCACCATGGATATTGCCACGGACGCGGACCGGATAGGGGCCTCCATGTACACCGGCTCATCGATGGACATGTCCTACCTGGCGATCCGAACCTTGAAGAAGAACGTGGACGCGGCATTCGAACTTATCGCCGACATACTGCTGCATCCCGCATTTGACCCTGCCGAAATGGAAAGAATCCGGCACGACCGGCTGACGCACATTCTGCAGCAGAAGGACAATCCGTCCATCCTGGGGGCAAAAGCATTTTTCAATGCCATTTACGGATCGGACCATCCATACGGATACACCGAAATAGGCACCGAGGAATCCAACAGGTCCATGACGCGGGATCACCTGGTCGGATTCTATCGATCCGGATACGTTCCGACAAATGCCGCGCTCGTGGTTGCCGGCGACTTAAAGGAATCCGAGCTTCGGTCGCTGGCGGAGAAACACTTTGGGAACTGGGAGGGACCGGAATCGGAGCTTTCCGTGCCCGAGAATACCCGCGGCCCCATCAGGCGTGTCGTCATCGTCGACAGGCCGGAAGCTTCCCAGACGGTGCTCCGAATCGGACACACGGGTGTCGCCCGCTCCCACCCCGATTATGTGCCGATCGATGTGATGAATACGGCTCTGGGCGGGTTGTTTTCGAGCAGGATCAATCAGAATTTAAGGGAGAAGAACGGGTTTACCTACGGCGCCTCTTCCTCCTTTATTTTCAGGCGCGGCGCAGGACCCTTTATCGTCGGCACTTCCGTCCATACCGCGGCGACAGCGCCGGCTGTCACCGAAATATTCAGGGAAATGGATCGGATGCGCGATATGGAGGTTTCGCGGGATGAACTGGGCACGGCCAAGGATTCCATTGCCCATTCGCTGCCGGGATTGTTCGAAACCACGCCCGACGCGGCTTCCAGTATCGGCCAGCTTTTCGTTTACGGCCTGCCGTTAGACTACTTCCACGATCTTCCGGAACGGATTCAGGCCATCTCGGCGGAAGATGTCCGGCGGGTTGCCCGGAAACATCTGAAGCCGGAAGAAGCGATCGTTGTGGCTGTGGGCGACCGCGGCAAAATCGAATCCGAACTGGAAAAACTGAATCTGGGCCCGATTGAGGTTCGGGATTCCAGCGGGAATCTGTTGTAGAATTCGGGGCGAACCTTGTATTGGCACGGGTGACGGTAGGGGCGAACCTTGTGTTCGCCCTTGTCACATATACAGAAAACCTTGCATGTTGAAACGGGGGCGAACACAAGGTTCGCCCTACGGTTTAAGGAATATTCATGGTTTTGTAATGATCCCGCATGTTCCGGGACCTTTGAATGTAGCATCGAGGGCGAACACAAGGTTCGCCCCTACAGTAATGACCAGAATTCCCAATAACGATAAATGACCTTTATGGTAAATTTTTTATATGACGGAATTCGATATTAAAATCAGGAGCGAGACTCTCAATGTCACGCCCGGGATCCTTGAGCGCTACAACGTTCCCGGGCCGCGCTACACAAGCTATCCGACGGCTCCGGAGTGGCTGGACACTTTCGGTCCGGCGGATTTTGAGAAGGCCCTGAAGCAATCCAATGAAACCCATCCGGTCCGCCCGCTCTCGCTCTACATGCATCTTCCCTTCTGCGACAGTCTCTGCCTTTTCTGCGGCTGCAATACGGTCATCAAGAAGGATCACGCGGCGGCGGCTCCATACCTCGAGAAACTGAAGTGGGAAATCGATCGCCTGGCAGGCAACCTGGATCATTCCAGGCCTGTCGTTCAGTTTCACTGGGGCGGCGGCACCCCCACTTATTTTTCGGCCGTCCAGCTTGAGGAACTTTTTCTGTATACCCGGGACCGTTTCCAGCTCGCGCCCGATGCCGAAATAGGCGTGGAGATCGATCCGAGGGTCACGCGGGAGGATCATCTGACCGCCCTGCGCCGGTTGGGATTTAACCGGGTTTCCATGGGGATTCAGGATTTCGATCCGGTGGTGCAGAAAACCGTCCGTCGTATCCAATCTTACGAAGAGACAAAAGCCGTATTTGAATTATGCCGGTCTCTGGAATTCGAATCGATCAATGTCGACCTCATCTATGGCCTGCCACACCAGACACCGAAAAGTTTTTCGGAGTCCATCGACAGGATCATTGAATTCAGCCCGGACCGTATTGCCATGTTCAGCTACGCACATGTCCCATGGATGAAAAAACAACAGGGAGCCCTCTCCAAATACATCCCCCTGGGCATGGACAAGTACCGGATTTTCCGCAGCGGGATCGAGCGCTTCACGCAGGCGGGTTACCGGTATATCGGGATGGATCATTTCGCCCGGCCGGACGACGAGTTGTGCCTGGCGCAGAGCGACAGGACGCTGCACCGGAACTTTCAGGGGTATACCACCAAGGCCGGGGCCGACCTAATCGGAATGGGGGTCAGCTCGATCAGCGATATAGGCAGGATCTACGCGCAGAACCAGCGGGACCTCAAGGAATATTATGCCGTCATCGAAAAAGGTGCGCTTCCCACAATGCGCGGCATGCGGTTGTCCGACGACGATATCCTGCGCAGGGCCGTCATCAGCCGGCTGCTGTGCCACTGCGTTCTTCATAAAACGGAAATCGAGACCGAGTTCGACATCTGCTTCAACGACTATTTCGCCGACGAATTGATCCGGCTGGAAACACTGCAGACGGACGGGCTTGTTGCGTTGAGTTCCGACTCTATCGCCGTTACCTCCCTCGGGCGCATATTTATCCGCAATGTCGGCATGGTATTCGACCGATATCTGCGCAAGCCTCAATCCAAACCCGTATTCTCCAAAACCCTGTGATTCGTTTATTGCAGCAAGTGCCGCCCCTTCGGCGCTCGCTTTTTAACCCCTCCCATTCATGTATCCCGACCTTGCCCCCCATTTCTCACGAGCTGTTTTAATTAACGACAGCGAACACCAGTACTCTTTAAGCCTCGAAGAGGCGTCTTATAATCAGGCTTGTCCAAATTAGCGTTTTTATTTTAGGTCCGAAGGACCGGTATTGGAGTAGGCCCGACCGTAGTAAGGTCGGGATAATGTACGAGGTAGTAAGATGAGCGCCGAAGGTGCGGTACTCTATTTAAAAGCAGCCGGTGCGGCAGGCGATACGGGCGAGGGCATCGATAAATTTGGGGTGAAGATTCGGAGCATCCGCACGGTGAAATTCACCGATTCCGGAATGCAGCGCCAGATCCCGATAGGCAATGCCGATTTCCTGCAGCGTTTCGATATGATCCGAGATGAAACTGATCGGAACGGTCAATACCTTGCCGATTCGCTTCCGGCCCATCTCCTCCAGGACGCTTTTTGTGGACGGACCGATCCACTTCACGGGACCGATCTTACTCTGGAAGGCCAGGGTTGAAGGAAAAGCATTGTCCAGTTGTTCGTTGATTAAATTGACTGATTTCCGTGTCTGCTCGAGGAAAGGATCCCCCGCCTTCACGTAACGTTCCGGAATGGAATGGGCGCTGTATAAAAGATGGACCGCTTCCGCCCCCTTAGAAGAAAAGCGCATCAGTCCCTGCCAGATCACATCCGCCATCGATTCCACGTACGTCGGCTCGTCAAACCATGCATCGACGGAAAAAATCTCCATCCTGTCCTTGAGTCCGAACCTTTGTTTTAAGATATCAAAATATTTCAGGCAGGATCCCGTAGTCGTGACGGAATACTGGGGGAAAAGCGGTAGAAGAACCAGCCTTGTAATGCCATCCTGCAGAATCCTTTCCACCGCTTCATCAATGCTTGGATTCCAGCACCGCATGCCGATGTAGACCCTCGTTGGAAATCCCATCGCATTCAGTCTCAAACTCAGCGCCGCAGCCTGTTCCTCCGTAATCCGGCGCAATGGGGATCCCCCGCCTATCTGTCGATACAGGTTCTCCGACTTTTTATGCCGGGCGGCCGCAATAAGCCACGCCAGCGTTTTGCGCAATATATCGCTTTTAATGCGAATAATCTCCGGATCGGAGAAGAGATTATAGAGAAAGGGGCGCACGGCCTGAAGTGTTTCAGGGCCTCCCAGGTTAAAAAGCAGCACGCCTCTTTTCATAATAGAAGTAATCCTTTAATCGGGGTCGGACCACGGCAAATCATTGATAATTCATAAGATAATGCCAATACTCTGACTAGAGCAGCTTGTTGATTTCTTCTCTTATCCGGGAACCCATCCCCGGGCTGAAACCTGTCAGAATATCCCGAACAATTCCATTCTGATCTATCAGAAACTGCATGGGAATTGCGGCGGCCCCGTACCGGCTGCCGACGGAACCGTCTTCATCCAGCAAGACTTCCGAACGCAGATCCTGCTGCAGGATATACTCGCGAACAACACCCTTCGGTTCCTTGAGGTTGATTGCCAGAACCGATATTTTGCCGTTATATTCCTCCTGAATCTCATCCAACATCGGCATGGTCATCCGGCAGGGCCCGCACCAGGTTGCCCAGAAATCCAGGATCACGACTTTACCCCTGTAATCATCGAGCGACACTTCACGGCCGGCCATATCTTGAAGGGTAAATTGCGGCGCGGCATTCCCGGCTGCCACGGCCCCCGGCGAACGGAAGAATTGAATCGCAACAATCGATAATAAAAATACAATAAGAAAGATCATCAGTGCCTGCTTATTCTTCACAACAGTCCTCCCGCCGTTTGCCGCTTCCGAATACCGAAAGCGCCCCGGCGTCAATCCATTTAGTATAGTATCGGAAATCCCTCAACAAACAAGACTAAGGTAAACGTACTAACGTGTGAACGTACTAACGTGCGAACGTGGGGCGATGGAATTCGTTCTCTGACGGGTCGAGGTTGATACCCTCCCGGAATGCGTTTTGTCCTGGGAAACGTTTGAACGTGGGACGTTGAACGTTTGAACGTTCTTCCGGCTTCTGACTTCTGACTTCTGGCTCCTGGCTCCTGACTTCTGGCTTCTGACTCCTGGCTCCTGGCTCCTGACTCCTGGCCTGTGACTCTTTTCGAAGCGAAAAGCTGGGCCGGAAATACATCGGCGTCGGGGTCGGAATCGGTATCGGGATCGAGCTTTTAAAAACCGATTCCGATACC
>JAFGTD010000165.1 GCA_016934295.1 Acidobacteriota bacterium
AAAATCCTGACCCCCCTGTCCCAGCTGAATCTGGCCATGACGCGCATCCTGCACGGGGATCTGGACCAGCGGGTGGACATCCGCTCCGGCGACGAAATCGGCGACATGGCCGAAACCTTTAACTTCATGGCCCAGGGACTGCGCCACAAGGCCGGCATCGAACAGTTCAACAGGAAACTGGTCGCAGCCACGGACCTCAGTGGCCTGGCCGGCATGATCTCGGCGCAGATCACGGATGCGCTCCAATCCCCTCGCGGGTTTCTCTTCCTGAAGGAGAAAACGGACACTGAAGATTTAACCTGCACGGCTTCCCGGGCTTTCAAGGGGAAAAAGGGAACCCTGACATGCAGCCCTGAACTCAAGGATTTTTTGCTGGAAAATCCCGCGCCCAGAATCCTTTCAGCTCCGGAATCCCTCCCGCCTGCTCTCGCGAAATTATCAGCCGGAATGAAAATCGGTGAAAATGCGGTTATCACGCCCATCCATGTTCTGGACGACATCATCGGATTTTTCATTCTGGATTCCCGGAAGGACGGATCGGGATACTCTGAAACCGAGCTTCTGTTTATCAATACCCTGATTTCCCAGGCGGGATTCGTCATCGAAAACGCCCTGCTGCTCGAGGAGAGGACGGAAAAGGAAAGGCTGAAACGCGAATTCGAGATCGCGCGCAGGGTGCAGCAGAACCTGCTCCCGTCCGGGCAGCCGGACATGGCCGGACTGGACGTGGACGGATTCTGCCTGCCTGCGGCCGAGATCGGCGGGGATTACTACGACTTTTTCCGGCTGGACAGGAACCGGATCGGCATCGTGATCGCGGACGTGACCGGCAAGGGTACTTCTGCGGCCTTTTACATGGCCGTGATCAAGGGTTTGATGGTCAGCCTGGTCCACATGCACGACTCGCCCGAGGCCGTGCTGCGCGAAATCAACCGGCGCCTCTGGGACTGGATGGACAGGCGGATTTTCATCACCATGGGATACGCGATATTCGACACGGAGCAGGGCAGATGCGAATTCGGCCGGGCCGGCCATACTGGGCTTCTCGTGCGTCGAAGAAAAGGCGGCGTTGACTGCTTCGCGCCCCCGGGCATCGGGCTCGGACTGGAAGGCGGCCGCATATTCGAGAAAACCATTGTGCGCCAGGACATCCCGCTTGCTGCGGGCGACGTGCTGTTGCTGTTCACGGACGGCATTTCCGAAACCATGAATGCGGCGGGCAGGGAATTCGGGGAAAAGAGGCTCATGGCCGTTCTGAAGAATTCCGCGGACCAGGATGCGAAAGGCATACGCCAGTCCATCGTACGGGCGGTGAACCGTCACCGCGGCAAGGCAGCCCAGCACGACGACATCACCCTGGTCACGGTGCGCGTCACGGAACAGACACGGAAAGCCGTGGCAAAGGCGGTGTGAGGATTTCAGGGCCGTATCCTCACCCACGTTCAGGACCGGCATGACAACCTTTTCCTTCCAAAGAAAAAATCGCAGGGATGTCATTCTGAGCGGCGCGAAGCGGTGCGAAAAATCCGGGGGGTGGGATGCAACAGGAATCCCCTGACAGCATGCAGCCGGGCATCCTCGATATTTAAGAAAAAAGACATTTGGTTTCGCTCATTCATCCCGCTGCAAGCTGTGGGGAATGCACTCGCCGCCAGATTGAAGCTCCCCGGCAGCCTGCGGTTGGGAATTTTCGATCTGTATGGAAAAATGGGTTTGTATTCGCTCGCTGACTCCGCGGCAAGCTGTGGGAATGCGCGCCCTGCCAGATTCAACCGAACCTGTGGCTACTGATCTGTCTTAAATCAAAACACGCTTATCTCCCCCTTTCTGAAAGGTAATTATATACTTGACATTACCAGATTCTTTTCGTATATTATACCAGTAGCCAGAAAGGAAGGTTTGGGCAAATGGTACAACATGCGAAAAATACTGAAATTAAGAGCCTTCTTGATCTTCAAAAGACATTCCCGACAGAAGAAGCTTGCCGCGAAGAATTGGCAAAAGCCCGCTGGAACGGAAAGCCTGTTTGTGTTCATTGCGGAAGTTCCAGAAAAATATACAAAATCGCAGGAGGAAGGCTTTACAAGTGTGCCGATTGCAGAAAACCCTTTTCTGTTAAAATGGGAACGATCTTTGAGGATAGTGCGCTTCCACTTCAAAAATGGTTCATGGCCCTTTGGTTCCTTTCTGCCCACAAAAAAGGCGTTTCTTCCATGCAATTGAGCAGGGATATTAATGTCACTCAAAAAACTGCATGGTTTATGCTTCACAGAATCAGATACGCCATGAAAACTCCAGAATTCAACAAACCAATGAATGGCACGGTTGAAGTTGATGAAACGTTCATCGGCGGTAAGACTCACGGGCAAGGCAGGGGTTATATGCAACCCAACAAAACCGCAGTCTTTGGCATGGCTGAACGCAATGGAGAAATCAGAGCGCAATCCGTTAAACACGCTGACGGCAAAACGCTTAAACCAATCATTCGTGAAAATATTGATTCCGATGCCATTATTTCTTCTGATGAATTCGGAGCATATAAAGACCTTGACAAAGAATTCAAAAATCACGTTATTGTGATACACAGTCAAAAAGAGTATGTAAACGGCATAGCCCACACTAACAATATCGAAGGTTTCTGGTCGATATTGAAACGTGGTATCTACGGCATTTATCATTCTGCTTCCAAGAAACACATAGATAAATACGTTGATGAATTCGAGTATAGATACAATACTCGGAAAATGAAGGATGCTCAACGATTTAATATGATTCTTAACCGTTTATCTGGACACCTGACTTATGTAAAACTTATTAGTGAAAATTAATGAGAGCCACCAAGATCATGACTATTGCCCCACAAACAAAGCCAATGGCATAAAGGATCAAATCGTGAGCCAATTTCTCTTTGATGCATTCACAATTATTGGCGGATTTCTTCTCGCTCTTTGGGGTTATTTTGTTGCACATAAAAATCTCCGTAAACTATCATGGTGGTTTTTAATTGTTTCTTTCATTTGTTTTTGTATAGCCATCTATAATTCATACCAAAGATCAAAAATGGAAATCAAGCCACCTTCAACAATAAATCTACAACAAATTCAACCTAAAGATACAACATCTACCCAAAAAGAACTAAAACCTCCAATATCATCAAAACCGAAATCACCGAAATCTATGCCAACATATAATCCACCAAAACAAACCATCCCCGATTTACCAGTAGAAAAAATTATATGGGTTATTAAACCTATTTCATCAACAAAACCGGAATCACCTTTCGCCCTTGAAATAGTAATACAAACTAACGTTATTATTGAAAACCCGCATTTTATTATTAAATGTACCGATATAATTGATTCCGGTAATTTTTATTATCCGGGTGCCAATGTTTATACTATTAAAGAATGGAGTATACATAATAATTCCTATGAATTTTCTCTTGCGACACCAGCTTTTACTCCTAAAAAATCATTAATAGTGAATTTGTTTTCAAAAAACAAAATATATGTCTTGGATATAACACATATCCTTTAATCATAAGGAAAAAATTAATATGAAACAAAAATCCACAAAAAAACAGCGTGACGACAAAAACGATCCCCAAGGCTTATCCATGCCTTTCCATGAATTCCTTGCACGGATTGTTCGAGTTAAACCGCCACGAAAAGAAAATAAATAACTTTCCCTCATTTAACTTTCATCTTTCTTTTTAGAAAATGGAGATGGATATATAGGATAACGAATATGGGTATGCTTGAAAATTACAAATAATATCAATCGCAATATAATAAATCCAGAAATCATCCCCGAAAACCAAGGGATAATAAAATGTGTAATCAATCCGAACCTATTAATACTTACATTATCGCTATTGCATCTGCTATCATCGGCGGTGGAATAGGAGCCTATTTTACTTTTCTTTCGTCCAAGAGAATGCTTTACGAAACACGCCGATTTAATGCCTTGGATAGATTTATAGGCGCATTTATTGATGAAATAGTTTTTATTGAAAATTCCGTCCCACTTAGAAAATCTGGTTCCGGCTATATCATAAAACCCAATAGCAACATCAGCAAAATCTTGCTTCAATCCCGTCCCAAACATAGAAGGGCTATTGAAAATTTGAGACTTTATATCGACAGGAAACAGTATGCAAAAATTCATAAGGCATACGAAAAATATTATAACCCTCTCAACATTAAGGAGCCTCAAGATATTATCAATAAACTTTCTTTCGGAATTTATAATATGCACGCAGAAGAAATTAAAAAGAACATAAAAATTAATAGAAAAATATCCGGAAAAGAACTTGCCCTTGAAAACATCAATGCTATTTTCAATGCCGCGAAATGACATAGTCACCTCAAGTATATAGTCGCCTTCTGAAAGGGGGACTCAGGGGGATCGTCAAACCATGAAGAATCCACATTGCTCAAGCGATGCGCTGTTTCTCCTCCGCTCCTTCCTGATCTGCCTGCTGTCTTCGGCAGCGTTAACTGCTCAATCAGGATCCGGGGAGGAACCCAGGGCTTCCAGTGACGTCATCAGAAGTCCGATCAAATTATCCGTTCTCTACGACAACTACCCTGCGAATCCCGCCCTGAAAACCGATTGGGGATTCTCCTGCCTGATCGAAGGGCCTGAAAAGACAATCCTGTTCGACACAGGAGGCGACGGCGACATGCTCCTGTCCAACGCGAAACTGCTCGGCGCGGATCTGTCTCAGGTGGAGCTGATCGTTCTCTCACATCATCACTGGGATCACAGGGGCGGCATAGACGAAGTGCTCGGTCTGGCTCCGGGAGTCCCCGTGTATGTGCCGGAATCCGCCCATACGGATCTCAAGGCCGGCATTGAAGCCGCAGGAGGTTCGGCCGTCCCGGTTCGGAAACCCGTACGTCTGTGCGGAGGCGTGTATTCAATCGGGGAAATCCAGGGCCCGGTGAATGAACAATCACTCGTGCTCGTCACAAAAAAGGGCCTTGTCGTGATCACAGGCTGCTCTCACCCCGGAATAGACCGGATTCTGGAAACGGTCAAATCGCAGTTTGGCGATCCCATTCACCTGGTTTTCGGGGGATTTCATCTGCTCCGCCACAACGAAACGGATCTGAAAGCGGTGATGGACAAGCTCGCCGGAATGGATGTCCGGCGTTGGGGGCCGACGCATTGTACGGGCGACGCGGCCATCTCAAAATTTCACGACCGTTTCGGCGAACGGGTTGAAAAGATCGGCGCGGGAAGGATTATTGAAATCGAATAGGGACAAATCCGTCCCCAGATCCTCTGGGAGCCAAGTGCTTTCGGTAAGACGAAGGGGGATGTCATCCTGAGTGGCACGAAGAATCTGGGATTGGGACGGCCATTGGAGCTGCTAGACGGTGTATAGCGGGGAATCTTCGATCTGTAAAGAAAAAGACATTTGGATTCGCTCGCTTACCCCGGGCTTTGACCCGGTGTAAGCGCTCGCTGACAGACTCAAGGCACAGCAAAAACGGAAATCTTCAACCTCATCTTCACGGATCCCGATATGATTTATCGTAATGATGTTATAAAAAATCATACCGTCCGCAATCGGGATTCCAGACATTTTTTCAACTCATTCTGAAATATCAAATTCATAAAATCCTTATAAACAAAAGAATAAATTTTGCTCTCCACAACCTGTTCCATCCAGGCCGGTTTGGCATTGCTTTTGTCCGGATAAACAACGGGAGACAGAAGCAATCCGGAGGGAGGAAACGATGAACGCGAAACGCATCATGATCTGGCTGCTGTTGCTGGCTCCATTTCTCCGGAGCCATGGGACGCCTCAGCAGGCGCAGACCGATGATACCGGGGCGATTCCAATACCCGTAGATGCGGATTCCACAGACATGCGCCAAATGGAAATCCCTAATGATCAGGTTGTATCCGAAGGCATTTCCAAATCCGGCCGGTTCATCCGCATCCTTCTGAGAGACGGAAGCCAGGTTTCCGGAGAGCTTATCGCAGTTGACGATAAACGGCTGATTATCGCGGATTCTGCATCGAAGGACTGGCTTGACATACAATGGATAGACGTATCCCGGGCGGTATTTAACAAAAAATCCCATTTTATCGAGGGCTTTGCCATCGGACTTATTCCAGGCGGAGTTGCGGGCGCAATTATCGGCTATAAATCAACCGAGGGTCCAAGATTGATAGATGATCCTTTGAAAATAGAAGGTGCGATAAGTACTTTAGCAGGTGCTTTAGTAGGCGCTTTCACAGGAGGATTCGTAGGTGCAATCATGGGCGCGGATGAAGCCGTAGACCTGCCTGCAGATTCCGAAGATAAATGGAACAGGATAGTGAAAAAAATGCAATCGAATGCCAGATACGGCAGTCGTATTCCCGGGGATTCCTGAGGATTACATTCGATGGTTGCAACAGCAATACCGGAATCGAAGGCCGCTGTACCTGAAGATAACACAGACCGCGTACCTGCTGTACAGGCGGTGACACCAGGGCGAGAATTCAAACGTAAACATTGGCATATAAAATTTAGCCTGGGTTATTCTTTTCATCCCGGACCCTACCCTTTCCGAAAACTATTAAGCAAAACCGGATTCAAACCATATTCCCTTGATGAAAAAACGGGCCATTTTAGGTTTTTGAATATGCATCCGTTGAATTTTCGGTCATGTGAACATGGAATTGTATGGAACTTGGCGAGAGTTTTTCTTTGATGAGCGTTTTTCCAGATCACATAAGATTATTTCCAAATGGGCTTCGGCTTTGCTCGCATGCATGGAATGGATCTTTTTCTCAAAACGTGGTTTTTCTGTGGGCATCGCTGCAGAATACAAGTGGATTCAGGTCACCACACGAGGGTATCTGATCGATTGCACCTATTTTAGTTATGACTCGTACAGTACTAAAGCCGTGACCATACAGCTTCCTGAACATCGCTGGAATATCGCAGTTACAGGAATAAGAGTTTGTTTCGGCCTTCATTTATAAATCCGGTTTTCCCCTTGCCTTTATGTCCGGCCAATGTTATGTTGAAATCATGGCCAAGCATTCCATCGTCATCAGCGTCGGACAGGTCGAAATCCGGGCGGATCTAGCAGACACGCCGACCGCCTGCGCCGTCCTGGACGCCCTTCCCTTCGAGGCGTTGGCAAGCCGGTGGGGCGA
>JAFGTD010000166.1 GCA_016934295.1 Acidobacteriota bacterium
ATAAAAATGATTTAAGGCGCAAGCAAGCTTGCGCACTCCAAATCCTGCGCCGGCAAACTATTGATAATGAAACATCTTGACATCAGAGCATCATGATGTATAGTCATTCTCATGAGGACCACAATCAAAATTGACGATGATGTCTATCAGGCCGCAAAAAGCATTGCAGCCGTGGAGCACAGGACTGTTGGAGAGGTTGTTTCAAACCTGATGAGAAAAGGGCTCTTTTCAAAAAATTACGATGAATATATTGATGACATTCCGGCATTCAGGATTTCGGAAAATGTCCTGCCGCTGACTCCTGAAATGGTCCGTGATGCCAATGAGGATTCCATTTGATCGCCCTGCTGGATGTCAATGTGCTTGTAGCTCTTGCCTGGCCGAACCATGTCCATTACTCGCCGGCCAGAAAATGGTTTCGGGAACAGAAAGAATCCGGATGGGCTACTTGCCCGACAACCGAAAACAGCTTCATAAGGGTATGCTCCAATTCCAGAATAATTCCTGAAGCCAGATCTCCGAAAGAGGCGGCGCTGTATCTCAGGGATTTAACCGCATTAAAGGGCCATACATTCTGGCCGGAAGAAGCTTCCATACTGGACGATCAATGGATTCCCCTGGGGAAAATCCATACGTATAGACAGGTGACCGATGCACATTTGCTGTCTACGGTAATCCGGCATGAGGCATTGCTGGCCACTTTCGATAGAGGGATTTTAAATCTCCTGCCGGAGGGAATGAAGGCAAGCGATCATATCTGTCTGATTCCGACGAAAATCGAGTAGTTTTTAGCTAATTTGTCTCAATAACCAAATTAAATAATTCATATTTCGTATGTCCTTGGAGTGCGTGCAGCTTGCTGCCGCCTTGAATGGTAATCGATTGAACGATAGCGGCAGCAAGCTGCCGCACTCAAAAAACCTGGTTTAGGATGGAGAATTTTCTCTTAATAGTAAATTCTGATTGAGTGGCGAAGCCTCGAAAAGCGGGAGCAAGCTCCCGCACTCCACGGGCTTTGCCTCCTATCGGTAAAATTTGAACGTTTTACCAGAAGATGTAGGCGTTGCGGAATATTACGTACAGACCGAGAAGGAAATTTGTAACGGCGTGGGCGCAGATGGCGTCCCCGAGGCGGTTCTTGCGAATGACGAGGCCCTGGTAGGCAAAGGCGCAAATAATGCCCTGGATCCACTCGTAATGCGCGATGCCGAAGATGATTCCCGTGATCAGAAACGCCTTCCAGTGAAAGCGGCTCAAGGGTATTTTCAGGAAGTCGGATTTCTGGATATAGCGGTAAATGAAAGACCGGTAAAAGACCTCTTCAAGCGGCGGCACAACCAGGGACGATCCGGCAATCCGCACGGCGATAAAAAACAGAGCGAGGGCGCTTCCGGCGCCGTAGGCGGCGTTGGGGTCGAAGCTGCCCGTTCGTTTCGCAAGCATCGGGTAGAATCCGTCCAATCCTATCCATATCAGGAAGATAACAACCCCGGCAACCACTGCCTCCCAGGAAATCTTCCACCTCATTTCCATGACATATGGGCGGACAAGCCATAGAAGCCAGGCGCCGATGCCCGTCTTGAGGGCGTAAATCCAGTACTGGGAGTTCTCGCCGAATTGCCCCTGAAAGAGAGTCAGCAGTGCGAAAGCCGCAAAGGGAACGACTCGAGAAAGCACCGGGGAGGATTGCACCTTTTTCAGCATAGAGGGCCCTTATTGTAATCTCAGGCGTTATCGGCAGCAAGGGTCTCCATGGAAAGGAATTTCTTCTTTTAACCTGAAGTCGGCTCTTTTTCTGATTGTAGCCGCTCACGCTGTGACTCATGGGTTTGCTTTTTTCGTAGGACGGGAAATTCTTTGCGGCAGCTTCAGGCGTAGCTTATCCGGACCGAAGGTCAGGCCAATCTAGGCCGGACAAGTGCGGCAGCCTTCTTTAACAAATTGCATATAAATGATTTAAGGCGCAAGCAAGCTTGCGCACTCCAAAGCCGCCGCCCGAAAGGCAATTTTTCAATCTTACGCCGAGAACGAGCGAAGGCTTGTCAGGAAAAAGTTATGGAATGTTTTTACGGAATTTAATTGCAGGCGGCTCTGTCGAAACTGTCAAGCAAGTCGTCGACGGCCAGCCTCAGACGATATTCACTTTCGCACTGGTTCAAAAGAGCCGCCAACATGGCAAGTGCCTGCCTTAATACTTCCCAGAAGATGTCGTTATGGGACCGGTTTAAGGAATTGACCAGGAGGGCCTGCAGCCCGAAGGCGACCCTGTAAAGCCTCTCGAATCCCCAGCCGTCGGTATCGGCGCAGAATCCCGCCAGTTTTTTCGCCGCTCTCTGCAATCGGGAGGAATCCCCTGGATTGGACTGAGAAACGGAAAAATCCGCCCGCAATTGATCCAGGGTGGTCCTGCCATCTTCAATATAGAGGCGGAGCGATCGGAATTGGGGGTCCAGGGACAGAATCGAGCCTGCCTGCCCGATTACAGGGTTCCTGTTGTTCTGGTCTTTATTGAATAATGCACCAGTGCTCATCGGCACTTGCCCGGTTTCAGATCTGTGGATAAAAACCCGGCCGCAGCGCAAACAATCCGGAAAAATCCCAGTCTGATAACTTTATCTTGTGTACGCTATTCCTACATACACTAAATATTGTGCTTTGTAAAGTTTTTTTTAAATTTTTATTAAAAAATGTTTAATCAGTGAATAGAAATTTTCGCATGGGCTCTGCGCAGGTTCACAGGTTGGCCAAGCCTTTGTAGGCCACAAAGAAAAGGATAACGAGAAGCAGAAAGGCCGGGACGAGGTAGGGAACAGCTTTTCTGAACCACCCTGAGCGGACCTCCACGCCGTACTCTTTGCCTTCCAAGGCCCTGGCGGCTTTGCGGATGTGCCTGGAAGTAATGAGGAGGGACCGTTCCGAGTAGGCGGCAAGGAAAGCCCGGTCGCAGATTAGGTTGATCAGGCGCGGGCAGCCCTTGGAGTAGCGCCATACGGCCTTGAACGCCCCCGAGCGGAAGCGCACTTTGCCTCCCCCGCCGGCTTTGGCGAGCCTGTGGCGGATGTATTTTTCGGTGTCTGCCTTGGAGAAAGGCCTGGTTTCGAAACGGACCGAGATTCTCTGGTTCAGCTGCCGCATCGAAGGCGCCTTGAGCTTCTGTTCCAGTTCCAGCTGCCCCACGAATATGATCTGAAGCAGCTTTTTCTTGGCCGTTTCCAGGTTCGACAGCAGCCGCAGCTGCTCGAGCAGCGTGATGGAAATATTCTGAGCCTCGTCCACAATAAGGACCGTGAAGACGTCCTCCTGGGCTCTTGCGGCCAGAAACCGGTTAAGCCGGTCCAGAAGCTGCTTTTTGGTCAAACCCTCCAGCCATTCGGTGTTGAAAGCCTGCATCCGGTCGTTCGCATCCGTCGGCGAATCCGACTCCACTTCTTCCGCGCGGGCGCCGAGATCCTGTAAAATGGACCGCAGAATGTCCGCTTCGGGCAGCAGCGGGTTCTGGATCAGGGCCGTGCGGACCCTTTTCTTCTCCAGCCTTTCGAGGAGGGTCCAGCACAGGGTGGTCTTGCCCGTCCCGATGTCCCCCACGATCAGGGCGAAGCCCTCCCTGCGCTCGATGCCGTAAAGGATGTGGTCCAGGGCTTCCCTGCTCCTGTTGTTGAGGAAAAGAAACGTCGGATCCGGAGTAAGGTTGAAGGCTCTTTCTTTCAGACCGTAGAATTTCTCGTACATAGACTCCCTTATCGGCTGCGGGAACGGATTCGATAAGAATAGCATAAAACCGGCGGGTTCATGGAATACCGGTGATTGCCGTAAAATTTTTATGTTACATTTACACCAAACAAACTATGCGAATCATCGGCTGCTTTCCAGGAAATTTTTTAGGAAATCTCTCCCCCGGGCCGGGTGGCGGCGCCCGATACTCCGGAGGCAGGAATCGAAACGGACGGAATGCCTGATTGAACCTTTCCCGAAACGTTTCGAAAGCGCCTTCAAACAACGGTTAAACGCAAGATTAAAGATGGAATCTTCCCTGGATGCCGATAATATTACGGGGAGATATTCGCTGCAAAGCATGTAAGTGAAAGGGCGAAGCTGTACTTCAACCTGCCCTTCAACGAACCGAAAGGATTTATCGTGAGCGACATTATAAAGCGCGACAGCGCATCAGGCCCGCCGGCCGAACCCGGGCGCAACATCGATTTTTACCGGCAGGATCCTTCGGAAGACCGCATGGAGGCGCGCCGCTTCATTCAACGGATTCTGAAGCGAAAGTATCAGATACTCGCCTTCATCCTGGTTGTCATGATTCCCACGGCCATCGTCACTCATTTCACCCCCCGCCTGTACCGCTCCTCGGCGCTCATACAGATCAATCCCGACCCCGTCCAGGTGCTCCCTTTCAGGGAAATCGGCGACCTTCCCAATGCCGCGCCCTATTACGAAGTTTACATGAAGACGCAGGAACAGGTATTGAGGAGCTATTCCCTGAGCTCCAGAGTCAGGCAGCGGATATCGTCGGAACCGGGCATGGAGACGCTCCAGGCGGAAACCCCCCACCTGAGGGGAAGGTTCGATCTCGTGAGAATCGAGAACAGCCAGCTTTTTGAAATCAGCTACCTCGCCCCCGTCCCCGAAAACGCGGCAAGCATCGTGAACCTCTACGCCGAAGAGTACATCAAGGAGCTGTTCCAGTCCCGGCAGGAAACGAGGGAGAAAGCCCGGAAACTTCTCGAGACCGAACTCGAGGGTATCGAAAGCCAGGTCCAGGCTTCGGAAAAAGAGCTGGTCCAGTACGCGCGCGACCACAACATAACGGGTACGGCGCAGGGGCAGCCCGACCTGGTGGAACAGAAAATGGCCGTCCTGGCCGCGCAGCTCACCGACATCGAAACGGAAATTGCCGTCGCCAAATCCAAAGTCGAATCCGTAAAAAGAGCCCGGGCAGAGAATTTCCCGGAACAGTTCCTGACGACGAACATTTCATCGCTGAACGCGCAGATTCTGCAGCTCGAAAACGACCTCGGCGCCCTGAGAACCCTGTACGGCGAAAACTGGCCGGAAGTCGTGCAGAAGCGGAACCAGATCGCCCTGGTACGGGAACAGCTGAAGCGTGAAAAAGCTTCCGTTCTGGCCCGGGCGCTGGAGCAGGCCGAAATGGATCTGCTCGCGGTGGAGCGCAGGCGCCAGCTCGTCGCCATTTCGATGAGCGAACAGCAGAAACTCGTGGACCGCTACCGCAATGCATCCATCCAGTACAACATCCTGCGCAGGGAGGTGGAAACAAACCAGAACCTGTACGAAGGCTTGCTGGAGCGTTTGAGACAGACGAGCGTTACCGCCGGGCTGGAATTCGGCAACATCCAGGTAGTGGAACCCGGGCAGCCCAGCAGCATTCCGTACAGCCCTAAAATCCTCTACAACCTCGGCCTCGCCGCGTTGGCCGGCCTGGCCCTGGGAATCTGCTTCGCTTTCGCAATGGATTTCTGGGACAGCTCCATATCGACCCTGGAAGAGGCGGAACAGCTGGCGCATTTTCCCGCGCTTGGAGCCATCCCGCGCATCAAACAGCAGAAAATGAAAGTCAGGATAGGAAGCGGAAGCCGCGGCAAAAAAGGAGCCGGAACGGAACTTCAGCTTAAAACCCGGTCCGGGGCCAAAGATGTCCCCGAAAAAAACCTGCCCCCGGAAGTTGCCGAGAGCATCCGGAACATCTGCGCCTCCATCCTGCTGTCGAAATCGGACCGCCCCCCCCGCATCATCATGGTCACGTCGGCCTCGCCGGGAGAGGGGAAATCCACCCTCGTAGGCCACATGGGAAAGGCGTTCGCGGACAACGGGTACCACACGCTGCTGGTGGAATCCGACATGCGCAGGCCGGCCCTGTCCGAAGCCATGGGAATCGGGAAGGAGGGCGGACTGAGCCTTTTCCTTTCCGGCCATATTTCCCCGGCGCCGAAAATCCACGAAACCCCGACTCCGAACCTTTCTGTGATCTCGGCCGGCCCCAAGGCGCCGAATCCCATTTCCCTGCTCAATTCGGAAAAGCTGGGATCCTTTTTAAATGAAATGGCCTCGTCCTACCAGTTCATCCTGCTGGACGCCCCCCCTGTCCTGGCTGTTGCCGACGCCCGCGTCCTGTGCCCGAGGGTCGATGGAATCGTCCTGGTCGTCAGAGCCGGACGCACCCCCAAAAACCTGATACGCCGGGCATGGACCCTGCTCGAATCTTCGGGAGGCAACGTTCTCGGGATGGTCATAAACGGCGCAAGCCGGAACGGGTCCGAATCCTCCTATTACAAGTACTATTACCAATAAGTCGAGATGAGCGGGGGTGCCCTTGTCGCGCAGCAGCTTCTCCCAAATCCGCCTGTACATGGAACGCCAGGCCTCCGGAACGGCAAGATACCTGTGGGAACAAACCGTCCTGGGGCTTTTCGGCTGGATCCCGACCCCCGCGGGAATCGCGCTACGGGCTTTCGCCTACAGGCTAATCCTTAAAATCAACGGGCTCGCCGCGATCGACAGGGGCGTGCGGATCCGGTTCGCAGGGAACATCACCCTCGAGCACGGGGCCTACATCGACCAGGCGGTCTATCTGCACGCCTGCCCGAACGGTATACGGATCGGGCGGCGCACGCTCGTCATGCACGGGGCCGTGCTGCACGTATACAACTTCCGGGGAATACCGCATTCGGGCATTCAGATAGGCGACGACAGCCTCATCGGGGAATACAGCGTGCTGCGCGGCCAGGGGGGGATCCGCATAGGAAACCGGGTCTACACTTCCCCCATGGTTCAGATCATCGCGGTCAACCACGTCTTCGACGATCCTTCCCGCCCGTTCGTGCAGCAGGGGATCACGGCGCGGGGCATTTCGATCGAAGACGACGTTTGGATCGGCTCGGGCGCCATCGTCACCGACGGCGTTACCATCGGGAAAGGGGCGGTGATAGCCGCGGGATCCGTTGTCATAGCCGACGTCGAACCCCACACCGTGGTCGGGGGCAACCCCGCCCGCCTTATCCGCAGGATCGGGGAGTCGCAGTCTCAAAAAAACCAGGGCAGGATTTATTTCGAGGAGTAGGCTTATGGGCGCGCATTTGAAAGAGAGCCCGCGAAACGCAGACGCAATCAACTCCACGGCCGGCGTCACCCTTTCCGTCATCATACCGGCGCTGAACGAAGAGGACGGGATCGAGGAAATCCTGGCGAATATTCTGAAGACGCGGGAAGCGCTCGAAACGGCCGGCGTCCATGGCCTGGAGGTCATCGTCGTAGACGACGGCTCCGAAGACGATACCACAAGGATTGTCGAACGGACGCCGGAAGTCCGCCTGATCCGGCATCCGTCGAACCGCGGCTACGGAGCGGCCATAAAGACGGGCTTCCGCAATGCAAAGGGCGAACTTCTGGCGTTTCTGGACGCCGACAGCACCTACCCGCCCGAACATTTGGCCCGCCTCTGCAAGATCGCTCTCGAAGAAAACGCCGACGTCGTTATCGGGTCCCGGAGATCCGGAACGGAGACGGGTATGCCGGCGGTGCGCCGTCTCGGGAATTTTTTCTGGTCCTCCCTGCTCAGCCTGATAGGGAGCGAGAAAGTCCAGGATCCCGCCAGCGGCATGAGAGTCCTGTGGCGCCGCTGCCTGGACCGGATATACCCCCTGCCGGACGGCCTGAACTTTACGCCGGTCATGAGCACGCGCTCCCTGCACGAAGGGCTCAAGGTGGTCGAAATTCCGATCCCTTACAGGGAGAGATCGGGCCGGTCGAAGCTGAGCGTGGTCCGGGACGGCCTGCGCTTTCTCTGGACCATCGTGTGGACGGCGCTGCAGTACAATCCCGCGAGGATCATGGAGCTGGCCGGATTCGTCGCGCTGGCTTTCGCCGGCATCATCGGCGTTTCCTTGATTGCCGCCCGGATGCTCGGCGTAACAGAACTGGGGCCCTATGGAGTTTTCGCGGTGTTCGTCAGCCTGGTTTTCGCGGTCGCCGGCGCCAGCGTCTTCTCCCTGGGAATTTCTTTCAACTACCTCATTGCGCTTCACTACCGGAGGCCGATCCGCCAGGTAAACCTGGCAGAAAAAATTCTCGGATCCTCGCCCGACAGGAATTTCGGCGCAATCGGATTTTCTTTCGGTCTGGTGGGCGCCGTTCTGGGCATCGTCAGCCTCGCCCTCGGGATACGGGGCTGGGAAATAACACGCCTGTGGCTCTGGCTGCTGGGAAGCGCGCTGTTTCTGCTGGCGGGACTGCAGTTCGTTCTTTTCTGGGTCCTGATTCGCGTCATGAGAGCCTTGAGCCTCAGGAAAGAGCGCATCAAGAACGACATGGAGTAAATATGGAGTGCTGGAGCTTGCTCCAGCCTTCGTTTTATCGATGCATTACCAAGGCGGCAGCACGCTGCCGCACCTCCAAGGTTATCGGATATGCGGCGGTTTTTGGAGTGCGGTGCCTTGGCGCCGCCTTGATCAGGCATCGACATTAAGAAAGCGGCAGCAAGCTGCCGCACTCCCCATCATGAACACGGAGAATCTCAAACACAATCTAGGTACGGGGCCATTAAAACCGGTCCGCTCCTCCGGGTTCCCCGATGCCGGCGCGGTTATCGACAGGATTCCGCGAGCGCGATCCGGGGATGCCGTCGACGTGCTGCTGGTCAACCCGCCCGCACCGGACGGGGGGATCTGGATCCGGACCCAGCACCGCGTGGGGCGCCGGAGCCGCGAGGAAATGGTCTGGCCGCAGTGCTCCCTGGCGCAACTGGCTGCGATGCTCCACCCCGACTACACGGTTGCCGTTATCGACGCCATTGCCGAAAGGATGGGCTGGGAAGATTTTGAAGCCGTCCTTCGGAACTATTCGCCGAAATACTACCTGACCCAGGCCACCGCGCCCACACTCACCAACGACATGTACGGCGTCTTCCTCGCCAAAAGCACGGGAGCCCTCACAATCGCTTTCGGCACCCACGTCACTCCCATGCCCTATGCAACGATGCGCGATTACCCGGCCCTCGATTTCATCCTCCGGGGAGAGCCCGAACTCACACTCCGGGAACTGGTCGACAGGCTGGAAAACAGAGAGGCCGGGCGGCCGGAACGGCTGGCCCGGCTTTTCAAGGATACGGATCCTGATTGGCAGGCGGATGCAGCAGGCGCCGGGTTGGAGGCATCGGAATTATCGGGGATCAAGGGGCTGGTCTGGAGGCGCCGCGGGGAAATTATCTGCAATCCCGACAGGCCGTTTATCCCGAACCTGGACGACCTGCCTCTGCCCCTGTACCGCCTCCTACCTCTGGATAAATACCGCATGCCGCTCATGAAGGGCCCGTTCTGTTTCGTCCTCACAAGCAGGGGATGCCCGGCGGGCTGCAAGTTCTGCATCAAGCACGTCTCCTACGGGTGGTCCGTGAGGCTGCTGTCCCCCGGACGCATCCTCCGGGAACTCCGCATACTCTACGACCGCGGCATCCGGAACATCCACATGTACGCGGATCTGTTCACCGTAAACCGGGAGCAGGTGATGGGAATCTGCGATCTCATAATAAAGGAAGGGTTGAAGATCCGCTGGACCTGCAACAGCCGCGTGGATTACGTGGACGAGGAAATGCTGGCCCGCATGGGACAGGCCGGCTGCTGGATGATATCCTGGGGCATCGAAAGCGGGAATGAAACCATCCTGAAGAAAGCGGCCAAGGGCGCCGATCCGCGGAAGGCCCACCAGGCGCTGGCATGGGCCCGAAAAGCCGGGATAAAAAACTGGGGATATTTCATAATCGGTCTTGCCGGGGAAACCGTAGAGACCATTAAAGAGACCATCAAACTTTCCAAACAGCTGCCGCTCGACATTGCATTGTTTCATATAGCGGCCCCCTACCCGGGAACCCCTTTCTTTTTCGAGGTGATTGAAAAAGGCTGGTTCCGCCAAGGGACCCGGTGGGAAGAGGTGGACATGGACAAGGAGACGGTCCTGAACTACGGGAACCTCTCCCCGGAAGACCTGGCCTTCTGGCAGAAGCGCGCATTCAGGGAATGGGCTCTTCGCCCGGGCCCGGCTTTGACGTATCTGAAAATGCTGCTCAGCGATTTCAGCACCTTCAAACAGGCTCTCCGCGTCGGGATGGAGCATCTTTCCTGGATTTTCGGCGGATCGGGGAAAAAATACTGATCGGGCGCACGAGTGCGGTGCCTTGGCACCGCCTTGATCAGGCATCGACATTACGAAAGCGGCAGCAAGCTCCCGCACTTCCAAGGTTATCGGATATGCGGCGGTTTTTGGAGTGCGGTGCCTTGGCGCCGCCTTGATCAGGCATCGACATTA
>JAFGTD010000167.1 GCA_016934295.1 Acidobacteriota bacterium
CAATTTATGCAAGCATAAATTGGGACCGCAGCAGACATGCCCAGATACGCCGCCGCAGTAAAAGCTTCATGAATAATCCGGGTTAATGGCCGTTTGTTTTCCTCATAGGCTAGAAAGGATTCATCCTCTGGCATTTAACATTTATCTTGGGCTGTGACGAGGTTCAGCATGAAAATATGTCGGATTTCTTTACACTGTGCCAAAATATTTTACCTTAGCCATACTTATGATCTAAGTTGTTGTTGATAAAAGGACTAATACCAAAGAATCGCCGAACATTTGTTTATGCATGTAAGGAAATTTTACAATTTTTAAATAAAAGGCTCCTATCGTTCCATCATTAAGTGCACACAAAATGAGCGTATCGCCATTTCGCCCAAGTACTTAGCCAAATTTGAATCCTTATAATTTATTTAAGGAATAAATATTGCGTACTTTTTTAGGGATTCGAAGGTTTGGTTCGTTCAGATCCAATAGGCTTTCAAAACCCATTCCAAATCCTTCTAAAAACCTCCGACAGCTTAATTAACAATCCCGTAGTGGTTCGATAGACTCCGTCTCATCCAAGGAGGTATTCGCGAACCGTATCGCTTTCAACAAGCTGATGATTTCTCGATTTTACTACAGGTGGGAGCAAAGAAACGGACAAATTATTTTGCATGTTAGAAGAAATAAATAGGAAATATAACATGTATATCGGACTACGGCAATCAGCTTTTCCCATAACAAAGTATTGTGGAAGTACTTCTCAAAAGCAGTTGTTCGAAAGGAGTAAAGAAATGAGCTCACCGATTGGGATCCGAAGAGAGTATTGGTCGATCTTCGCCATTCTGGCCATCATGGTTTATTGCCTCCTGGCTGCGCCGGAAAGTCAAGCTGATACTATTTCCGATAATGTGTTGTTCGAAGTAGAAGACCATAGCATGTGGGGATCGGGTGACGCTGCCAAGTGGGACAAGTGGAGCGACCCGTACTACTGGTCCAAAGACTGGAGCCGGAACGGGCATATCGTCGATGGGCTGGTTGACCTCGGGATTCTTGGGTATTGGGGAGTAGACGTATACGGAGCAACCTCCGGCGAGGTGGGTTTTGAACTCAAGATACTCGCGGATGCAGGATCATTGAATGCGAGCTATCCGGCTACGTTCGACCTCGTACTTCCCGATTCCCTATCGCCGGGCCAGACCTTCAGTGTCACTTCGGCGATCAATCTCGAGCCGGGCTCGCTGACTACCTGCTTCCCCACCTTCCAGATAGAGGGCAACGTGACACTCGAAGCGCACGCGAGTTTATATGGAGAATACGGTGCATATTATATAGAAGATTTTCATACAGGCGACTTCGTCGGACTTGACACCGAACTTGAACTCTTCTCATTCAATGCGGAGAGTAACAACGCTCTGGAATTGTTCGGGATTCAGGTCCCATATACGATAGGAAAAGAAATTAATATAACCTATCCTCCAAATACTCCTGTCGGGGCATACGGCGTTCATATCGGCGAAATTGAGATCAACCTCCCTAATATCAATACTATAGGAGTGCCGGATGCGGATATGGTGGTGGCCACCGGTAGTGCCGACGTACTCTATCTTGGCGCAGATGTTCTTAATGCCGCTATAGTTATTGCAGCGGAGGGATTGCCGATCGGACTGTCCTATAAACTTTGTCCCGCAGGCGGGGGGGCGTGTATCTCCGTAACAGCTCTCCAGCTGAACATAGGTCCTGTGTTCGGCATCCAGCAGGAATTCAAGATGCACAATCCGGAGCCGAGCGACTTTCTTGTCAGCCTTCTCGTGGAAGAGACCGGACAGGAAGTGTCATTCAGAATCGGCGAATCCGCAGATTTGCTGTTCCCGGAGGGGCTATCGGAGATCCACATCACTCCCACCTACTTGTTGGAAGGCATTGATATTGATAATAATACTTCCATATACGGTGCACTCAATGTGAATATAGAGGCGCTTGGGGTATCTGTTTTGGGGATAGGCGGCACCTTGATCGATGAAGACTGGCAAACTCCGGTTCTTCCCATTCCGATTCATTTTGGTTTGGATTTGCCGGATATCGAAATACAGGGAGAGCAGTTCACGTACACCGCCTACAATGGGGCAACGGCTCCCATACCGGAACCTGCGTCCATGTTCCTGGTGGGTATGGGTCTCCTGGGGCTGGCCGGCATGCGACGGTTGACTTCTAAAGGGAGAAAGAAATTATGAATCCATTCGCGGTCGCCAGAAAAAACCGCCTTCCAATCGGAATCACTCGTCTGCTTCTCGTAATAGCCAGTATTACAGTGGTCATCATATCGGCCTGTTCGACGCTTTCCTGTGCCTCAAATACGCCCCGGAATACAGAGGCCAAAGCGGACGCATTGGTTCAGTCCAGCTCGGGCTATGTTGCCGTGCTCCTCACCAACGGTCAAGTTTTCTTTGGCGAACTGAAAGGACTGGGAACGCCGTACCCGGTCTTGGATAATGCCTTTTACGTGCAACCGGCCCAGAATAAAGATGACGGGGAGAGAACATACGTACTGATTCGGCGCGGCCAGGAGGCGCATGGACCTGACCGAATGATCTTGAATGCTTCCCATGTTGTCTTTATCGAACCGGTGGACAAGGATTCCAAAGTAGCTAAACTGATTTCAGAATCAAAATAGACTCGAAGCTCTATGTGGCTGCTCTCGATACGGTCATAAAGCCAGGCGGCACTAGTATCTTTTTCGAAGGTTACCCACAGATTGTCTTCAAGGCCGTGGATGAACTCCAGAATGGTCGTTGCTTTTGTTTCGATTACGGAATCCATCACTACCTTCCCGGACGAAGCCATAACTGAGTAATTTCCCGGCACGCCTCCTACAACAGGGTGTTAGGCAAACGGCCCTTCCCTGTTCTCACCTGCCTCATTCAAACATCTGCCTGAATTGCAACTTGAATTCCGGCAAGGTGAAATTCGAGAAACCGCTTCAATTTTCCGAAGGGGTGGAAGTGGGGTGCGCATATGCGGAATGGGTCTAGCGGAGCTATATAAAATATATTTCACTAGATACGATTTCCTATTATCCGGGCATTGCCACGTTTGGATATGACGCTGCCGCCGGCAGACGTCAGTCGTCGAGTCGGGGTGTGCCGAACATCGGACGGCCCCCGAGGGATGTGTAGAAGGCGTAGAGGACTATGGCAGCAAATATTGCGAGAGTAAGATAACCGTTATAAAATTATAGATAAACTCGGCCGGGGCGGTATGGGAGAAGTCTACATAATAGACACTAACAAAATTTGAATATGGAAAGGGAGGGTTATTATGAAATTGAGGCTAAAAAATGTTTTAGCGCAGATTTTGATTCTTATTTTATTTACAATAACATCTACTCCTGCATTCGCTTCTACAAATTCGCCGAATAAGATTGACTATGTGGCAATGGGGGATTCCTGTGCAGCAGGAGTGCGTGCTGTTCCCGGACAGCTTCCAGGTTGGGAAGAAGGTTCGGATCACGGCTATACCGACATGATTGCCACGTGGTTGGAAGAATTAGGTGTTTTGGGTAAATTCGATGAAAAATACAGTATATCCGGTAATACGGCAAGTCAGTTGGCGGTTGAAACTTCAAAAGCGGATGGATACCAAAGACTGAAAAAGGCGGAGATCGTCACGCTGACAATAGGGGCAAACGATTTGCTTGGTCCCTTGTATGCTTATTTTGATGCCTGTGTCGCAGGCGAGGTGGAATTAACGATTGAAGGTGCATTGGCAGCCCTGCAGGAAGTTGTGAACTATATCCTTGCCGGCGGCGGTCTTGCCATGAAGGATGACATAAAAACCGTTTTGCTGAATACCTTGAGTGCCAATCCGGATGTCCGCATTTATGTAATGGGATACTACAATCCATTACCCTGTCTAGTAGACCTTGGTTACGATGCGGCGCCGTTTGTGATGTTGATCAATGACTTAATTATGTCGGCGATACTGGAAACCATAACAATATATCCTGCCGCATCGATTTACTATATTGATACGCTTTACAGTATCAACGGAATATTCGGCTACACGGGTTCTTGGCCGAATTACAGCTACAGCTATAACTTTGGTTCAAATTACCCGTACTATCTTGGATACCTGTACGCTGATTTGTCGGCACCAATTGCGGACATCCACCTTACTGAAGCCGGGCATCTAACGGTTGCCTCACAATTCATAAATGCAATTGAGGAGGATTTTGATTTTATCCCTTAAACAAATGACTTCCGGTCGGAAAGATAGCAAAGAAGCCAGATAATTCCTATTCCGAATCCCTGGAGGAAGAATTAAGACGGAAAATTCTCAACAAAATCATCATCGCCACAAACTGGTTTGAAGAATTGAAACAAAAGGCGCCAGTCCAATGATGGGGAAAATGTTCGCACATTATGAAATCCGTAAAAACGCCGAAAGCTGGGGAAAATGAAACCGCCTATTGTCATTTTCATTGATAAAGATGGGAGCAATCACATTGACCAACCGGGCCGTGTTAGCCATCTTGACGATATGAGCATTTCTGATGAATGCATTGAAGAAACCCGCAACAACCAGGGCGTCTTCCAGATTGTATTTTTCCTCCAGCACATTTCTTCCACGCGAGGCGGCGGCGCTGCGGGCACGATACCAGACATTGTATTTATCCCAGGCAACATATATCTGACGCGGTTGAGGTTCTCCGGGAAAGAGGTAAGGGCGGATTCAGAGACTAAAAACGATAGCGAATGTTGAAATGCCAGTTGCGGCCGGGTTCCGGAAATCCCTCGCGGTAGTGGTAATCCCGGTCAAAGATGTTCTGGATGCCTGTTTGCGCGCTCAGTCCGACATGCAGAGGGACGATGCATCCAAGGTCGGCGGTGGCAAATTTGGAGGCCGGGGCTACCGTACCGGAATCGTTGACAGTCAATGTTCCGCTTTCATAACGGACGGCGGCCAGCAAAAGAATTTCACGAGGCAGGACCAAATCGGCAGTGGCGACAATCTTGTGTTTTGGGGCGCGAACCGGATATGCCTTCAACATATTGGATGGCCCGGAAACGGTCCAGTTCAGAAAACTGTAATTCATGTTTACGGTCAGCCGGGAAATGGGATTGCTGCGAAGGGCAAGCTCCACTCCCTGGTGAGTCTCTCTGCCGATGTTCACAGCCTGCTGGCATGTACCGTCAGGCATCGACGGACACTGATCCTCATACTCGGCCGGGATAATTGCATTCTGGATGGCATCGTATACATCGCTTCGGAATAGATCCACCTGCAGCATCGTATTCAGGCCGAAAAGGTGTGAGTACCCCAAACTCCAGTTCCTTGTGTGTTCCGCCCGGAGAGCAGGATTGGGTATCGCCCTCCCATACCTGTAGGAATACCGGTCTTTTAGCGTTGGGAAATGGCTTTTCTGCGCGAAGGAAAAGAACAAAGAACTCCCTTCAGATATTGAATAGGAAATCGATGCCAGTGGATTGTAATTCCAAATATGATTGAGACAATCGGAGCCTTCACAACTGAAGGGTTCGACCGAGTACGTTCTTACGGCATTCTTCCCGCTGCCGGTAATTGTTGTTATAAGATCCTCGGCCTTAACGGCATCCAGGTGGTCCGCACTGAATCCTAAAGTTGCGCGCATACGGGGAAAAATAGTGACAACATCCTGAAAGCCTATTGAAATGATTCGATCGTGATGTGTTCTCCAGGGTTGCGTGAATACCGCGGTGTTCGTATAGGTGGTTCCGCTTTCTTTGTGAATGTCCTCCTTATGAAAAAATGACGCGCTCATGGAGTGGCTTGAGACTCTTCGTGTAGAAAATTCCGCTGAAGTTCCTACGGAATAGTCATCGTAGGGCGCGATGCTGGACACGCTCGAATAGGCAGCATCCGTAAATCCGGTCATACTGTTTCGGTAGCGGTCGTAGTAAGCGCGGAATTTGACCGCATCTGTCGCTCCCAGGTCGGTATTGGAATTGAAATAGTAAATCTCCTTCTTCCAATAAGGCCAGCGCCAGTATTTGGGTTTGTTGTTTTCCGTATCCGTTCCCGAATATGGAGGCACTCCGTAATCGGACTTTTGATTGGAGTAGGACAAAACGTATTGATCATTCTCTCGCGGAGTCCATCCCAGGCGCCCGTTGTATCTCACATCGCGACGATCGGAATTGATACGATCGTATCCCGGCTGCATTTCATTGGTAATGAATTTTCCGGAGACGGGGAAATAATCGGTCTGGAACCAGTCCATGCCTCCCTGGACAAAAAATCGGCGCCACCGGGAACCCAGATGCAACTGCGATTCCAGTCTGTTTCCCGAACCGGTTCCGACGGCGGCGTCGGCATCCAGTTTCTTTCTCGGCTGTCGGGTAACCAGGTTGACTGCGCCTCCCAGGCCGTTCGGTCCCAGCAGTGGAGACGAATACCCTTTGGCAACGTCGATTTCACTCAAATCGCCGGTCAGAAACCGACTGATATCGGCAAAGCCGTCATATGGAACGTATAGAGGTATGCCGTCCATATAGAGGCCGACCTGCCGCGTGTCAAACCCGCGAAGCATGATTCCCATCCGCCCGCTGGCTGAATTATGATCCACGCCGATGCCCGGAAGGTACGGGAGGGATCGGGTTAGATCCACGGCATTAAAATTCCTGAGCTCGGAATGGCTGAGGCTGGAAATTACGGGCGACAAAGGAGAAGTATCCGCGGTCACGGTGATTTCCATTGGGCCCAGTTCAAAAGCTCGACCCGAGTCCTGCTCAAGCAGGGATTGAACCGTTTCACGCATACCGGCAACCATTTCCTGCACCTGTTCGGCATTCCAGGGTTTTGGAGGGGCGGCGGGCAGCGAAACATTTGATTCGGCGTGAAGCTTCAGCCAGACTTCAATCCCGGAGTAAATCTGAGCCACTTCCGCCCGCCGCTCCGCCAGGCGTGTTGAAGAAGCATTCTGAAGGTAAGTAAGATCCTCCAGCCAGATATAGAGCTGTTTGCTCTGTGCTTTTGACGTGGCTGTTCCCAGAAGAACAATCAAAATGAATAGGCTGCTTGCGGCTAAAATTTTATGATTATAGTCAGAGAGCATTTTATTGATACCTGTAGTTATTGTCCAAAGATTCAGTCTGAATTCCGAAGTTGAGGATTAAATAAATGCCACTCCCTTTAGGCATCAACTCGTTCAAGAAAACCGATACCGGAATTGATGTTCAGCGCGAGGATCGAACCGGGATGAATATCGGTATCCCGTCGCCGATGCCTCCATCGTAGGAAGCCAGGAAATTCTGTATCTTGTCTGAAAGCAAAAAGTCGGAAAGTCTTGCAGCGCCTTCAAAATTAGCGGATGGGAACCTTTCCGGATTCGCAACCATCGCCATATAGGGGCGGCGCATGTTCGGATCGCCCTGGACCATGATTTTTACGTCCGGGTCGGGATCCATTTTACGGAACAGTACGGGCATTCTGCCGACAATCATGTAGGCGTTCTTGCCTGCTACGTAGTGCAGGATGCTTTTTGTACCCGTGTGTTCATATTTGAGCACCCACGGCCCGATCATGCGCACCCCGGCCCTGGAGAATAAAGTGTGCGCAGTCTCCCTGGGACCGTTGGACAGAAAGTCGAGCCAGTTCGAGTTCGTTTCGGCGATCCTCTTGACGGCTTCCGCCCCGTCCCGCAGTCCTGAAATGCCTGCCGGATCGTCGACGGGACCGACGATAACCAGATCGTTCTTTGCCCAGGGACGCAGGTCGCGAGCCCATCCGTCGGCCACCAGATTGGTGGTTGTGTCGCTGGAGTGCATTGTAAGGAAATCAACCCTGCCTTCCTTCATGGCACGCGCGAGAGCCGGCTTCTCTCCTGTTACCACAACCTCGATTGGGATCCCGGTTTCCACCTCGAATTTTTCCTGTATCTCACCCCACAGGGGCGTCATGGTCATGCCTCCGATAACGGCGGCACGAACAGGTTTTGAAACAGCTTTATCAGCCGCGCAGAACAACGGACAGCCCCACAGCAGCAATAAGGTAAGGCCAATATTGAAAATCAGTTTTATCATAGCGCCTCATATGTGATATTCAAATCGCCGATCAACTCACCGATGGTCTTTATATCATACAATGTAATTTATAAATAACATTATGGTGAAAAATGTTGATTATTGTTAATATCGCTTCATGAAAAAAATTATTCTTGTACGCGGCAGCGGCGATGTCGCTTCCGCCGTCGCACACATACTCTTCGAAAATGGCTATCCCGTCATCATGCACGACACTCCCCAACCCAGCGCCACGCGAAGGAAAATGTCTTTCTGTGATGCAATCTTTAATGGATTTTCAACACTGGCCGGTGTGAACTCACAGCATATCAATAATATCCCGGAGTTGATTTCAAGTCTGGGAAGCCATGACCTGCTGCCGATAACCACTTTGGAGCTGCCGAATATCCTCGACGATCTGAAACCGGACATACTGATAGACGCCCGTATGAGGAAACACCATCAGCCGGAGGTTCAAATCACCCTTGCTCCTCTTACAGTCGGTTTGGGGCCGAATTTCACTGCAGGCGAAACAGTGCATGCTGCCGTGGAGACCGGCTGGAATGAAGAGCTTGGGAAAGTCATCTGGAACGGTCCGACCCGTCCATTGGAAGGGGAGCCTCAGAAAATAGCCGGTCATGCACGGGATCGTTATGTGTACGCACCCGCTGCGGGCATTTTTCGTACGAACCTGAATGTTGGAGATATGGTTGTCTCCGGAAAGGAAATAGCCCGCATCGACGATACACCTCTTCGCGCAAACATTGACGGAATGCTGCGCGGCTTAACGCATGACGGCGTGCCGGTTGCCGAAAAAACCAAGGTTATCGAAGTGGACCCGCGCGGAGCCCGGGCAAAGATAAGCGGAATAGGCGAAAGGCCGGGGCGCATTGCCCGCGGCGTACTGGAAGCCGTAAAAATATGGAATTCCATGAACGCCGGATGAGAAGCGTGCCGGGATGATTCAGGATGCGGCAGGGAAAATGGATGATTCAACCCGGATTATCAGCGGACTATTATCCTGCCCGAAGGGCCGGGAACGATCGCCCCGACGATGGCCGCTTCCCTGATGCCGTGATCCCGCATGCGGCCCAGCAGCGCACCGGCATTCTTTTCGGGAAGGGATATCAACAGGCCGCCTGAAGTCTGGGGATCGAAAAGGATATCTTCCATATGCCGGGGAACGCCCTTTGAAATTTCAACCACATCCTTAAGATAATTTCTGTTGCGATGGAGTCCGCCCGGAACCATCCCCGTTTCGGATAATGCAACGGCCTCGGGAAAAAACGGGATCGCCGCAGAATCTATCTCCATACAGAAGGCGGCGCTCCGGATCATTTCCGAGGCATGTCCAAGCAGTCCGAATCCGGTGATATCGGTGCAGGCGCTGGGATTTTCCGACAGCATCATTTCCGATGCTTTCCGGTTTAGAGCGCACATGGATTGCGTGATTCGGAACACGGCTTTTTCCCCGGCCATATCTCCCTTAATGGCGGTGCTGATAATTCCGGTGCCCAGCGGCTTGGTCAGAATCAGGAGGTCGCCCATCTTCGGCCTGTTATTGAAAATTACATCGTTCGGATGAATTATTCCCGTGACGGACAGGCCGTACTTCAGCTCTTGATCCTCGACAGTGTGTCCCCCGAGCAGGACAACATCGGCTTCCTTCATCTTATCCAGGCCGCCCCTGAGAATGTCGCGCAATACGGAGATATTCAGAGTCTTAAGAGGAAAGCACACGATATTCAAAGCCGTCAGCGGCCGGCCTCCTTTGGCATAGACATCGCTCAAGGAATTTGCGACGGCGATGCGTCCGAAATCGTACGGGTCGTCGACAATCGGCGTGAAGAAATCAACGGTTTGAACTACAGCAGTATCAGGCGAAAGTTTATATACACCGGCATCCTCGGCGCTTTCCATTCCTGCGATCAGGTTTGGATCCGATATTGACGGCATACCGGCAAGCGCCTCGGCAAGATCTCCCGGACCTATTTTACAGGCTCATCCGGCGCCGCTGACCGTCTGGCTCAGGCGTGGTTTTTCACTGCTCTGCATAATTGCCTCCGAAACCGAGTCATTCTTGCGGCGGCCTGAGAGTCAAAAGATACTCGTCGCCCGAAACGGTTTTTTCTTCTACCGAATATTTCCGGCTTTCGGCAAGACGGGACACATTCTCCTTGGACACTTCAGTTTCCACCAGAACGGCCAGTTCTTCGCCCGGATTGTCCTGCATCGCCTTTTGAGTCTTTACCACGGGTATGGGGCACGAAAATCCTCGAACATCAATTTCAATCATCGTTTGCTCCTTCCACAATACAAACTCCGGTCCACTTGCAAAGGTTTGCCTTAAAAACATCCGGGAAACGCTCAATAATCCGGCTGATCTTTGTTGCGGGCGTCGCCCGGGCCAATTGACCCGCCGCACGATTCGCGCGGGCGGCGAGCATTGCGGACGGGGGTGGTTGTAGGCCTGCATCGACAAAAGCCGCAATCAAACCGGTGATGGTATCGCCGGTGCCGCCGATGGCCTCCATGGCCGGCACGTCGGGTTCCGCGATGGTGTCCAGTATCTTCCCGTCTTCAACCACATAGTCCACGGATCCCTTTACCAGGAGCAACTTTGCCGCGCTTTCATTTTGATAGGCCATCTGAATAAGTTCCCCGGTCCGGTTCCCTTCAATATTGAAAAGATGCTTTTTTATGTACGCGGGATGTGTGGCCGCCGGATCGGCCAGAAACGCAAGCTCCGAAGCATCCGGAGTGAAGACATCGAACTTCCTTGCCAATCCCGCCGCCTTGGCCGAATACATGGAAGCCGCATCGGCGATCAGTATCGGCCTGTCGGCGCAGGCGTCCACCGCGTCGCATAACCGCCTTGTCAGAGGCATGTCCGGCAGCCAGTAATGCAAGGCCAGCACATCAGGGCCGATGTCGGCGATGTTTTCAATCAGATACTCGTAAAGCTCCCGGCTGCCCTTTCCCTGGCCGATA
>JAFGTD010000168.1 GCA_016934295.1 Acidobacteriota bacterium
ACGTCGAGGAGTCTGAAGAAGCGCAACGCAGTAGACATGCCCGTCTGTGCCGCTGCAGTAAAAGCTTCATGAATAGTCCGGGTTAATGAAGCATAAAAATAAACATACAAAACACTGATCGAATTAAAAAATATAAGAATCAACTATATCCCCACAATTTAATATCATCAGGAGCAAATAAACGTTTAAAAAGCTTACGGTTGTCCTTTTCCAGGGCATTTTGAATATCGCCGCAAATATTTTCATTAAGATAATTTGCTTTACCGTACTTTGAAGCGGGAAAATGGGATTTTAAAAATCTACGAAGAGATTTTCTGGTATCGGAACACATATTTTTACGCGTAAGGCCCGATGCCGACAACATGTTCGCGGCTACAATTGACAATGATTCATTTGAAACCGGAAGTTTAAATTCATCACTAAAAGGTATTTCCAGCCAGTCAAAAAAGCTTTTTAAGAAATATTCAGAACCCCTGGAATTTATAATTTCAAATAACTGCCAGGTAACATTTGAATCTTTCCAGAGGTTTTCAAACGCATCCGGAATAAATAGCCAGCTTAAATTCATAAAGTCAACTTTTTGTAAATATAAATCGAAAGGTCCTGAATATGTTGTACAAAGATTTTGTAAATATATACTATGTAAAAATTCTGAAGGTTCGCGAAAACAGAAGAAAAATGAGATCTCATCAAATATATTAATGAGATGTAATCGTTCAAGACCTTTCTCGAATGTAGGATATATTCTTCCTTTAGTAGGATCTCCGGCAAAAGATAAAATACTCTCATGTGATATTAGAAAGCTGCTTGTATTTGATTCCCTGATGATATTTTTAAAAAAAGTTTGATGGTTCTCCACTTCACTTAACTGAATATTATTTTTTCCATGAAGGAAAGAAAACAAATTCTGATTGTTAATATCTTCGATACTAATGTATTTAATATTATGGTTTTCAAGGAATTTTATGTTCTCAAGGAAAAAAATCTGCAGGGAGGTTGTAGCCGTTTTATGTGCACCGCAATGTAAATATAATTTATTTTTAATCATGCTCAATCTATGAATTCATTGTAATAATTGATAGGGAAATCATATAATAACAGTGTGAAATAAATAATTTTCAAAAATTCGCAAAAATCATTACGGCTTTTTAGCCGAAATTGCCAGTGAACCTGAAAATTCCTTAATACATGGAATATTTTCAAGGATAGTACCCAATGTGCTGATAACAGGTATTAAAACCTTCGGGGTTGAAGGGTGCAGCCAATCAAAGGGTTTAATACGAATATCCATAAAGCCTGTATCATTAAGTAAGCCGTAGAGTTTTTTGCGAATGAAAGCTGTTTCATCAGGCGATATATGTGAAAAACACTTCCAATGAGAAAATCTTCGTTCAAGATATACCTGAGGATTGAGAAGATTGGGTTCTGCGAAGGATAATTTGCCTCCACTGCGCAATAGTTTGAAAATTTTTAATAAAGCGTCCGAAACATCGAGATGATGAAGAATGCTGGAGCCGATGACGGCATCGAAGGGGCCCCGGCTTCCTATTTCCTCGAAGCGAATTCCCACAAACTGTACAAGAGAGGATGGAAGCATACGTAATTTCGCTTTTTCAAGCAGATCGGGAGAAATATCAACGGCTACTATGTTGCAACCTGATGCTGCAAATAATTCGGTAAAATTTCCGGTACCACAGCCGATTTCCAATACCTTCATTCCGGGGCGAAGACCTCCGGAGTCTATGATAATGCCGGCTCTTCGCAGGGCACGCAGCCGTCCTGCAGGCGTACCCCAGCCCCATATCCGTTCGGTATCGCTTTCGGCTAAATACTTCCCATGCCTGATTTCGTTTTCTGCACGACTGGACTGCACGGTATCCCTCAATAAATCAAAGTTATATGAATTTAATTTTCCGGGCAGCAAAAAATACCATTCTAAGTAGTATCAGTCCATGTTTCCACCGGCTTATGTTGGTATCGCCGTATTTCCGGTCTCGATAGCGAATCGGGAGATCGACTATTTTCAGATGCTGTTTGGCTGCTCCAAAAATAAGGTCGAAATCTCCAAAGGGATCGAAATCCCCGAAATAGGATCGATTAGCGGCGATTTTTTGATAGTTCTCGCGGCTCAGTACCTTGGTGCCGCAAAGTGTGTCTTTTATGAGTTGCCCTAACAGCCAGGAAAACGCCAAACTGAAAAACTTATTTCCGATAAGGTTGAAAAAGCGCATGGCCTGTCCTTCCATTGGGTATACAAGGCGGACTCCGTTGATAAAGTCTCCTTTGCCGTCGGCCAATGCTTTATAAAATTTGGGCAAATCCTCCGGGGGGACTGTCATGTCCGCATCCAGGATCATGAGAATGTCTCCTTCGGCATGGTTGAAGCCCAGGCGTACGGCATCGCCTTTGCCTTTTCCCGTTTGGCGAAAAAGTTTGGCATTGCACCGGGGGTTGTCGGCTATGGCCGCCTCAATGGCTTTGTAGGTGTTATCAGTGGATCCCCCTTCGACAAAAACAATTTCTGTTCCTGCTCCCATTTGAGGAATCCGGCTGAATAGAATGGGGATGTTTCCCTCCTCATTTCTGGCGGCAACAATGACGGAAACCTTGGGTTCTGAAAATACCGGGGCTTCGGGAGCAATCTTGGCAACCTGGATATTGGTCAGATTAAAGTATTTAAATGGAAATAACTTTGAAAGGAATTTATTGACGAATTTGGAAACGATTGGGATGTTGACGGGGAGCAGTATTTCACTATATTTTTTCACAACATAGTACCCCTCCAAATGCAAAATCTGCCCGATGTCTTCCGGGGTAAGCCAGTTTTGCTGCAATAGTGGCTTGGCCAGGCCGCAGGTTCTGGCAAGGCCTAAGACAGGCTGCCACAACTTGCTGTATGTATTAATAATGATATTTGTACCGTTGTGGCAATATTTGTGTATGTTTTTTAATAATGCCTGGACGTCCCAAACATCATTGAGCAGGTCGTTCAGTATTATCGCGTCAAATTTGCCCTCAAGCGCAACCGTATGCGCATCGCCGCAGACAAACGATATATCCGGATATTTTTCTCTTGCTGAATGCAAAGCCGCTTCCGAAAAATCTACACCAACACCGACTTTCGGCTTTAAAGCGGCTAATAAGTCTCCGTTGCCGCACCCGAGTTCAAGCACTTTCTGATTCGGCGCAACTATAAACTTCAGAATTTCCTCGATCCGCTTGTGGTAATACTTTGCCAGGCGGAAATGATTGCTGTCGGCAAGCCCGTTCCAGTGTGAAATATGTTCTCGCGTGTAGGTTTTTTCTGTCGGATCTCTCATATATTTTTCTAAGTAGTTCCTAAAACTGGAAATAGATGAATTCAGTTCCTCCTCTTACACCGCACAGGAAAATCATGGCAAGAATATAGACGACGGGGACTGCATACAAAACATAACGAAACTTAATCCAAATTTCATGTGTACCACTACTCACAGATACCAGACGCTTCAGCGAGGAGGCGTATTCTTCGATAAGGTCTAGAATAATAACAGGAACCGCAAGAAAAATAATCGCCTGAATATCGATCTTATCAACAGGGGTAAAAGCCAGCCCGGACCAGATCGCCACAGGAAAAGTCCAGATTTGTTCC
The DNA here is from genome assembly GCA_016934295.1 of Acidobacteriota bacterium. Taxonomy (GTDB): domain Bacteria; phylum Acidobacteriota; class UBA6911; order UBA6911; family UBA6911; genus UBA6911. The sequence continues at coordinate 3,632 of JAFGTD010000168.1, forward strand.
AGGGATTCGCAGCGAAATATGAGCCAACCGAAACAAACAATCTGGAAAAAGAGAAATATCCTGAATGGTTTCAGCCACCCACTTGATATCCTGTTGAATGCACGAAAATCAGCAAGGAAGCGGAATATGACCAGCACTAATCCATGGTACAAACCCCAGAGTACAAATTTCCAATGCGCACCATGCCAAAGCCCTCCCAGCAACATCGTTGTCATCAGGTTGATATAGGTTCGCCGTTTACCGCGCCGGTTGCCTCCAAGAGAAATATACAAATAATCTCGCAACCAACTGGATAGGCTGATATGCCAGCGCGACCAGAATTCGCTGGGGTTTGTTGCAAGATACGGCTGTTTGAAATTTAAACGAAGATCAAAACCCATAAGGTTGGCTAAACCTCTGGCTATCTTGCTGTAGCCGGCGAAGTCCCCATAAATTTGCAGTGCGAAACCATAGATTCCTATTAATGCCGACGTGCCGCTTATGTCTTCGGCTCCAAAAACCCGATCGACTATAACTGCAGCGTTATCCGCTACAACGACCTTAAAAAAATATCCCTGTAGCAGCAACCAGGCGCCCTTTCGAATCTGAGGGGTATTTAAATAACGAGGGCTGACGATCTGTGCGATTAAATGAGTCGCTCTCTCAATGGGTCCTGCGACAAGCTGCGGAAAGAACGTTACGAAAAGCGCAAAATCGCGAAGATTTTTACAAGGCTCCAGCTTTCCCCGATAAATATCGATTGTGTAACTTAATGTCTGGAAGGTATAGAAAGATATTCCCATGGGCAGTATTAATCCCATGGTATGTATCGAAGGGTGAAAACCGATTTTCGCCGCAACGTCTATGAAAGACGAAATGAAAAAATCGTAATACTTGAAAACAGCCAACAAGCCCAGATTAACACTCAGGCTTGTAACGAGAAGAATACGTTTGCGGTAGCGGGTAGCGGATGTGGAGATATTAATTCCACAGTAATAATCAACGAGCGTAGAAATTAACAGCAGGGAAAGAAACCGCCAGTCCCAGAAGCTATAGAAGATATAACTGGAAAAAAGCAGAAGCCAATTCTGGCTGTTACGCTCAAAGCGTAAGTAAAGAAGGTAGACGACTATAAAAAAGACGATAAATACCCAGGAATTAAAAAGCATTGTATTTTAGGCCTACTTCATTTCTGATCGTTGGGTAATAAGGATATCTTATCAACTGCCGGAAACGGGCCGTCACGTGTCAGTTTAATTGCATTTGAGTTCTTCTTAAGTTTCACGGTAATGTCCGTGTGCTCCCATTGCTGATAAGCCGGCATCCACCCCCCCGTCTTCCGGGTGGCGACAAAACCTGCATGTTCACCGTTTACAATTAGTTCGAGGGGGCGTTTCGCAGCAGCGGCATACCTCACCGAGAAAGTATAGGATCGATCTGCATTGACAACATCGAAATCGTATTCGACAAAACCAGGGGAGTCTTTTGTTACTATTACGCCTATGCCTTCTCCATAGCGGGAAAAGTCGGTATCGACTGTGCCTCGCTGGAAGTCTTCGGCTTCCCGAACAGCCGGATTTATATCCGCTGCCGGCAAGGGAGATAATATGTTCAGTGTGTCCACTACCGCTTTGTAGTGCCTCCCGGCATATAAATTACGGGCTTCAGCACCCATTGGGTGAACACCGTCGGGCATTTCTTCAGGAATGTAATTGGCCATCAAGTCAATAACCGATGCTTGACTGTAGTCGCCCGTAATTCGCAGGATGACCGGCATGACGTCCGGCGATGAAAAACGAGGCCCCCCCGACTCCTGCCGTATAAATAGCACCGAAACGTCCTTGCGGTCTGCTGTCTCAATAACCTCCCGTACAAGCATCTCTGTTTCTTCGTAACCAACCGCTTGTCCGGGGACTTTCGTCGGTTGACTTCCTGTTCGATCTATCCACTCCTGGGCTAAATTCAGCCGGGGCAACGGGAATGCTCCTCTAAACCACGAGGGGAAAGGTCCTGCGTGGGATGCAATGATATCGTCCAGATTATGGCGCAAAAGCCAATCGATTCGCTTGAATGGATATAAAGTCGATATTAAAGCATCCACCGCTGTCTCTACACCTAATTCGCGCAAATAGAAAGATGGGCGAAGCACAGATACAGCAGAAGGATCCAAAGAACTCTGGACGGAGTCCGTACGAAACCTTGGAAGGCTGTGATTACCGTAAGTCGGGGTGAAAGCCATATTTGTGAAGGAAATTACTATGAGTTCAGGATCGAACAGCAGAGCTCTCGGCATTTGAACCAGATAGTCGTAAATGCCGGCGCCTGTTTGTGCAAGGTTGAACAATGCCAATCCAAGACCTTCAGTGTTGGCTTGAATCTGCATTCTCTCAATGATTTCACAATTTTGGTATACAGAGTTTCCCAGAAACACTACCCGGCGTTGTTTGGTCTTCTCAGCAGGCGGACTGGCAAGATAGATTCCGTAGGAGCCATATTTTAAAGGTCGGGAAATATTCAGGCCGGTTGCCTTCTTCTGACTGCTGTTGACGAAGTACGAGTAGTGATATTCCAACCAATGGGAGGCAGTTGAAAGTATAATTGCGGCAGATAAAATGCTCCAGAACAACCGTGCCTTTAATCGTTTAGAGTTTGCTTCAGGTTGTATTTCCGTTGAGCCGGTTTTTTGATATTTCATAGCTTGAATTCAGCTGAAACTCCTGACGTTCGCCGGGATTTTACATCAATTCAAATCCAATGACTTCAGATTTTTTCATGCTTCTCGTATTTCTTTAAGAGGGGTGCTATAAAGGGTAATAATAAAATTCGAGGCAGACGGAATATTTTGAAATTTTCAAGGATGTGACGGTTAAATATCCATAAACATAAGAGGTTAGGAGCATTTCTTATTCGTTTAAATTAAATTACCGACGATGAAAAAGCTTAAATACGAGATCGAGCAACCTTTGGATTCACCGGAAAGAACCCTGTTTCACGGGGAGCTGATCCGGAAGAAGAAATTTCTTCGCAGGCTATACGAGGAATGGTACGGCATTTATAAGCTGGAATTGGATGCAATACCGGCAGGCAGAATAGTGGAACTGGGTTCGGGGGGTGGTTTTATCAATGAGATTATCGATAAGGCTATACGTACGGACATCCTGCCGCTGCCCACCAATGACCGGACTTTCTCGGCACTGGATATGCCCTTTAGCGATAATGAGATAAGCGCACTTTTGATGATCGACACTTTTCATCATATTCCCGATTCCGGCAGGTTCCTGGAGGAAGCAGCCAGGGTGTTGAAGCCGGGCGGGAAAATAGTAATGGTGGAGCCTGCCAACAGTCTATGGGGAAGGTTTATTTACCGGAAATTTCATCATGAGCCGTTTGATCCTCGTGCAGACTGGACAATCCCTGAATCCGGTCCGATGAGCGGAGCGAACGGTGCTTTGCCCTGGATTGTTTTTGTGCGTGACAGGGAAAAATTCCTCAGGGATTTTCCTGAATTGAAAATCGGGCGGATCAAGTATCACACTCCTTTAAGGTATTTAATCAGCGGGGGAGTCTCATTCCGTCAGCTGATGCCCGGCTTTTCCTATAATTTCTGGAAATTGACGGATCGAATTTTATGTTCCGTCAGCAGGGAACTATCGATGTTTGTTACGATTGTGGTTCATAAAGTTTGATATTGGGATAATAACGGTTGCTTGAGTCGGCCACAAGCAGGGGAATGATACGAGGCCATCAGGAGTCAGGGACTGCAATTTTTCATCTGAACCGGGATTGCATCGGGGAAGCTGCAATCTTAAAAGGGCAAAGACCGTTGATCGTTAATGATAGCAGCACAGAAATTTTTGGGCTATCATCAATGTTTCGTGATATCTAAATAAAAGTTACCCTGCATAAAACAACGCTCTTTCCGCTTGGGATATTCTGACTGCAAAGGACGTGAATATTTATGGGAAACGACCAATCCGAGAAAAAAGCGCTGATAACCGGAATCACCGGTCAGGACGGCGCCTATCTGGCGGAACTGCTTTTAGAAAAAGGCTATATTGTTCACGGTATAAAACGCCGTACTTCACTTTTCAACACCGACCGTATCGATCATTTATATCAGGATCCTCATGTGCCCGAACGGCGTTTTATCCTGCACCATGGAGATATGACCGATTCATCCAGCCTGATCCGGATCCTCCAGCAGGTACAACCGGATGAAATTTATAACCTGGCGGCTCAGAGCCATGTCGCGGTGTCGTTTGAAGAGCCGGAATATACCGCAGATGCCGACGCATTGGGCGCTCTGCGGATGCTGGAGGCGATCCGGATTCTTGGCCTGGTGGAAAAAACCCGCTTTTATCAGGCTTCCACTTCGGAGCTTTACGGACTGGTGAAGGAAATTCCCCAAAAAGAAACAACCCCGTTTTATCCCCGCAGTCCATACTCGGTAGCCAAACTCTATGCCTACTGGATTACGATCAATTACCGGGAGGCGTATGGGATATATGCCTGTAACGGGATTCTTTTTAACCACGAATCGCCGATACGGGGGGAAACCTTTGTTACACGAAAAATCACTCGGGCGCTGGCCCGGATCAAACTGGGGCTCCAGGATTGTCTATACCTCGGCAATCTGAATGCCAGGCGGGATTGGGGGCATGCGCGGGATTATGTGGAAATGCAGTGGCTGATGCTCCAACAGGAGCATCCGGAAGATTATGTAATCGCCAGCGGAGTGCAGTACTCAGTCCGGGATTTTGTTGATTGCGCGGCGAGGGAACTCGGGATGTCCATCCAATGGAAGGGTGAGGGAGTAAATGAAAAGGGCCTGGACGCGAACGGCCTATGTATCGTGGCGGTGGATCCTCGCTACTTCCGGCCAACGGAAGTCGACACCCTGATGGGAGATGCGACTAAGGCCCGGGAAAAACTGGGCTGGACTCCGAAGATCAGCTTTGACGAGATGGTAGCGGAGATGGTGCGGGAGGATCTGAGGTCGGCAGAAAGGGACGCACTGGCCAAGAGGCACGGATACAATACCTATAATTATCATGAATAGTGGAATGAACCTCCCATGAACAGGAAGCGCATCTATGTGGCCGGGCATGACGGAATGGTAGGATCGGCCATTGTCCGGCGACTTACTTCACAGGGATACTGTGAAATCATCCGGCGGTCCCTTTCGGAGTTGAATCTTATAGATCAGCATCGGGCGGAGTCATTTTTCAAGGAAACTCGGATCGATGAGGTTTATCTGGCTGCGGCCATGGTAGGTGGGATTCATGCCAATAATACCTATCCTGCAGAGTTCATTTACAAGAACCTGATGATCGAATGCAACGTAATCCACGCCGCCCATAACGCCGGGATTCAGAAACTGCTTTTTCTGGGTTCGTCCTGTATTTACCCCCAAATGGCGCCTCAACCAATTACCGAAGAGGCTCTGTTAACGGGCCATCTAGAGCCCACGAATGAACCTTACGCCATTGCCAAGATTGCCGGGATCAAGCTGTGCGAAAGCTACAACCGTCAATATGGCCTTGACTATCGCAGTGTGATGCCGACCAATCTGTACGGACCCAATGACAATTTTCATCCTGAAAACAGTCATGCGCTTCCGGCCTTACTCCGCCGTTTCCACGAGGCAGTACAAAGCAAAGCGGATGAAGTGGTAGTCTGGGGCACAGGAAAACCAAGGCGGGAGTTTCTTCATGTGGATGACCTGGCCGATGCCGTCGTTCACATTATGAACCTGACGCCGGAAATTCTGGCGGCCCATACACGGCCGATGCTTTCACATATCAACATAGGGACCGGGGTGGATTGCACCATTGCCGAACTGGCTGAAACCATCGCCCGGGTCACAGGATTTAAGGGCCGGCTGGTTTTCGATACCACGAAACCGGACGGCACTCCACGCAAACTACTTGATGTTTCCCGCCTCAAGGCCCTCGGCTGGCAACCAAAATATGACCTGGAAACCGGCTTACAGAATGCCTATCGCTGGTTCCTGGAAAACCTCAACAGCTTTCGCTCTTGAAACAGCGAAATTACTCAAAGGATTCATTTGTCGTTTCTTTTTGTGCGGAAGACAGCCTGGCGGCGCGGCCGATTGTAAAGCCTTCGCGATGCAGCAGAATCAGGCCGATTAAAATTACGGGAACCATGGAAACGATGTATGATCCATTGCTGATGCCTGCCGTCTGCGATTCAGGTTCAAATCCCGATAGAAAGGGCCGGAAGAACTGGATAAGTGCGATGCTCATTAGATATTGATACCCGCCTACGCCTCCGGGAGTCGGTATCGACACACCGACTACGGTTACGGCAAGGATTAAAAATGTACCGGCAATTGGAAACGCAGCGATATAGGCGCGAACAAGGCACCATAGCTGGGTGGAGATAGTCAACCAGATCAGCAGTGACATCGCGATAATATTTACTGCGGCGGCCCGGTTCTGCATTGCGCGAAAACCGTCCAGGAAGAAAAGTAAATGCTTTCGGATCATTCCCGGTATGCGTTTGTGCCAGCGATGACTGCGCAAAACCGGCATCAGGACAATCAGGGCTATAAGGACGACACCCAATCCCACGAGTGCCGAAGAACGGATCATATCGAAGATCTCCCGGCCGGTTTCCGAAGATGGGACATACCTGTCGGCGAAGAAGACCAGATAAAGGCTGAATATTATCGTCACGGCCATAAGGTCAAGCATGCGTTCGAACATGGACGACGCGATTACGGTGGAAGCGGGAATTTTCTCTTTTCGTGCCAGCAGTATTGATGCCGCAATTTCACCCATTCGCGGCGGGATGATGTTGATTACATATTTAATCAGGGTCATGGACAGGAGGTTCTTCAACGGAATCCTGCTTTTCGCCGGAATGAGCAGGAGCCGCCAGCGTAGAGAGCGCAATAGCATATGGAGTGCACTGAATCCCAGGCCTGCAAGAAGCCAGAGCGGGTTGCCCGAAATCATTACCAATCCGGCCTGACGCCAGTCGGGCACGCTCCGGTACAAAAACCAGCCGATAACAGCGGTCAGGCATAAACTGGCGACGAGGTACCATATTCGCTTCATGGGATAAAATCTCTCGGCATGGTAAAACACAAGGAAAATTGTAAATAAGCAGGGTAGTGATTCTTTCCGTGCGGAGCAAGTTTTTTCACAATCGTTTAAAGATTGTAAATAAAACTATTGCGGATCTCGTTTCATCATAATCTGATGTCTATCTGTTTTAATCACGTTGCGGCAAAATTTCCGGCTTCAGGAATTTCAAGGGGGATGTTTCGATCAGGCGGCGAATTCCCTGGAGTGCGGAAGCTTCCGGCTTCGCCCAGGCCGAATCGAAGATTCGGCCTGGCTACGCCGGACAAGTGCTCCAGCCTTCGACTCATCATATACAAACGTAACAAAGGCGGCAGCGAGCTGCCGCACTCCATGGAATTCACCGTCCGATCGGAACATCCTCTTGAAATTCCTAAAATCCTTAGGATCACACTTCTTTATTTCAAGTTGGCGGTAACGATAATCTCCGGGTTCAGGCTGTGGAGCTTCGTCCAGCTTGCATTGTTGTAAAAGACATACACACCGATGCCTGCACCGAAATCTATGATGCACTCGTCTTCGCCGTTGTCGTCCAGGTCCCCAATGGCAATGATCTCCGGACTCAGACTGTGGAGCTTCCTCCAGATACCGTCGTCATATTTAATCCAGATGCCGACGCCCGTGCCGAAATCTATGATGCACTCGTCCTTGCCGTTTCCGTCCAGGTCGCCGGCGGCAATGATCTCCGGACTCAGACTGTGGAGCTTGACCCAGGTGGCGTTGTTGTACCGTACATATACGCCGATGCCTGCACCGAAGTCAAAGATGCCTTCATCCTTGCCGTTTCCGTCCAGGTCGCCGGTGGCAATGATCTCCGGGCTCAGGCTGTGGAGCTTGCTCCAGGTGGCGTTGTTGTACCGTACATA
>JAFGTD010000169.1 GCA_016934295.1 Acidobacteriota bacterium
AGGGCTCCATTAAGGCGTCGATGGTCTGCTGGAAGCAGGATCCCTGTTTCAGCAACGTCGTCACATCGTAGAAAAGGATGCCCTCCTTCGGCCAGTCCGGAATTTCGCGAATCGCTTTCTTAAGATCTTCTAAATTCTTTGCGTCCATGTCACCATCCTTCAATTAAAAATGAACTGTGGGAGCCGCTTGCCGGAATGTCGACGACGTCTACCCGGTGCACCCAGCTTAAAGGCGGGCCCTGTTTGACCTCTTCAATCAGCTTCTCGATCTCTGCCGCATCGCCTTCCACCAGAATCTCGACAGTCGCATCCGGGCAGTTGCGAACGTTTCCGTTCAATCCCAGTTTTTTGGCCGAATGCTGCACAAAATACCGGAATCCGACACCCTGCACTTTCCCGTGAACGATGATCTGTTTAGCCTTCATTAAATTGCTTCTCTCCTATATTTATTTCCTATATGGAATCATACAATATCGCGCGCCGTCCATCACCGTCGACAAAGCTTGATTCCGCAAAACTTACGGGAATTTGCGCCAGAAATATATCATGCCGGGCCGCAATTCTCCACACCTGAACAATACGGTATCCTGGTTAAAATCATTGCAAGAACCCCGAAGGATTCCTACTATAGAGCCTACGGAGGTTTCCCATGAAGCGAACAGTCCTGTTTACCGTTTTGATTGTTTCCGTATGCCTGATTCTGCTCCCTTCCCGGCACGCCGCTGAAACGGGTACATTCACCTACGACGATTTCAGCGAACCGAAACAGTGCAGCATCTGCCACGGCGAAATTTACCGGGAATGGCAGCAGAGCCTGATGTCCCAGTCATTCACCCATCCCTGGGACGATGTGGAATATTTCAAACTGGCCCTGCCACAGGCGCTTAAACTGGAAAAAGTGGCCGACGTGAAATCGGGCTGCATCGGCTGCCACGCGCCGGTGGCGTTTCTGGCCGGAGACATACCGCCGCAACCGCCGGCGGCCGGCACCCGGGCCAATGAAGGCGTCAGCTGCGACATCTGCCACGGCATAACCGGATCGACGGAAGAAGTGCCGTATAATTTCAGCTACAGGATCAATCCCGGGAAAGTCAAATACGGCAGCCGGAAAGATGCCGAGCCGCAGTTCCACGAAACCGAATATTCCGCTTTTACAGGAAGTCCCGAGTTGTGCGCCAACTGCCATGACGAGCAGAGCCCATACGGCGCATGGGTCAAGGAAACGTACCGCGAGTGGGCAGCCGGGCCCTACGGGAGTCAGGGAGTCCGCTGCCAGGACTGCCACATGCACTACGCCCCGGGCAAATCGACCCCCATGGGCAAAGAAAGAGACGACATCGCTCATCATGTATTCCATGGGCCTCATTTCGACCAGAAACTGAAAGGCAGCGTCGATCTCGCGCTTTATGCCGACAATCCTGAAGTAAAACGCGGATCCAGGGTCGTAATCCGGGCGGAGCTATATAACGGCAAGGTCGGCCACTATATCCCTTCGGGTTCTTCGGAAGAAAGAATGCTCTGGCTGGAGGTTCAGGTTGTCGACGGAAAGGGCAATGCGATTCGTATTCCCGTGGATAAAAAGGGGTTCGCCGGAGAGGAATTCACGATTGCGGATTCGCAGGCCTTCGCGTACCAGGCCATGGGGGAAATTATGGAGATCCCCGGATACAAAGGCATTGCCCGGGACGGCAACCTGCCGGACGGCTCCAGAATTTTCCGCAGGCCTTACTTCGATCCAAAAGGCCGTATGACCATCTGCCAGTGGTACACGGAGAAAAACACCGATATCGACTATCGCATCGGCCCTCGCGAAACGAAACTGGAAACATACACCTGGAACGTTCCGGATAAGTTCCCGTCTCAAACGGCAAAGATAACGGCGACGTTGTATTACAGCCTGGTGCCCAGCTCCGTTGGAGAATTCATGAAACTGCCTTCCTACGCCTATGAAGCGAAGGCTGTCAACAGCGCCTCGCTGGACTTGACGATAAAATAAAAATTTGTCCGAAAAATCAAGAACAACTTTGTGAATATTCTTACCCGCTTCTCCCAGGAGGTTCTTTGAATTTTGAAAAGGTACTGAAAGAAATCGGGCAATTCTTTGAACAGGAAGGGACGGCTTTCGCAATAATCGGGGCATTCGCTCTTCATGCCTATGGTTTGACGCGCGCCACCCGCGACCTCGATTTTGTCACGGACATTCAGGTTCAGGAAAAACTGATTCGCTTTCTCGAAGAACTCGGGTACGAGACAATTCATGCTTCCAAAGGCTATTCCAATCATCTGCACACCGATCCCGCTAAGGGGCGTATCGATTTTGTCTATATATCCGGCGAAACAAGCCGGCAACTGCTCGGTTCTGCAATAAAAAACATGATGGTGGGAAAAACAGCAATCCCCGTTCCCCGCGCCGAGTATCTCGCCGCAATGAAAATCCAGGCTATGAAAAACGATCCGGAACGGACATTCCAGGAAATGGCGGACATCCAGTTTCTGATGCGTCTTCCAGGCATTGATAGAAATGAGATTAAGGGTTATTTTGAGAAGCAGGGATTGCTGGATAAATACAATGAAATCAAAGAAATCATTGAAGCTTTCTGATCTGGGTCAAGACCTTCCCACCACTCACGGGGATGTTATCGCTCTGAGAAATTCCCGTCGGGACCGGAATATTGATCTTCGCACCTACCTGGAATTTCTTAAACGTTTTCCGGTTGCTTCCATACATTCACTGCGTGACAAGAAAGGTCCAATCGGCAATAAAGCTTTTGAATTATAAGGGAAGTCAGGAATAAGCAAAAACATACTATTCGCCAGACATTGAAGATCTGCTACGAGGAGGGATACATGGACGTTGTCAGGGTTATGCCGTGCCTGGATATGAAAAACGGTCGGGTTGTAAAGGGAGTGCATTTCGTGGACATCCGCGATGCGGGAGATCCGGTGGAGAATGCCCGTTTCTACCAGGAAGAGGGCGCCGACGAGCTGGCGATGCTGGATATTGCCGCTACCGTGGAGAATCGAAAAACCCGGCTGGAGTGGGTACGGCAGGTTTCGGCCGTCATCACCATCCCCCTAACCGTGGGAGGCGGAATCAACAGCCTGGAAGATATCGAGCAGGTCCTCAAGGCGGGAGCGGATAAAGTCTCCATGAACAGCGCCGCCGTAAAGAGGCCGGAACTCGTCAATGAAGCGGCAAGCCGGTACGGTTCCGACAAAATAACGGTTGCCATCGATGCCAGGCGCAACCGGGAGATGCCCTCGGGTTTTGAGCTTGTCGTTGCGGGAGGCACCACGCCCGTCGGCAAGGATGCCGTCGATTGGGCAAAACAGTGCCAGACGCTGGGGGCGGGCGTGATCCTGCCGACCAGCATGGACGGAGACGGAACCCTGGCAGGGTACGATCTCGAATTCACCCGTGCCATCTCCGATGCGGTTAATGTTCCGGTCGTCGCTTCCGGCGGAGCCGGAACCCTGGAGCACTTCTACGAAGCCGTTGTAAAAGGCGGCGCGAGTGTTGTTCTCGCCGCTTCGGTTTTCCACTTCCGAACTTTCAGCGTCCGGGAGGTGAAGGAATATCTGCAGAGCAAAGGACTTCAGGTTATTCTGTAATCAGGTAAATTCGTGTCCGGAATGAACCGGGAGCGGGAAGAGGATAAGTTTGTCCGCCTTCGGCAAGGCTAAGGCGGACAGCCTCCGCTAAAGCTCCGGCTTGCCGGCCGAAGCTTTAGCTGGAGGCTGGTCGGGGAGAGAGGATTTGAACCTCCGACCTTACGGTCCCGAAACCAGCCCACCCTTCCGTCACCTGCATCCAGATCCGGCTCCTGGTCGCCGACTACGATTCCCTAGGAACTCCCCAGCACCGTGAATCGGCTACATTATCCGAGCGGGTACCCTGAGGCGCATGCGGATGCGCTTCGGCTATCCGCGCTATATCAAAAATTTACAGGGGTGATAGGATCTTAGATAGCTGGGCGTGTGACCCCCTACTCCCCTGATGTTTCCGGATATATTCATGCAGGACTGCCATGATCGTAAGGACGTACTTAGCAATTTTTTTATCTGAAAATCGAGGGTTCAGGATTCTTCCAATATTCAAGCAATTGATGTGACGCCTGAAACAGTGGAATAGTGTCGGGAAACTTTACACATCTAATATATTATATCCATTATTGTAATTCTCATTTTTCCTATAAGTTACTTTCATTATGAATAGCTGTTTCAGAATTACATGTTAAATTGCTTTACACTTACAGGCATAAAAGTGAAAAATCCTACAGTAAGGATATAATCATACAGTTACCTTAAACATCTACATAATCAGGTTTTATCGCCTTAACCTTAAATATTTATTCAATTTATAAATTCTGGAATGGAATTTGCTTATCCAATGAGTTGCGCGTAAGCATTTCCCATATAATTATGTGATCATTCTGTGGGTATTTTTGTATTTTCGTGTCAAATGCATGGAGATGAAATCAAATGAAAAAACAACTGATCCTATTAATCTTTGTAATACTCCTCACCTCACCGTTATGTTACTCAGATCCGATTATGACAGTTACTCTGGAACCCGAATCCTCCATAGTCTATCCCACAAACACCACTAAAATGGGAGGACATTGGGATTTATCGACGGACCCTTGGACTTTTTATCCAGAATTTTTTACTTCAGAGACAGATGATCCGCTGGGACCGTTCTCGGGCCAGTCGGTTCATTTTGTAGGAACAGCTATTTCGGGATCAAGCGCCGAAATATACTCGACTGAATTCCCCAAAAGTGGCCTTATTTATCGCTATAGACTTGACTTCAACCAAGTCGTGGACATCTCTTCCATCGTTGTTGAAGGTGCGGCATTTAATTTTTCTTGGTTTGGGGATGGTATATCTATGTTGAGATTACTGGATTCAACAAAGAATGTGTTGACATTTACTTATACATTTGGGGGCAATAGTTTTTCAACGCAAACGCTGTTAACTCCTGGCGTAACAGGTCAAACATTCTATTTGGATGAATTTGACGTAAGTTCCGATTGGCGCTATCGCAGCAGTATTGTTGTCAATGCAGCTGCTGCGATCCCCGAACCCGCATCCATCCTCCTCCTCGGCACAGGACTAGGCGCATTGGGATTGGTGGCGTATCGGCGTAAAAGGAAATAGCAAAATTCCTCCAATTAATACTTCCTGTGAAAGGTCGCTCTTCGGGGCGGCCTTTTTACTTCCCCCTTCTGCCTCTTCCGCATATAATAAACCTAAGTTCCACCAAGATTTACAGAAGCAGCACGCAACCGACCTCTACCCGGAGGCATTATGCCCGAGATCGGCCAAACGGTTTCACACTATAAAATCGTGGAGAAAATCGGCCAGGGAGGCATGGGTGAAGTATACCTTGCCGACGACACGACCCTGGACCGCAAGGTGGCCCTGAAGTTCCTCCCCGAAGCTTTCACCAGTGATCCCGAGAGGATGGCAAGGTTTGAGAGAGAGGCAAAGCTCCTGGCATCCCTGAACCACCCCAACATCGCCGGAATTTACGGGCTGGAGCAGGCAGACGGCAACCGCTTCCTGGTTCTGGAGTATGTAGAGGGCGAAACGCTTCAGGCAAGGTTGAGCAAAGGCGCACTGCCACTTGAGGATGCTCTCTTACTGTGCCGCCAGATAGCGGAAGGATTGGAGGCAGCCCACGAAAAAGGAGTCATCCACCGCGACCTCAAGCCAGCCAATGTGATGATTACGGCCGAGGAGAAGGTCAAGATTCTGGACTTCGGGCTGGCGAAGGCGTTCTCCGATGACACACAGAGCATCGACTCCTCTCAATCCCCTACTCTTACAGAAGCTATGACTCAGCCGGGAGTGATCCTGGGTACTGCCGCCTATATGAGTCCTGAGCAAGCCAAGGGC
>JAFGTD010000170.1 GCA_016934295.1 Acidobacteriota bacterium
GATGCGCTCTTACCATCAACGTTCGCCGGAACGGCTGAGCCTTCCAGGGTCGCACGGCCAGAGGCCGTGGGTTTAGTTGAAACTAAATTGCGATCGGTTGAAGGATAAATGGCATAAAAGCTGTCGGAATTTAGAACATTAAAAAACGCCAGTAGAGTCCGCCCGTTTGGCTAATTGAGGCGGTTCACTCGGAATTCCTCACTACAAATTCTATACATTCCTGTGCATGAGTAATGGCAATAAGATGTCCGCCATCTTCTATAATTTCCGAATCAACCGGACATCTGAAAATTTTATCCCTTCTACCGTGGATTCTAACAACCTTCTTCAAATCACCTTTGAATCCTTCCCAATTAAAAACCGCTTTCGTCATGGAAACGATAAAATCCGGTTCGGATTTTGAATACATTTTCAGAGCATTACTCTTAGAAATGGATGAAAGAAATTGTGATGCCCTGATAAAGGATCGATTTGCCAGCGGCTTCAATAATCTTGGCATTAGGCAAAACTCCCCGGCATTTATGGCGCTTCCGATAAGAATTACTTTAGGAGATTTAAGGATTTCTGCTATTGCCAAACTGACAATTCCACCCAGTGAAGTACCGATAAAAATATCATTTTGATTGATTTGGTACTCACGGATCATCCTGTCGGCTAAATCGGGAATTGAGGTTTCGCCTTTATACGGAGGCCAATCAATGAAATGGCTGTCGTTAATTTGACACCACGGTCCCCTGTACATTTTCGAATTGGCGCCCATTCCGGGAAGTATGTATTTCATATTTTCTGAACACCGGTTAAAAATCGGCGAAATACCTCAGGAGGGTGCGGGATTATTTATTGGGTGGATCTAAAACATTCCCTTTCCGACCATTATCCGGGTGGGAGCACACGTGCTCGGCGAATCCCGCGCCCGCCTCTTCATAGAGGCTGTACGTTGCGTGGACGCCTTCGTTTTTTAAAATGGGTATTTCGTCCTCATAGCGCACCGATGCGGCAATCCTGCCGCGGTATCCTCTCCGGCGCATCTGGCGGACCGCAAATAAAGCGGCCGACACCTCCGGGAGTGCCAGCATGACCGTATGGACACGGCTCCCGGCGGGCTCGACTCTCTCCCAGAAGTCGCTGTCTTCAGCATCGCCGTAGACGACATTTCTTCCTGAGGATCGATGCCGCTGCACCTTTTCCATAGAAAAATCAACCCCCATAACGACATTCCCGTAGCGGCGGTTCATTTCGTCGTAAGCGCCGGTGCCCAGACCTCCCATGCCGATAATGGCGATCTCCGCATCCCCGCCGTCAATGGGTTGATCCTCCGGCAGCCGCTCGGCCGTTTCGAATCGTTTGAGCGAAACCGCCGTTCGTGTATAAATACGGTGGGCGGCGGAATTAAGGGGTGCAGCCACAACAAAGGTGATCGAAAGGGCAATGGCGATAATCACCAGCCAGTCTCTATCGATCCAACCGTTCGCTACGCTGATGGACCCGACAATTAAACCGAACTCGCTGTAATTGGCCAGGCTGAGAGACGCCAGAAACGATGTCCTGGCGCGCAGCTTGAAGCGGGTCAGGGCGAGGAAATACAGCCCCGGCTTGAATGCCATTGCCAGTCCCAGGATCAGGGCTACGGCGAATCCAGCCGGCGTCGGGGATCCTGAAATGCCGATATTCAGGAAAAAACCGACAAGAAACAGGTCCTTGAAGCCGAGCATTCTTTCGGAAAGCTCATTTGCTATCGGATTCGAAGCCAGGAGCATTCCGAATACCAGGGCTCCCAGGTCTCCTTTTATGCCTACCAGCTCAAAACTTCTGTATCCGGCCACGGTCATCAGGATACCGAAAAGAACGAGCAGTTCGCCGTGCCCGCACCGTCGGATAAACTTGCCTACAATCGGTTTTATGCCCAATAAAGCCGGGACCAGAACCGCGGCCCATGGAGAGGGTATTTGTCCGGCGGAAAAGGCAAGGAAAACAACGGCTATTATATCCTGCACTATCAGGATACCTATGGCGCAGGCAGCATGTCTGGATCCGGTTTCTTTCTTCTGCTCCAGAACTTTTACCGCAAAAACGGTGCTCGAAAAACTCAGCGCAAACGCTATCAGGAGGGCACTTTGCCATCCCAGGTGATCGAAATACCGGATCCCGATCATCCCGAGAACGAGAATTCCGCCGCAGTAAACCGCGACGGTAATCAGCATATGGATCGGGGTGCCGGCCCAGACCTCAGGCCTGGCAAGGCTCTTCAATTTCAGCTTCAGTCCGATAGTGAAAAGAAGAAGGGTGATTCCGATATCGGCCGCCTTTTCGAGCAGTTCCCCTCCCTGGACGCCGAAGCTGTTGAGAATAAATCCGGCGATCAGGTATCCCACCAGCGGGGGCAGCCCAATACGCCCAGAGATTGCGCCGAAGACGAACGCGGCTATAATCCACAAAGGATCCATATGCAATTATCTCCCGGTAATGATTTTAATCCGCGATGTTGGAGTAAGCTTCATTCCCTTTTATTCCCCGATAATCTTGACGAGAACCCGTTTTTTGCGGCGGCCGTCGAATTCGCCGTAAAAGATCCGCTCCCAGGTGCCGAAATCCAGACGACCGTCCGTAATCGCCACAACCACCTCGCGGCCCATAACGGTCCGTTTCAGGTGGGCATCCGCATTGTCTTCGCCGTTATTGTGATCGTACTGCGATGTAGGCGCATGGGGCGCCAGCTTCTCGAGCCATCGCTCGTAATCCTGGTGCAGCCCCGGCTCGTCGTCGTTGATAAACACGCTGGCCGTAATATGCATCGCGTTGACAAGGCATAGCCCTTCATTTATTCCGCTCCTGCGCACCAGTTCCTCAACCTGAGGCGTGATGTTGAAAAAGGCGCGCCGTGTGTCTGCATGAAACCATAGATACTCTGTAAGAGATTTCATAGTATGCCCTCCATAACTTCAACTGTAGATTCAGAAACGAATTCGGTATACCCTGTCAACAGCCGGACCGTGAGGAAATCTGCCTATGGAAAAAGAAGACCCGGACAACATCGTCATTAATG
Source organism: Acidobacteriota bacterium (assembly GCA_016934295.1). GTDB lineage: Bacteria > Acidobacteriota > UBA6911 > UBA6911 > UBA6911 > UBA6911. Next base: position 3,044 of record JAFGTD010000170.1, read on the forward strand.
AAGTCCAGCTGCTGCTGGCCGAAAAGCGTACATCCTTATCCACCATGCGCACGGGCATCACCGTATTCGTCCTGCCGTTGACCGTACTGGGAGTTCTTGTCACTACATCCCGGTATTATGACTTTCAACGGGTACTTCCTCTGATCATTCCCCTGTTGACGATCTGCGCCGGGCTCGTCGTAATCGGCACCTACCTTGTTTTCCGCGCAATGAAAAAGCTGCATCACTACGACCGGCAGATTCAGGAGCTGAAAAAAGATCACCCCCGCATCGGTAAATTCATAGACTGAGCCGAAATCACACCGCCGTTAAACCGGCACCAACCTATCCGGCACTCAACACGTTCCAGCGCGGTTTCATTAAAATTGTTAAACGGGCGAACACAAGGTTCGCCCCTACCCTTACCCTTTGCCTGTTTTATCCGGCGAGCCACTCGCGTAATTTAGACCAGCGCCGGCGGTCGCGGGTCCCCTTCACGGCCATCGCCAGGGCTTTTTTCTGCCCGACGATCACAACCAGTTTCGCCCCCCGTGTGATTCCGGTGTAGAGCAGATGACGCTCGAGCATCGTATAGTGCTGCGTCATCATAGGAATCACCACGGCCGGGTACTCCGATCCCTGGCTTTTATGAATGGTGGTGGCATAACAGAGCATGACCTCGTCGAGCTCGCCGTATCCATAGGGAACCGTGCGTCCGTCAAAATCGATCTCGATTTCATTGCTGTCGTTGTCGATAGCGGTGACAAAACCGATATCGCCGTTGAACACCTCCCTGTCGTAGTCGTTTTCCGTCTGCATCACCTTGTCGCCGACGCGGTAGGTGTACCCGAAACGTTCGACCGCCGGTTCTCCGCCGCTGCCCGGGTTCAGCGCCTTCTGAAGATCGATATTCAGTGACCGCGCGCCCACGCCTCCGCGCTGCATCGGGCACAGCACCTGGATATCCCGGACAGGATCGAATCCGAAACGGCGCGGGATACGATTCTTTACAAGCTCCACGATTTTGGAAACCGCACTCTCCGGCTCCGTTGCTTCGATGAAATAGAAATCGCTCCTGCCGCTCTCCGGCACCGTTACATCCGGCATGACTCCGTGGTTAACCCGGTGGGCATTGGTAATGATTTTGCTTCTGGCGGCCTGGCGGAAGATCTCCGTCAGGCGTGTGACCGGCAGGCTCTCCGAGTCGATGACATCGGCCAGCACCTGGCCCGGTCCTACGGAGGGCAACTGGTCCACATCCCCGACAACGATTACAGCGGCTTTATCCGGCACAGCCTTCAATAGCTGGGCCATTAATGGAACATCCACCATGGAGGTTTCATCGATGACCAGCAGATTGCACTCCAGAGGCGATTCCGCGCTGCGTTTGAATCCGCCGCTGATCGGATTGAACTCAAGCAGCCGGTGGATGGTTTTCGCCTCAATCCCGGTGCTTTCCGACAGGCGCTTTGCAGCCCTGCCGGTAGGCGCGGCCAGCGCAACCAGGGCTCCCTTGGCCATGACTATTTTCAGAATGGAATTGACGATGGTGGTCTTTCCAACCCCGGGCCCTCCGGTAATGACCACCACCTTATTCCGTAATGCAATTTCCACCGCATTCTTCTGGCTCGCGGCCAGGGTGAATCCCAATCGCCCCTCGACCCAGGGGATCGCCTTGCGCGGATCGATTGCGGGCCACGGCGTGATTCCGAAGGAAAGGACCCCCAGACGCTCGGAAATATTTTTCTCGGCATGCCACAGATACGGCAGGAAGATGCAGCGCTTTCCCCCGCTGTTGTCGGCGATTACTGTGCCGGATTCCAGTTCCAGCGCCAGCGCATCGGCAAGCAGCTTCACCGGGATATCCAGCAGCTGTTCGGCACGCTCCAGCAGCGCCTTCTCCGGCAGGGCGCAATGGCCTTCCCCTACAGCCTCCATCAGTGTATAGGATATCCCCGCCCGCGCCCGCACCATGGATGTCTTTTCGATCCCAATCCTTTCTGCAATCTGATCGGCGCTTTGGAAGCCGATTCCGCGGATGTCCCCCGCAAGGCGGTAGGGATTTTCCATAATCAGAGGAATAGCCCTGGACCCGTAAGTTTTGTAGATGCGGACAGCCCGGGTCGTACTCACGCCGTGGGATTGAAGGAAAAGCATGATCTCGCGGACGGCTTTCTGCTCGGCCCAACCATCGGTGATTCTTTTCGACATGACGGCTCCGATGCCGTCGATCTCCCGCATTTTTTTTGGGGTCTGCTCAATCACGTCGAACACGGCTTCCCCGAATGCGTCCACAAGTTTTTTGGCGTACACCGGCCCGATTCCCTTGATCATGCCGGACCCGAGATAGCGCTCTATGCCTTCGACCGTCGTCGGCGGCGTTACCTTGAGAAAGTCCGCTTTAAACTGCAGGCCATGGTCCCGGTGATTGTCCCAGCGGCCGCTGGCGTGAATATATTCTCCGGGCTGAATGGCCGCCGCCGAACCCACAAGCGTAATCAAATCCCTGCGGCCGCGGACCTTCACCCGCAGGACGCAGAAACCCGATTCCGTGCTGTGGAAAGTCACCCGCATCACAATCCCGGCCAGGGCCTCTTTGCCGTCTTCACTGAACTTTTTTTGTTTCATTGCCTATACGGTATCCGATGTATTGAATTATACAAGTTCATTATTTTCGGAAATAAACCCGTCGAAACGCACTGTATCAAATCCAACAACTGCCTGTTGAATATTCAACAATGGACTAAAGTTTCGCTGAGCGTTGCACCGTTCAACGTTAGATGTTCGACGTTCGACGTTCAACGTTAAAAGGTTCTTTTTAAATGCCTTTCAACGTTCATACGTTTATACGTTCCTTCGTTCACACGATTTCTAAAACCATTGGTCCCCGATTTGCAATAAACCTTATAACGGAGGCTGATAATGACCGGAAAAAACAAACGGTTCCTGATCGTAACGATATGCCTGTTGAACCTGACACTTGCAGGCCCTCTGCAATCGAAGGATTTATCGCCTCGAGTGCAAGCGGAATTCAATGACGGCCACCATCCGCTGAACACTCTGATACAGCAAGCCCTGGAACGGAATCCGGAAATCAGACAATCGTTTGCACGCTACCGGGCGGCGCTTCAAAAACTTCCGCAGGTGCGTTCGCTGCCGGATCCCATGTTGAGCCTTACACAGTATCTCAGAAGTCCGGAAACCAGGGTCGGGCCGCAAACAACCATGGTTACTCTTTCACAGAAACTGCCCTGGTTCGGCAAGCTGAGCGACAAGGAGAAGATCGCGGCAAAAGAAGCAGCTGTTTATAGATACCTTCATGAAGCGAAGAAAGCCGACGTCATCCAAAATCTGAAACGGGTCTATTACAGCCTGGGCTATATCGATCGGGCCCTCGACATTACGAAAGAGGATATTTCCATTCTGGAACACTATGAAGCGCTGGCTCGTGCCCGGTATCAACAGGGAGTCGGTCTTCAGCAGGGCGTCGTCAAGCTGCAGGCGGAGATCACGCGGGACAAGAACCGGCTGGAGGAGTTTGGAAAACAGCGCGTGGATCTTGAAGCCGTCCTGAACTCCCTGCGGGATTTCCCCTCCGATTCACATGTCGAAAAAGTATTCCTGAAAAAAAATCCCGCGGTGCGGATCAACCGCGAGGAGCTGTACCGGATCGGACGGGCAAGCCGGCCGGAGATTCAGGCCGCCCTGCTGCAAATTGAAAAGAATGAGAAGCGCATCCACCTGGCACGCAAAAACTACCGGCCTGATATCACAATCGGCGCGGGTTTCACCAACGTGACCGGCCGCTCCGATCCCGTCGGACTCCTGAATCCGCCCGACCAGAACGGCAAGAACATCTACAGCTTTACCGTAGGCATTAACATTCCCATCCGCCGCAAAAAGTATGATGCGGCTGTGGCCGAAGCGACCCAGGATAAAATCGCATCCCGTGAAGGCTACAGAAACGCGGTGAACTTGATGGACGCTTCCATTCGATCGATTGGATTCCAAATCGAAACGCTGGAGCGGCAAATCGCCCTGTTTGAAAACACGCTGACGCCTCAGGCGGAGCAGGCGTTGCGCTCGACCGAAGCCGCCTACTCCACCGGAGAGGTAGGTGTCCTGGATCTCCTGGACAGCGAACGGGTACTGCTGGATGTGCGGTTGAGCCTGGAGAAATTCAACAGCGACTATATGAAATCGGTGGCAGACATGGAACGGGCAATAGGAATTCCGTTTGAGGAGATAGAACCATGAAGTCAAAAAAGAGCATCCGGATCCCTGTCGTTCTGGCATTCCTCGCGGGAGCGGCCATACCGACCGGCCTGATCTGGAATCCGGGCCACTGGAATTGGGCGGAACAGATGATGTCCGGCCTGCAGGGCCATGCGGTCGCCGAGGGCGAAGCGGAAGGAACACAGCTATGGACCTGCGGCATGCATCCGCAGGTAATTCAGGACCACCCCGGCATCTGCCCCATATGCAATATGAATTTAACGCCGTTGAAAGAATCACCCGCTTCGACGGTTTCGGAAAAGCCGAAGGAAAAGAAAATCAAGTACTGGGTGGCGCCGATGGATCCCAATTACATATCGGACAAGCCCGGCAAGTCGCCCATGGGGATGGATCTGGTTCCGGTCTACGAGGAGGAGGAGCCGGCGGCGACGGGCGTTCACGTCGATCCCAATTTCATCCAGAACTTTGCCGTGCGAACAACGGAGGCTCAAAAAGGCTCGATACCGATTCTAATACGCACCATCGGCACTCTCGACTACAACCAGAAAAACATCGTATCTGTAAACACGAAGTTCGAAGGCTGGATTGAAAAAGCCAATGTGAATTACATCGGCGAATCGGTAAAACGCGGCGATGTCCTGTTTGAAATTTACAGTCCTCCGCTGGTGACAACCCAGCAGGAATACCTGGCGACTCTCAATTACCTGGAAAAACTGAGATCAAAGGGAGATGGAGAAGCGGTTGCACGCGCGGAATCGCTGTTGGAGGCAACGCGCGAACGCCTCCATTACTGGGACATCACGGACGACCAGATTGAAGAGCTGAAGGGTCGGAAAACGCCGATGCGAACGCTGAAGATTCTCTCTCCGGCTTCGGGGATTATTATTGAAAAGATGGGCGACTCTCTGGAAGGGACGAAGCTGATCCCGGGCATGAATGTATTTAAGATAGCCGATCTTTCAAACGTCTGGGTCGAAATCGAAGTGTTCGAACATCAGATTCAATATCTCAAACTCGGACAGAAAGCCGAGATTACCCTGGATGCGTTCCCGGGCAGTCGGTGGACGGGGAAAATCATTTACCTGAATCCGAGGCTCAATCAAAAAACCCGCACGCTGACGGCTTATGTGGAAATAGGAAATTCCGACCGGAAGCTGCGCCCCGAAATGTATGCAAATGTGGAAATCCGTGTGCCCGCCGTTTCGGGAGCCGTGAAAATCCCCAGCGAAGCGATCCTGCGTACAGGGGAAAGGAATGTGGTGGTAGTGGAAAAGGACAAAGGTTTCTTTGAACCGAGGGAAGTGACGCTCGGCGCCGAAGGCGAAGGGTATTCCCAGGTGACCGGAGGACTTCGCGAAGGCGAAACCGTAGTCGTATCATCCCAGTTCCTGATCGATTCGGAAAGCAATCTGAAAGAAGCGATCAGCAAGCTGCTCGCGGCCCGAAAAAAAGAATCGGAGAATCCTCCCGCCCCGGAACACACGCATTAGCTTCAGGAGAGACGCATGTTCGCAAGGGTCATCGAATGGTCGATTGAAAACAAATTCCTGGTGCTGCTGACAACGGTTTTCATGATCGCGGCGGGAATTTATTCCCTGAAGCAAACGCCGCTGGACGCCATCCCGGATCTTTCCGATGTTCAGGTCATTGTCTACACGGAATATCCTGGCCAGGCGCCCCGCATCGTCGAAGACCAGGTCACTTACCCTCTGACGACCCAGATGCTGGCCGTGCCCTATGCCAAGGTTGTGCGCGGCTACTCCTTTTTCGGTTTTTCTTTCGTCTACATCATTTTCGAGGATGGAACCGACATGTACTGGGCCAGAAGCCGGGTGCTCGAGTACCTGAACTACGTCTCGGGACGACTCCCCCGGGGCGTAACACCAACCCTCGGCCCGGATGCCACCGGTGTTGGCTGGGCTTTTATGTACGCTCTGAAATCCGACCGGCACGACCTCAGCGAGCTGCGATCCATCCAGGATTTCTACCTGAAATACGAACTGACCGGCGTTCAGGGAGTATCGGAAGTGGCCAGCGTCGGCGGCTTTGTGCGCCAGTACCAGATTACGGTCGATCCGAACAGGCTCCGCGCCTACGACATTCCCATTTCGAAGATCCGGTCCGCCGTCCAGCGCAGCAACAACGACGTGGGAGGACGGCTGCTGGAAATTTCGGAGAAAGAATTCATGATCCGCGGTCTGGGATACATCCGGTCGCTGGATGACATCCGGAAGATTTCGCTGGGTGTGGACAAGCAGGGAACGCCAATTCTGCTGGGCGATTTGGCCAGGGTTCAGTACGGCCCGGAGATCCGGCGCGGCATTGCGGAATGGAACGGCGAAGGGGAAACCGTCGGCGGCATCATCGTCGTACGATACGGCGCCAATGCGCGAAAAGTCATAGAAGACGTCAAGGCAAAACTGGCCGAGCTGAAAAAAGGCCTTCCCGAAGGCGTCACGATCGAAGTCGGTTACGACCGCTCCACTTTAATCGAGCGCGCCGTCGAAACTCTCCAGGAAAAACTGCTGGAGGAAAGCATCGTCGTGGCGATCGTATGCATCATCTTCCTTCTCCATTTTCGAAGCGCCCTGGTCGCCATCATTACACTGCCTGTAGCTGTCCTAATTTCCTTCATCATCATGCACCGGCAGGGGATCAATGCGAACATCATGTCTCTCGGAGGCATCGCGATCGCCATCGGGGCCATGGTGGACGCGGCCATTATCATGATCGAGAATGCGCACAAGCACCTGGAGCGGGATGCCGGGAAGAAGCCTCACTGGCGCATCATAGCCGACGCCGCGACGGAAGTGGGTCCCGCACTCTTCTATTCGCTGCTGGTAATCACGGTTTCGTTTTTGCCGGTGTTTACCCTGGAAGCCCAGGAGGGGCGTCTTTTCAAGCCGCTGGCATTTACAAAAACCTACTCCATGGCTGCGGCGGCACTTCTTTCCATTACCCTGGTGCCGGTGCTGATGGGATATTTCATCCGCGGGAAGATTCCGCCCGAACACAAAAATCCCATTAACCGCTTTCTGATCTGGATATACCATCCGGTTCTGGAATGGATTATGAAGCTGAAGTGGTTCGCTCTTGCAGGGGCGATCGCGGCTATTGCCATAACCATAATCCCGTTCAATCAACTCGGATCCGAATTTATGCCCCCGCTGTGGGAAGGCGACCTGCTTTACATGCCGACCACGCTGCCGGGCATCTCCGTTACAAAAGCTCGGGAACTGCTGCAGCAGACCGACAAGATCATCAAAACCTTCCCTGAAGTCCAGCATGTGTACGGCAAAATCGGGCGCGCGGAGACCGCCACCGATCCGGCGCCGCTTACCATGATTGAAACCACTATCATGCTCAAACCTGAAGAGGCATGGCGTCCCGGAATGACCGTCGAAAAGCTGACGCGGGAGCTGGATGACGCCATACAGATCCCGGGCCTTACCAATGCATGGACCATGCCGATCAAAACCCGCATCGATATGCTCTCTACCGGGATAAAAACGCCGGTCGGCATCAAACTGGCCGGACCGGACCTGAATGTGCTGGAGGAACTGGGCAAGGAGGTGGAAAGTGTCATTCGCACGGTTCCGGGAACTTTGAGCGCCTACGCGGAACGTGTCATGGGAGGAAACTACCTCGATTTTGAAATCGACCGGGATGCCATCGCGCGATACGGACTCACCACGGGCGATGTACAGGATGTGATCCAGACCGCCGTGGGCGGGATGAATATCACGACAACCGTAGAGGGGCTGGAACGCTATCCGGTCAACCTGAGGTACAGCCGGGAACTGCGGAACAACCTGGAAATGCTCCATTCCGTTCTGGTTCCAACCCCAACCGGCCAGCATATTCCTCTCGGAGAGCTGGCGAGCCTTCGTTTTGCAATCGGACCGCCGGCGATCAAGAGCGAGAACGCACGGCCGAACGCCTGGATCTACGTGGACCTGCGGGGCGTGGACGTCGGCTCCTATGTGGAGAATGCCAAAAAGATCGTGGAAGAGCAGGTTGCAATTCCAGCCGGCTACACCATTCAATGGAGCGGCCAGTACGAATATATGCAGCGCGCCCAGCAGCGGCTCATGTATGTCATACCCCTTACGGTAGTGATTATTTTCGTAATCATTTACATCAATACCCAATCGGTCGTCAAAACGGCGATCGTATTCCTTGCAGTTCCCTTCTCCCTTGTCGGAGCCATCTGGCTGCTCTATCTGCTCGGCTATAACATGAGCATTGCCGTCTGGGTCGGAATCATCGCTCTGGCCGGACTGGATGCGGAAACCGGCGTGGTTATGCTGCTGTATCTGGATCACGCCCACGAGAAATTCAGGAAAGAGGGATTGCTTAAAACCCGACACGATCTGGCGGATGCGATTTACGACGGGGCCGTAAAAAGAGTGCGTCCGAAAGTCATGACGATCACGGTCATCGTGGCAGGTCTGCTTCCCATTATGTGGAGCCACGGCAGCGGCGCGGACGTCATGAAGCGCATAGCAACCCCGATGGTCGGAGGCGTTATTACATCTGGAATTATGGAGCTGCTCATTTATCCGATCATCTTCTTCCTTTGGAAAGCGCGAAGTTTGCCGAAAGCCGGACCGTTCAGGGGATTCCATCACTTGAAAAACGTGTGAAGGAGTGAATATAAAGCCGTTGCAGGTTAAACGTTCTGACGTTGAACGTTAAAAACAAAAAGCATCGTTGCACGTTAATAACAAAAACCGTTGCAGGTGAAATGTCGAATGTTAGAACGTTTCAATGTTTGAACGTCAATTTAAGCATATAGAGTCCGGCGTGATACAATGAAACAAGGTCTTATGGGGTAACGGTATGAAAGCACCAACAGTGCTGATTGTTGAAGACGATACCAATTTTCGCCGCGTGCTCGAATTCCAGCTGAACGAGGCGGGCTATAAAACAACGGTTGCCGAAAATGGAGAAAAGGCGCTCAAGCTTTTTGCCGAACACTCCCATCGAATCGTCCTCACGGATCTGAACATGCCGGGACTCAGTGGGGAGGAAGTTCTGAAACAGGTCAAGCAGACCTCGCCCGATACTCCGGTTGTCATTATCACCGCGTTCGGAAGCATCGATTCGGCAGTGGAGGCGATGAAGCTCGGAGCATTCCATTATCTGACCAAACCGGTAAATAATGACGAGCTGATCCATACGATCAACAATGCCTTCAAATACAGCGAATTAATCCACGAAAATCGCGCGCTTCGGGAAGCCGTATCGTCCGCCTTCAGGTTCGACGGCATCATAGGATCTTCGAATGCGATGCGAAAGGTACTGGACCGGGCCGAACGCCTTGCGCATGTGGACACAACCGTGCTGATAACGGGAGAGAGCGGGACCGGAAAAGAAATCCTGGCCAAGGCCATTCACTTCAACAGCCCCCGAAACGGAAAACCGTTCATGGTTATCAATTGCGGCGCCATACCGGAAACCCTTTTGGAATCCGAACTCTTCGGTTATCGCAAGGGAGCCTTCAGCGGCGCCGACAGGAACAAAACCGGAAAGTTCGAAGCGGCCGACGGTGGAACGGTTTTGCTGGATGAAATAGGGGAGTTGCCCCTGCCCCTTCAGGTAAAGGTATTGCGTGTCGTCCAGGAAAACGAAATTGACACGGTCGGGGAGAACACCCCGCGCAAAGTGGATGTCCGGATTGTCGCCGCTTCAAACCGGGATTTGAAAAAGTTGGCGGCGGCCGGCGAATTCCGCCAGGATCTCTATTACCGCTTGAATGTAGCGCCCCTGGTGCTGCCGCCCTTGAGGGAAAGGAAAGAGGATATCCCGTTGCTGGCCCGTTTTTTCGTCGAGCGGATTAGTAAAAAACACAACCGCCCTTCCCTCACCCTGGGAGGCGAAATTCTTCGGAAACTGGAAAGCTATGACTGGCCGGGAAACGTTCGTGAATTGGAAAACTGTATAGAACGGCTGGCTATCTTCGCCCAAACGGACGCGGCCAATATCAAGGACCTGCCGGAGGAAATACGAACTCCGCGGCTGACGGTCGGCAAGGCTGTGTTTCAGATCCCGCCCGAGGGTGTATCCATGCCGGAGCTGGAAAAAATGCTGGTCGTAACAGCGTTGGAACGCAACCAGTGGAACCAGACGCAAGCCGCGAATTTCCTGGGCATCTCCCGCAACGTCCTCATTTACCGCATGCAGAAATACCGCCTGGGCCCCTATGAAAACCTGCCCGCGGATGAAGAGGGACCTGATGCCGCGAATAAAAGCGGGACGTCTGTAAAGATAGAGAATCCCAGCTAGACACTTCCGGGCATCGGTATTAACCCGGATTATTCATGAAGCTTTTACTGCGGCGGCTTGTTAAGCGAAGCGACTGTATCTGGGCATGTCTGCTGCGGTCC
>JAFGTD010000171.1 GCA_016934295.1 Acidobacteriota bacterium
AGTGGTCCCGCGGGCTCGATCTTCTGCGCCTGCAGAACGAGGAGACCTTCCTGCGCGGTTCGCTCGACTACACCGCTCCCAATATGTTTGCCGGAAGCCTCTTCGATCTGGAGGAGGACACGGAGTATGAAGTGCGGATGCGGCTGCGGGATCCGGACGGCGTCAATGGTGAAGCAGAGAAGAAGGTAAGGGTACGAACGCGTGTCGAACCGATGCCGGCTTCCGACGGCCGGGTATTCCATGTATACCCTCCGGGATATGAGGGAAACCGGGAGGCGCCGGCGTTCTCCGGTTTACTGGAAGCTTACTACATGGCTTCGCTCGGCGGGGACTGGAGCCGGGCTTCTCCCCCGCGTGTGCGACCGGGCGATATTATCAAGGTTCACGCCGGCGTTTACCTCAGCAAGCACGATCACTACTCGCACGAAATCAATTCCGGTTTTACTACCTGCTGTGGGACTCCGTGGGACGGCACCTACTACCTGACCCAGGACGGCACCCGGGAGCGCCCGATCGCGATCGTCGCCGCGGGCGACGGGGAAGCGGTTTTCGACGGGGACGGCAACACCGTGCTGTTCAATCTCATGGGCGCACAGTATCACTATTTCGAAGGTATTACGTTCCGCAATACGGATACGGCCATCGAAGCCGGCATGAAGGACATAGCCGGGGCGAAGGGCATCACGGTAAAGCACTGCCGCTTCGAAAATATCGGCACCGCCGTGCACTCGGACTGGTCCGGATCCAGCAGCTTCTACATCGCCGACAACGACATGCTCGGTCGTGAAGACCTGGAGCATGTTTTTACATGGTTTGCTATTGAGCCGTGGGCCTCCCGTCCCGATTTTGCCGAGCGCGCCAAAATGAAATCCTTCTATGCCGTTTCGATTTACGGCCGCGGGCACGTGATTGCCTACAACCGGGTGCGCGGATTTCACGACGGGATCGACCATGCGACTTACGGCATGCCGGACGACTGGCCGAATACGCCCCCCGACCGGCTGCCTGTCGCCATCGATATCTACAATAATGACGTGTCGGTCGTTCACGACAACTGTTTCGAGGCGGACGGATCCGTGCGCAACGTACGCGTTCTGCGCAACCGCTGCTTCAATGCGCCGCTCGGGGCGATGAGTCCGCAGCCTATACTGGGCGGGCCTGTGTACTTCATCCGCAACGTGGTGTACAACGCGTGGTGGGGTCCGGTCAAGGTGCACGGCGAACCCTCCGGCGTCTATTACCTGAACAATACGTATATTGGAGAGTTCCGGCAACTCACGCCCATGTCCAACCTGCATCTGCGCAACAACCTGCTGCTGGGGCAGGGCACCGCGCCTCGCGTGTTGTCGGTGGACACATTCACCAATTACAGCTCTTCCGACTACAACGGTTTCAGGCCCAATCCGGAGTCGGAGGAAGCTTTTGCCTGGAATTCCCCGCCGTTTGAAGAAGCGCGGAATTTTTACCCGGGACGCCGGGATCCTCAGCAGAACGCGTCCATTGCGCTCACACAACGGATTTACCCAACGCTCCAGGCCTATTCGGAGGCTACGGGCCAGGATCGTCACAGCCGGCTGGTCGACTACGACATATTCGTTAACGCACCGATGCCAGATTTCACGGATCCTACGCGGGTTGTCGCCGTAGACGCGGTGGACCTTCGGTTGCGCGAAGGAGCGGCCGCCATGGACGCCGGGATCGAACTGCCGAATGTCACAGACGGATTCCGGGGCAGCGCGCCCGATCTCGGGGCCTATGAATTCGGCGCCCCGCCGCCCCATTACGGGCCCAGGCCGAGATAGGAGCGCTATGAATTTTTTTTCGGATCGCGGCGGCGAACCATGGCCGTGCGATGCAATCGTCGGGATGGATTTTACAATCTGATATCGCTATGGCGGACGTATCTTCTCCTGAGTTCCGCGGTTTTAATGTGCTGGTGAAACCGATAGGATCCCTCTGCAACCTTCGTTGCAGGTACTGTTTCTACCTGGAAAAGGAGGCGCTCTACCCGGAAAATCGGCTTCAGTCGGATTGGATTCTTCAGGAAGATATGTTGGAAGAATTCATTCGCCGCTACATCGCTTCACAGCCCGGGTCCGACGTCAGTTTTGCCTGGCAGGGAGGGGAGCCGACTCTGCTTGGAGTCGATTATTTTCGTAAAGTGGTCGCCTTTCAGAATAAATACGCGAACGGACGGAAAATCGAAAATTCGCTGCAGACAAACGGTGTCCTGCTTGACGATGCATGGTGCGCCTTTCTGGCCGAAAATCATTTCCTTGTTGGATTATCCCTGGACGGTCCCGCGCCGCTTCACGACCGCGGCAGGGTAGACAAGGGAGGCGCTCCCAGCTTCGACCGTGTCCTGCGGAGTGTGGAATGTCTGAAAAAACATGGTGTGGAATTCAATACCCTTACGGTTGTCCACCGGCACAATTCCCGGGATCCTTTAAAAGTTTATCGTTTCCTGAAGGAAATCGGACACGGCTTCCTGCAGTTCATTCCGATCGTCGAACGGGCAGCCGTTCATCCCGGCACGGGCGAACAGGTATTGGTGCCTGCAGACTTCAGGGGGCCGGCACAGGTCACGGAATGGTCCGTGGAGCCGCTCCGGTACGGCAGATTTCTTTCCGCTATTTTCGACGAGTGGGTCCGCAACGACGTCGGTAAGATATTCGTTCAACTCTTTGACGTAACACTGGCCTCCTGGGTTGGGATGGAACCCGCCCTGTGCGTCTTTCAGCGCACTTGCGGCAAAGCCCCGGTCCTCGAGCACAATGGCGATCTCTATTCCTGCGACCATTATGTCTATCCCGAGAACAGGATCGGCAATATCATGGAGGCGCCGCTCGCGGAGATCGTAAATTCCGACCGCCAGGTCCGTTTCGGCAGAGAAAAACAGGATAGGTTGCCGCAATACTGCCGCGAGTGCCCGATACTTTTCGCCTGCAACGGGGAATGCCCGAAACATCGTTTTATAACCACAACGGCGGGAGAGACGGATCTAAATTACCTTTGTCCGGCGTATAAGCATTTTTTCACCCATGTGACTCCGTTTATGGATTTCATGGCCGCGGAGCTTAAAGCCGCAAGGCCGCCCGCAAACGTTATGGCCTGGGTCCGACGTAAAGACGCAGGTGTATTCGACGGGAAACGCCCGGGCAGGAACGATCCCTGCCCATGCGGAAGCGGCTTGAAGTACAAACGCTGCTGTGGAAGAACCTGAATTAACGGGCTGGTCTTGATGCTGGTAATTTTTTTGAATGGGAAATGAGTGGAACATACAGGTCCGATGTATAAAAAACGGATAAGTCGCATATCTATTAGAGGCAGTAAATTAATAAGATAGTAATAATATAAACCTTCTCCCGCCGGCTAAGGATCAATGCTACACTAAACTGTATTTCTGCTGCTGAAAGGGCTGTTGTCGCTACTAATTTTAGACTTTAATCTCTGTTTGCTCGGATGCAAAAAGGCAGGAAACCATAGACTATGGAACTGGCAATTGAAACAAAAGGTTTAACGCGATTGTTTGACGGATTCTGCGCGGTGGATCATATCGATCTCCATGTAGAGACGGGTACTTTCTACGGATTCCTGGGCCCAAACGGAGCCGGTAAGTCCACAACAATTAAAATGCTGACCGGCCTGCTGGCTGCTACAGAAGGCGAAGCAGATGTCCTGGGACATAATATGTTCGATATTAACGAGTCTCTTGAAGCCAAGAGAAGAATTGGTGTCGTACCCGAGGACCTGGCTCTCTTTGAAAACCTGACCGCACGGGAGCATTTAACTTTCATCGGGCGGATGTACCTGTTGTCCGCCGAAACCGTCCGCAAGCGGATCGACGAACTCCTCGAAACGCTCGGCCTGGCGGATGCCGAAAAGAAACTTACACTGGAGTATTCGCATGGCATGAAAAAGAAACTGGCGCTGGCTGCCGCACTGCTTCCAAATCCGGATCTGCTGTTTCTGGACGAGCCGTTTGAAGGTGTGGATGCGGTGACATCGCGCAATATTCGCGACATGTTGACGGATTATATCGGCCGCGGGTCGACGATATTTCTGACTTCTCACGTTCTCGATGTCGTTGAGAAACTGTGCACGCACGTAGGCATCATCGCGGAAGGAAGGCTCGTCGAACAGGCGGGGCTCGACGAGCTTCGCCGGGGGAGTTCCCTGGAGGAACGGTTTCTCGAGAAGGTGGGAGCCGATGAAGCGGCGACGCACAAGCTTTCATGGCTGCACGAGGAGATGCCATGAACTGGGAACACCTCAAGACCTACATCTGGGTGCGCTGGCGCCTTTCGGCAAATCAGGTCAGGCGTTCCGGAACCGTTGGCGTCATTATTGCGGCGATCCTGACCGGGATGAGGCTTCTGGGCGGAATCGTTACATTTATCGCCGGACTGCTGATAGGTTTTCTTGCCTTGAGCCGGGCCGAGCCGCGGGTCATGATGATCGCGTGGGACGGCGTAGCCGTCGGTTTTATTTTCTTCTGGATGATCGGCCTGATGTCCGAACTGCAGCGCTCGGAACTGTTGTCGCTCGATAATTTCATGCACCTGCCCGTTTCGCCTTCAGGCGCATTTTTAATCAATTATGCAGGTTCGAGCATAAGCCTGAGTCTAATCCTGTTCCTGCCGGCCATGATCGGTCTTTCAGTCGGATTGATCCTGTCACGTGGATTGGCGATGCTTCCGTTGTTTCTCCTGGTAGCGGCTTTTTTTCTGATGGTAACCGCCGTTACCTATCAGTTCCGCGGATGGCTTGCCGGCATGATGACCAATCCGAGACGCCGCCGAACAATTATTGCCGTCGTATCCCTGGTATTTATCCTGGTATTTCAGATTCCCAACATTTTGACCCATTACGGCCCCGGCGCCAGGGCGGAGCGACGGGCAAGTCAGGAAGCGGCTAAAGAATTTGCCGCTCTGGATAAAGAGCTCGACGATGGCCGGATCACTCAAGAGGAACATGATAAACAGTCGGCTGCGAAACGGGACGCATTGAATTCGGACCGTAAAGAGCGTCTGGAAAGAGGCTTCGATATACTTCAGTCGGTCAACATGGCCGCGCCTCCCGGGTGGTTGCCGTATGGAGCCTCCGCTGCGGTCCAGGGACGAAAACTGCCGGTCCTGGCCTGTTTTCTGGGAATGGGATTGATCGGTATCGGCAGCCTGCGTCGTTCGTATAAGACTACGATCCGTCTTTATACGGGTGATTTCAATAAAGGGCGGGTCCGGCGCAAGGTTAAGACCAAACCCATTCCCGAAAATACTATAAAAACCGAAACCGGATCGGTTGCCACCGCCGGATTCATTGAGAAGAAGCTTCCCCGGATTTCTGAGCACGCCTCTGCGGTCGCCTTGACCGGTTTGCGATCCCTTCTGCGGGCGACTGAAGTGAAAATGATGATGCTGACACCGATAATTTTGCTTGTTATCTTTGGAGGAATGCTCGTAAGCAAAGACGGCAGCGTATACGGGTATCTCCGCCCGCTGATTGCACTGGGTCTTGCCACGTTTATTGTAGTAATCAGTATGACAGGATTCGTCGGAAATCAATTCGCTTTCGATCGCAGCGGTTTCCGTGTATTCGTGCTGAGCGGAGTTTCCCGTCGTGAGATACTTTTGGGCAAGAACCTTACATACCTCCCGCTGGCTGTTGCGTTGATGGTTTTAGCTGTCGCAGTGTCTCAATGGATGTATCCGATGCGGCCGGACCATCTCGCGGCCGTTCTCATACAGATTGTTCCCATCTATCTGTTGTTTTGCCTGGGCGGTAATATAATGTCGATTCTTGCTCCGATCACTCTCAAGTCGGGATCGGGTAAGCCCGCTCCCCACCAGGGATTTCAAACTTTCTGTCAGATGATGTTTTTTCTCCTTGTTCCTATTCCTATCGGGTTGACGTTTATCCCGCTGGGAGTGGAAGCGCTTTTATTTTCATTGGGATGGACAGCACGGTTTCCTGTATTTTTGTTATTGAACCTGATTCTTGCTTTTTTTGTTTTCCGGTTCTATCGCAACGCACTCAACTGGCAGGGCCGTCTCCTGCATCAGAACGAACAGAAGATCCTGGAAACCGTCAGCGCAAAGGGAGAGTAGTCCAAAGCGTAAATATTCTCTCGAGCAAGGGGGCGTATCCGACGCTGAAGAGAAATTCTGTCGGAACGTGGCCTGATTTGAAAAATGAATGAAAGAGTGCACTTTTATCAACCGGACTAATGGTTACAGCCGGGGCTGTCGATAATTGAGCCTAGAGAACGGAGAAAACCGTGAGAATTCTTTTGGTGGAAGACAGCCGTGTGATTCGGCGGGAAAATCAAGCAGCGCTTTTAAAAGCCGGGTACGAGGTGGTTTGCGCCGAGGATGGAGAAATCGCCCTGCAGATGGCGCAGGAATTAACGCCCGATCTGATTCTCCTCGATATGATCCTGCCCAAAATAAACGGTCCGGAAGTCTTGCAGCAATTGAAGAAGAATCCCGCAACTTCCGAGATTCCGGTTGTCGTTGTCAGCAGTCTTTCTGAAAAGAACCGCGATAAATTAATCCAGGTTGGGGCCGAGGAGTATCTGGAGAAGAACGAGCTGATGCCGTCACGGGGAGTGAACCTGCTGCCTGAAAGGCTGGAGCCTATCATCCGAAATATCCATGACCGCAAGGAAGCCTCAAAACGGAATACCGTGGATGATTCCTCAGAAGAATTTGTGGAAATTGGGGACCTGGATGAGTTTGAAGAGTTCAAAGAGACGGAATGAATCAAAGTATAACCAAATAAGATGACGTTGAACGTTATAACGATAGCCTGAATTCCCTATTATCCCATCACCTGAAGCGCTCCCACCACCGTTGATTCAGTTGTAAGCGTTGAACGTGTAATAAGGCAGTAATTTCTTTGACAGTATTTGCATCTGGTTTATCCTTATAATAATCATGGCCACTAAAACCCACGAACTCGATAGAATCGCAATTACAGTCAAATCCCACATGTTGCTCCGGCAACTGTTGAGAGAAAATCCCGCTCTCGAAGAGGTGATGCGGAATGCCCGGAATGAAACCGAAGCCCTCGTGGGCGTCCGTAACTGGGTATTGGGCGAAATAAAAGAACATCCGGATGCCTATAAATTTTACAAGCGCGAAGTTCATGGAAGGGAGGCGTTCGAAAAGCTTACCTGGAAGGATTTCGCCGCCATCCGCCTGCTGGACTATGTGGATAACGCCGGACGGGAGTTTGACGACCAGAATCTGCGTGGGGAAAAGGCCATAAGCAACCCGATTCACCTTATCTGGCTGGCCGTCACCCACGGGACCGGCGGAGCGAAACCCTATTTTTTCCAGGACATGCTGATGCTGTTCCGCCAGTTTTCGGGTGAATATAAAAGGGATTTTCCCACACGGGAAAAGGTGGAAGAATGGATGGACCGGTGGCCTACGGGGCTGGACCCGCGCATCATCAAGCTGCGCGAAGAAAACCGCGAACGGATTCTGAAAATAATCATCGAGAAGATCGACAAGGGAGAGATTAAGGACAGCAAGTTCTTTTTCGATCCGGGAATGTCGCAGGAGCAAAAATACCTCCGTACGCTGGAATGGTGGGAAAACAGATTATTCCATCTCAGGTTCGCTGTAAGGTCGCCCGACCTGTTGAATGAGTTCCTGGGGAATTCGCTCGACCCCGATACCATGAAAGTGTTGTATGAAGCCGAGAAGAAAGGCATTCCCTTCTTCGTGAATCCGTACTACCTGTCCCTGCTCCATGTGCGGGTGCCCTATTTCGCAGTCGGTGCAGACCTGGCCATCCGGTATTACGTTGTTTACAGCCAGCAGTTGATCGATGAATACGGCAATATCGTCGCGTGGGAAAAGGAAGACAGGGTGGAGCCGGGCAAGCCGAACGCCGCCGGATGGATCCTGCCGAACGAACATAACATTCACCGGCGCTATCCGGAAGTTGCAATCCTGATACCGGATACCATGGGAAGGGCCTGCGGGGGGCTGTGTGCTTCCTGCCAGCGCATGTACGATTTCCAGCGTGGAAACCTCAATTTCAATCTCGATAAGCTGAAGCCGAAACAGACCTGGGATCAGAAACTTCAAGAACTTTTACGCTACTTTGAACAGGATTCCCAGTTGCGCGACATCCTGATTACCGGGGGGGACGCCTTGATGAGTTCCGACGGTTCGCTGACCCGGATACTCGACGGCGTTTACCGGATGGCTGTGAATAAAAGAGCGGCAAATAAGAATCGGGCTCCCGATAAAAAATACGCGGAAATCGTCCGGGTCCGGCTGGGAACCAGGCTGCCTGTGTATCTTCCCCAACGAATAACCCCCGATCTGGCGCAGGTGCTGGGTGAATTCAAACGTAAAGCGTCCGAAATAGGCATCCAGCAATTTATCATCCAGACCCATTTCGAATCGCCTATGGAGGTGACGCCGGAAGCCAGGAGCGCGATCCGGCGATTGAATGAAGTGGGCTGGACGGTTACGAACCAGCATGTATTCAGCACCGCCGCTTCCCGGCGCGGCCATGCGTCAAAGCTCCGGAAGGTCCTGAACGAGATCGGCATCCTCAATTATTACACCTTCAGCGTAAAAGGCTACATGGAGAACTACTTCAATTTTGCCACCAATGAACGGGCCGTACAGGAGCAGATGGAAGAGAAGGTGATCGGGACCATCGATTCGAAATACTACGACGAAGTCAGGGAATTTCCCAACAATGCCGAAATACTGACGGACAGCATTTCCAGTTTATTGAAACGGGCGAATCTTCCTTTTCTCGGTTCCGACAGAAACGTCCTGAACCTTCCCGGCGTCGGCAAAAGCCTGACGTTCCGGACCATCGGCATCACAAGGTACGGTCGGAGAATCCTTGAATTCGAACTGGACCACACGCGCAATCACAGCCCGGCCATGGAGCGGATGGACAAGGTGATCATTATCGAATCCAAGTCCATCAGCGAGTACCTGCGGCAGCTGGAGGATATCGGCGAAGAGCCGTCCGATTACGAGAGCATATGGGGGTACTCCATCGGTGAAACGGAGCCGAGGATTCCGCTTTACGAGTACCCGGAATACGATTTTGAAATCACGGACGAGTTCTCCAATCTTGAACTCTCTGTAAGCCGTTAAACGCCACGGAATTAATTCCAATTTTAAGAAGCCTATTTTAATGGAGACTTTTCCATTTTCAGAAAAGCGGTTTGCTTCCCTCCCCCCGGCCAGGCGCCATAAGTGGATTGCGATCTGGCTGCAGAATAACTATGAAGAATTGCTGAATCGGCGATTCAACGATAAAAATCTGGAAAGGTTTTTTGATAAATATCTAAGCGTCAGGTCCTGGCTCGACGAACCGAACGCCTCAATAAGGAAGCCGCGGAGCTACAGGAAGTGGCTGGAGTTCGTTTCGGAACACTTCCACGAACATCGGAGAAAATCGGGGAAGGGCCTGGCGGAAGCCAACTTCCTGCCCAGGATTATAACGGGCGATCTTCAGCCTGAAGGCCCCTGGAATCCCCGCATTCCTTACCGTGTGGCGATAGACCATATGCGGAGTGCATTTAATGTCGGGTCCATTATCCGGGTGGTGGACGCCGCGGGTTTCGAATCGGTAATGCTGTCGTCCGGGACGCCGGGGAAAGAAACCGGGCAGGTCCGGAAGACCGCGATGGGTTGCGCCGAATGGATTCCGCAGAAGAAACATAAGGACCTGCGCGGAGCCCTAATCCGGGCAAAGGACGAGGCGTATACCGTTATCGGAATCGAAACCATTGCGGATTCGTTCGGCTATGCCGAGTATCCCTGGCCCGAAAAGGGCATCGTTGTTGTCGGCAACGAGGAGTACGGTATCACGGAGGATGTAATGAAGGCCTGCGATGATTTCGTGCACCTTCCGATGTCGGGTTTCAAAAACTCGGTAAATGTCGCCAATGCTTTTGCGGTCATCGCGTTCCACATATCCACTATCAAAAACCTTTAAGACTAGATCTTTCGTACCGGCTGTTGCATTTCGCTGATGTATTCCTCCGGATTACCAACGTCCTTATGAGTTCTTAGAAACAAATGACGGTCGGGTCCGGCAAGTTCATAACCGTTGGACTCACACCAGGTCATCAATGCCTGATAGGCGGCGTCCATCGTCTCATACGGGCCTTTATGAATCAGTGAAGCGACGGTTTCGCCGGGAAGGTTGCGTACCTTAATTGGATCCGGAAGGGTAATTTCTTCATGGATCGGTACGGCGACTTCTACATCCACATTTTTTTCACGGTACTCCATATCGTGATAGATCGCCATTATAGGGCCTGTAATGGATGAAGCATGATAGGTGCGTACGGCCTTCAGCGTCTCCCATAACCCGTCCATATCCTGGATTTCGGGGACAGTGTCTCGCACCGAAGCAATATTCATTGGTTCTATGTTTTTTATGACTATTTGATAATCCGGCATTTTACCCTCCATTTTTATACGTTCCAGCAATTTCTCCACCTGCATCAACCGTTTCTGTTCTTCGCCGATCCGCTGCTGTAACTCGACCTTTTTCTTGATAAACACATCTCTCATTTGGGATGAACTCAGACTGTTTTTTGTCATGGCGCTGATTTCATCGAGAGAGAGCCCCAAATTTTTCAGGGCGATAATATATTGAAGGCGAGGCAGTTGCCCGGCGGAGTAATAACGATACCCGGTGAACCGGTCTATCTTAATCGGTCTCAATAAGCCGATTTCATCGTAGTAGCGTAAGGTTTTTACAGTCACGAGACTTAATTTGGAGAAATCGCCAATTTTAAACATGGTGCTCCTTAAATTATTTTGAAGGCCTTCAACAACACTATGGACCCTCCAGTAAATGGAGAGTCAAGAGTCTAATTGCAGGAAGTCGTATTTTTTTTCGGGCAAACATTTAGCTTATCGTGAACGCAGGATCGCAACTAGAGAAGGATTCTTGAAAAACTATTATTATTTATTCTATCGGTGGATATTGCGTCAAGACAGCAACAGTAAAGGCTTTGGGATTGGGATCGGACCAGATGGGATTGGGGTCGGACCAGCCGAAGTTACTCAATAATAAAGGGATACCCCACTGAAGGAGTTTCGAAAAAGAGCAGCTTATTTTTTTAATCGACCGACCACGCGAAGCGTCCGCCGCGCCAGCGGCTTCGTCCTAACAGCCTATACTTCCATTGGAACATTTAGCTGAACCATTGACCAGGATATTCCTTCCGACATCCAACTTATCCGCATATAATTAACCACACGATTCATCAAGGTCTATAAAACTATATGGACAATCTCTACTTTTAATAGGAAGGGATAATGTCACGCAAAATGAGAAATTATGAATATTTATTGGCTTTCATACTCATGATAATTGCTGCGGGACTAGGCAGTTCTATTTCAATTGCCGGAGAGCAGGTAGATCCGGTAACTGAATCTGCATTGTCGGGCGATATTGCTTTAGTTCGTAGATTGCTCGAGGCAGGTGCCGATGTAAATGCTGCCTCAAAAAGCGGAATGACGCCGTTGCATGCTGCATCATTAAAAGGCCATACAGAAATCGTCAAGCTGCTGCTTGAAGCTGCTGCTAAAGTTAATGCTAAGGATAAAGACGATACGACTGCGCTTATTTTGGCATTACAGCATCATCATATAGAAATTGTAAAA
>JAFGTD010000172.1 GCA_016934295.1 Acidobacteriota bacterium
CTGCTCGGCACATGGTTGGCACGGCGGTATCGGGGACGCTGGTACGGCGCCCGCATTGTTGAAACGGAGGCCTATCTCGGTAGCCGTGACGCGGCGGCGCACTCCCGCGGGGGCAGACGTACCCGACGCGTGGAACCGATGTACATGGATGGCGGCCACCTCTATGTTTTCCTTGTTTACGGCATGCATCACTGTACAAATGTCGTCACACGCAAAGCAGGCATTGCCGAAGCGGTGCTTTTACGGGCCGCCGAAGGCCCTCCGGGGACGCCGGCAAAGCTGATGAGCGGTCCGGCGAAATTGAGCGCCGGTCTCGGCATAACCGTAGATTCCAGTGGAGCGGATCTTCTTGCCGCCGGCGATCTGCGTCTTTTCCACAATGGTATCGAATGCGGCAATGTCGGCACAAGCGGGCGTATTGGCGTGGACTATGCGGGAGAAGCCGCCGCCTGGCCCCTCCGGTTCTTCGATATGCATTCCACCGAAGTATCGGGGCCCGCCTGCCTGAAAAAAATTGAACCCAATCCTTGAGGGGCATTTCTATACTTATCGTATAGAATGCATCCTCATTTTGTAGAATGCAGGATAGCGATAAACACACGCGATCATGAATACAACAGCAAAATATGCGATCATCGCCGGATTATTTTCCCTTGCCGCCGGTTTTGGTGTAATGGCTGATCCGCCTCCGCAGGCAGTGCCTCCCGGTGGCGGCAAACCGATCAAGGTCCAGGTCGAAATGATATCCCTGCCGGTCGTGGTAACTACCGGCAGGGGAGAATACGTTACGGACCTGAAAAAAGAAGACTTTGCGGTTGTCGACAACGGCAAAAACCAGAAGATCGCCGGCTTTGCGACTGTCGAAGAGCCGATTTCGGTGGCGCTGGTGCTGGACAGCAGCGACAGCACAAGACCCTATGCGGACATTCTCCAGAACGAAGCGATTCGATTTGTCAGTTTCCTGAAAAAGGACGACGGCCTGGCGATTCTCTCGTTCGCGGATGATGTTGTGTTGTGGGAGTCGTTCAGTCTCTACAAAAAGAAAAATCCCATGGTGATCCGACAACTGGATCACAGGGGGCTGAGCGCCGTATACGAAGGCGTCTGGCTGGCACTGGAGCAGGTTCTGAAACACGAATTCGGCAAGAAAGCCCTCTTATTATTCAGCGACGGAGTCGATACCAGGAGCCAAACAGTCACGAAAGAGGAAACCCTCGACCTAGCAAGAAGAACCGAAGCAACCATTTACTGCATCTGCTATCATCCGGGGAAAGGACGGTCGGGATTATTTCCAGTACCGGGAGGGGGCGGCAATACCAGGGCTGACGTCAAACCCGATCTTGACTACCTGGAGAAGCTCGCGAGGTACAGTGGCGGTACATTGGTCGAAGCTAAAAAAATCGACGATCTCAGTTACGCTTTCCGGAAAATATCCCGGGAATTATCCAGCCAGTACAGTATCGGGTATTACCCGAATAACCTGCAACGGAAGGGGGAGTTTCACAATGTGGAAGTCCGGCTGAAAAAGCCCGGCCTCACAGCTCGAACCAAACAAGGATATTACGCACCCAATGAATAATCGGAGTCCGTATTTCATAAGCGGAGAGGACTGCTCTCGGATGCAAATTCGAGAATCAACTCCAGCTCCTCAATCAGCACCTCTGCGGGCCGGGCGCCGGTAAGCCGATCGATTTCCCGCCCTTTGGAATCCAGGATCAGCAGGGCGGGGATACCCCCAACCCGGTACCTGTTTTTTAACTCCGCGCCTTCAGGATCCTTATCCGCCAGGACACGCATGAAAACAAACTTGCTTGAAAACTCGATAAACTCTTCATCGGTGTAGACCTCACGGGCCATTTTTCGGCAGTACGGTCACCAGCTGGCCGAGATATCGAGCACCACAAACTGCTCTTTTTCGGCAGCCTGTTTCAAAGCTTCGTCAAAGTCCGTCACCCACGCCACCTGCGCCCGGGCACATCCGAGACAGAGGAGGAGGAATACAATAGCTCCCGTAAGAATCCATTTTCTCCACGATGTTGCGGTTATAGTCGTTCCCATATGGTTTTACCCTCGATTTCAAATTTTAAACAGGCGTGTTTTACCCGGCCAAAGGATCCGGCTTATCCGGATCCAGGCCCAGGTTGCGAATTGCTTCGGCCACATCGGCCGCCGGCATCGATCCGTCCTGAGACAGCGCATGAAGAGCGGCGACGGCGATACTCTCAGGATCGATTTCAAAAAAGCGGCGGAGAGCTTCGCGCGTATCGCTGCGGCCGTACCCATCCGTCCCCAGCACCGTATAATTACCGGACACCCATGGTCTTATCAGGTCGGGAAGCGTCTTCACAAAATCGGTTGCCGCGATAATGGGCTCCTCCACTCCTTCCAGGGCCCGGACGACATAGGGCATGCGGGGCTCCGATTCCGGGTGCAGACGGTTCCAGCGATCCGTCGACAATGCTTCATTCCTTAGTTGTTGGTAGCTGGTCACGCTCCAAATATCGGAAGAGACCTGGAATTTTTCAGCAAGAATTTCCCGTGCCTGGAGAACACACTGCATGATGGTTCCGCTGCCGAAAAGCTGGACGTGATGCTCCATCCTTTCTTCCGCAGGGCTGAAAAGATACAGGCCCTTCAGAATCCCCTCTTCCGTTCCGTCCGGCATGGGCGGATGGTGGATATTTTCGTTATACAGGGTGAGGTAGTAGAAAACGTCCTCCTGTTTCTCATACATCCTATGGAGGCCGTCCTTTACGATCGTGGCCATTTCAAAAGCGAAGGCGGGATCGTAGGTCAGGATATTGGGAACCGTTGATGCCAGGATATGGCTGTGGCCGTCCTGGTGCTGCAATCCCTCCCCGTTCAAAGTGGTGCGTCCGGCTGTGGCGCCCAGGGCGAATCCGCGGCCGCGGGCGTCCCCAAAGGCCCAGAAAAGATCCCCGGTCCGCTGGAAACCAAACATGGAATAGAAAATATAAAACGGGATCATTGGTTCGCCATGCGTGGCGTAGCTCAGGCCCGCAGCGGTAAAACTGGCGGCGCTTCCGGATTCCGTAATGCCTTCCTCCAGGATCTGGCCGTCTTTGGATTCGTGGTAGCTGAGCAACATGCCTGCGTCCACCGGTTCGTAGAGCTGCCCCAATGAGGAGTAAATCCCAAATTCCCGGAACATGGAATCCATGCCGAAGGTCCGCGCTTCATCCGGGATGATGGGAACAACACGCCGGCCTATCTTCTCGTCACGCAGGAGCATTCGCAGCAACCGGACAAAGGCCATCGTCGTGGACACTTCTCTGCTCGAGCCGGTGCCGGCACGGAATTCTTCGTACAGTTCCTCCGGAGGGAGCTTGAGCGGTTTGCTCTGGATCGACCGTTTCGGCAAACCGCCCCCGAGCTCGCGGCGCCTATCCTCGAGGTATCGGACCTCCGGGCTTTCGGAGCCGGGGTGATAGTACGGGGGATCCTCCAACTGGCGATCCGATATAGGCAATTCAAGCAGATCGCGGAATTCTTTCAACTGGTCGAGGTTCATCTTCTTCAGTTGATGGGTAACGTTCTTTCCCAGAAATCCTTCCCCCAAAGCCCATCCTTTGACCGTCTTGGCCAGAATGACGCTTGGCGAACCCTTATGCTCTACGGCCGCTTTATATGCTGCATAGAGTTTTCGATAGTCGTGTCCGCCGCGCCGGAGGTTCTCGATGTCTTTGTCGCTCAGATGTTCGACCAGTTTGCGGAGACGGGGATCGGGGCCGAAGAAATGCTCCCGGATATAATCCCCCTTGGAGGTGGCATACTTCTGATACGCGCCGTCGACGGTATCGCTCATCTTCTGCAGCAGCACACCGTCGCGGTCCTCGAGCAGCAGGTCGTCCCACTGGCGCCCCCAGACGACCTTCAGCACGTTCCATCCAGCGCCGCGGAAAATCATCTCCAGCTCCTGGATGATCTTGCCGTTGCCGCGGACAGGACCATCCAGCCTCTGGAGATTGCAGTTGACGACAAAGGTAAGATTGTCCAGTCTTTCCCGCGAAGCCAGGAATAGCGCCCCCAAGGCTTCCGGCTCGTCGCACTCCCCGTCACCCAGGAAACACCATACCCGCGAATTTTCCGTATCGACGATGCCGCGCGCCTGGAGATAGCGGTTGAAACGCGCCTGGTAGATGGCCGTCAACGGCCCCAGTCCCATGGATACCGTGGGGAACTCCCAAAAGTCGGGCATCAGGCGGGGATGTGGATAGGAAGACAGGCCGGCTCCGGGAACCGCTTCGCGGCGGAAGTTTTCCATCCGTTGTTCTGTAATGCGCCCTTCCAGGAAAGCGCGCGCATAAATTCCGGGCGAAGCGTGCCCCTGGAAGAATACCTGATCGCCTGCAGTGCTGTTATTCTTGCCCCGGAAAAAGTGATTGAATCCCACTCCGTAAAGAGCGGCACTGGAGGCGTAGGTCGAAATATGGCCGCCTATTCCGTCATACTTCGTGTTGGCCCGCGTAACCATGACGACCGCGTTCCAGCGGTCAATCCGCCGTATGCGTTTTTCCATCGCCTCGTCTCCCGGGAAAGTCGGCTCCCGGTCGGGCGGGATGGTATTGATATACGGTGTCTGAACCAGCTCGGGTACGCCGAGATCGAGTGCGCGCGCCTGTTCGATTAAAAGGCGGAGCAGATCCCGGGCTCGCCCGCGCCCCCGGTCCAGGGCAACGGACTTTAATGAGTCGAACCATTCCTGGGTTTCGGCAGGATCGGCATCCGGCAATTGTCGATTTAGAGTGGTCACGTTTTCGCTCCGTATTCAATGAATTCTTACTTCATATGGTAACGAACCTATGATATTCGCACCAGGATATGATTTCACTTATTTCTTCATCCCTTTTTTTCATGGACACCCATTTTCTACTCATTCTCGATAAGCTCTGAAAGATTAGACAGATTTCATGGGCAGCTTTCATAGGCACTCATTTTCTTCAAATGAGAAAACCTGGACACCCAACGTTACGGGACATGAGTTCAGTAAGTTCGGTATGAACAGACATTCGACAACAAAAAGAACGATTGTCTAAG
>JAFGTD010000173.1 GCA_016934295.1 Acidobacteriota bacterium
AACCTACGACTTGTTTCAACGCGTCGAGGACCTGTATGGCCTCCGATTGCTTCATGCCCGAAAAAACCGGAAGACAGATATGCCGGGCGCAAAGATCCTCGGATACGGGCAGGGAACCCGCGGCATATTCGGCAAAAACCGGTTGTTTGTGCAACGGTTCTTCATACACCTCTCCCGCAAGAGAGACGTCATAGCGTTCGCGCAGTTCGGTCTTGAGCCCCTTTCGGTCCCGCGCATTTTTCATAACTGCAATGTATTTGTAGTAATTGCAGATCCCTCCGTCGGGAATTTTCAGCGCATACAGATTTTCGAATTCTCCCAAACCCTTATCATAGATAGACGCGACGGCTCTTCTTTCTTCAATCATTGAAGGCAGGCGCTCCAGGTGTTTCAATCCGATGATTGCATGGGGTTCCGACATGCGCCAGTTGTACCCCATACGCACATGAGCGTTGACCGTAAAGCTCGCCTTGCCCTGGTCCCTGTATATCCGGGATTCCTCGGCGATTTTATCGTCGTTGGTAACGATCATTCCCCCTTCGCCTGAAGTCATCACCTTAGTCGGGTAAAAGCTGAAGGAACCGGCGATGCCGAAAGTCCCGGCGCTGATGGAGTGAAAAGAGGATCCGTGAGCATGCGCGGCGTCTTCGACGAGCCAGAGACCTTTTTCCCTTGCCAGATCGATTAGAGCGGGAGTTTTTGACGAAACGATGCCTCCGATATGGACCATGATCATGCCGGCTGTCTTGGCGGTCAGGGCTTTTTCGACATCTTCCGGCCGAATCGAAAAAGATTCGGGGTCCATGTCTATTAAAACCGGATTCCCCCCGGCATGGACGACGGCTGCGGCTGTGGCGAAGAAGGTATTTGTGGGGACAAGGACGTCCTGGTCGTCGATCCCTATCGATCGAAGGATGATTTCCAGCGCGCTGGTTCCGCTGTTTACGGCAATGGCGTGACGGGCGCCGCACAGCTCCGCGAATTTTTTTTCGAACTCCGCTCCATACTTGCCGAGCGTCAATTGCCCGCTGGTCAGAACCTCCTGGATCTTTTCTGCGATCCATGTCCGATCTTCCGGCAAGAATTGTATTTTTGCTGCGGGAACCTTAGCCATCGCGCCTTCCTTTCTATGATGCTATGAAACATTTCGAACCCGGAATCCCGAGCCCGACGGGCAGCTGCGGCAGTCAAAACGGTTGATGCTCGCAAGTGCGCTGCTTTTCATTGTCGGCCGGGGCTCCATAACTTTCCCGACAAGCATGCTGATTCAGTCGAGATCACTGAATGCGATCCTGCGTATGCCGGCATCCTGGATTGCCTTGAGCAGCTTTTTGCTGGTCAAGGCACTGAATTCGTCTTCATGCAGGTAGCCGGGCATGGTTGTATCGATTTCCCGACAACGCCGGGTCGATGGATGAAAATGCAGTTCAGTGACTCCCGACGGAAGGTTACGGATGAATCGAAGAACCAGGTCGAGCGACATCGCGCCGCTGTCCGCCATGCCGAACAGGGAATCATTATAGCGGATATGGCCTCTTCGCAGTATGCGCTTCATAACCGCCAGCCAGGGATACAGGAAAATTCGGGATGCAATCCTGGATACAAGCCCCTTTCCTGAAGCCTTGTACGATCGAATCGGCGGCTCGTTCGGCAGACGGACCGCTTTCAATCCGAATTCCTTTCCCACTTTCACGATCAGGCGCAGTATTGTCGGATGCAGATGCATGTGGTTGTGGGCGTTGACATGATCCAGAGAAAATCCCGTATCGTGAAACCTTTTAAACTGTGCCCGGATTTCGGCTTCGAGTTGTTTTCGTATCCCGGGGCAAAAAAAGTATTTGAACCCCGCTTTTGCCGGATGTGTTGAAAATTCTCCCTTGGAATCCACCAGGTCGGGAATTGCCGCCGGCGGAAGAATAGAGGTGCCCTCTACCAGCACTATATGGAGTCCGACCTTCAGGGACGGTAACTCCCTGGCTTTATCGACGGCGTCCGTTACAGATTCCGCTCCGACCATAAGGCTGGCTGTCGTGAGAGCTCCAAGCCTGTGGGCCTCAACGATGGCTTCATTTACCGGCACCGCCAGTCCGAAATCGTCTCCTGTAAGAATGACTGCTCTCAAGGTGTTTTAATCCGGTTTGACAAATAAATATATTCTTTGATATGCAACTTTATAAAGCTAATCCCATCGGACATTTAAGTTGTAAATGTTTATTTCTCTGCGAGCCTCTGCGTTCGCCCGATCGGCGTATATCACCCTTCGAATACCCGGTTTATCTATTCCCGCCGATCGGGCTGCGTCTCTGCGGTGAAATTTAACGGCTTCAGGAAGATCCGGCCTCCCTGGCGACCAGCCGACCGTCTCTGGTGAGGATGAAACTTGTTCCGCGCCAGACGGTCGTTCGCTTGGTGAAGGCGAGGAGCCAGGTCACAAGAGCTGAAATATCGCGAAATATGAGAAGCCCGAGGCTGCGCAGGCCTTCCCGATCGCGAAGTCCCAATCCCAGGATCAGGGCAGCCGAGACTAACCGCAACAGGAGTGCCCCGGCCATGACGCCAAGCCCCAGGGGATCCCCCATCCTGGCTGCGGCATACAAGAGAGCAAAGGGTACGGAACGGATGAGTGCCGTGGCAAAGAATGCATAGGGACGGGCAGCACGTGTGTTCTGGTCCCAGTATACCTGATGATTCCACCACTGGGACGGACGCTTCAAATCCACTATGGTATCCACGAAATAAGGAATTATTTTTACCTTTTTGCCCAGTTTCCAGATCCGCCGTCCCATTTCATAGTCTTCCACCAGATAATCCGAAAGGCCTTCAAAACCTCCAATCTTTTCCAGAGTCGATCGGTGCAGTGCGGCGGAAGCGCCGAGGCAGAACCTGGAGGCTCCCGTAACATGGGCAAAAAGTACATTGGCTATGAAATCCGCGTTGAGGGTCAGCAGCTCGATCTTTTCGAACCAGGTATCCGATCCGGCGGCTTTGTAGAAAGTGCAGGTGCAGCCCACATCGGGATCCGCCAGCGGGGCAACGATTGTTTTGAGATAATCGGGCTTTAAAAATACGTCACTGTCACTGATGACCAGGATTTCGTGCCGCGCATGTTTCAATCCTCCCACCATATTGTTGATCTTGCCGTTTGTCCCTGCCCGACAATCTTCTATGGCTACGGTGACACATTCTGTCCTAAATTCCTGTTGAATCTCCTTCAGTAACGGGATTGCCGGATCCTCCGCATCCTGAACGGAAAAGACCACCTGGTATTGCGGATAGTCCTGTAGGCAGGTGCTGCGCAGGTTTTCCCTTTGGCTTTTTTCCAGGCCGTGAACAGGTTTTAAAACCGTGACGGGGGGCCACGATTCGAACGAATTCTCTGGTTTTCTCGCGGGCAGGGCGCGAAACCGGATAGCGGCGAGCATGCAGAGAACTGCATAGACCGAACCGCCGATCGTCGGGATTAAAAAAATCCACGCCAGGACATTAAGGATCATAAACGCCGTTTCCTGAATTGCCATTATTCCTAAGTACTCCAGACAACCGTAGGCTGCATCGCCGGTTTTATGTTCCTCGGCTACGAAACCGGGGCCCGATTATATTACTGCGCTTTGCCGGACTTGAAAACCCAGAGCTTTAAATATGACGGATAATTGTACGCATTGTTCGTTTAAAACAACAATAAAATGGCGAAATTCCGGTCGAAACCGGTATTCGCTGCGCAGCCGGTCGAAACCTTTACTCGCGTCGGGTTGGGATGCAATTCCTGCGAGTTCTCTTAAGTTCCCGTCGTCATTGAGGATATTGTAAGCCTGCAGAAGTACGGAAAATACCGCATCCTGACCGGTGCATTCTTTCCCGGGATGGATTATGACAGGATCGGGGTATAAGGAATCCCCCGTCCAGGGAGAAGGAATCCCGTAAAAATCGTGTAAGGCTTTGCAAGCCATTTCAGTGGCGCGGATTTTTCCGTCCAGGGAACTTCCCGCTATATGCGGCGTCCCGATATCGACAAGGTCCAGCAGGGAAAAGTCGATTTGCGGTTCATCCTCCCATACATCCAGAACGGCGCCCTCAATTTTGTTTTCTTGAAGGGCCTCTTTCAGCTCCTGATTGTCGAAAACCGCTCCCCGTGAAGTGTTGAGAAGAACCTGATCGGGCGACAGCCGGTCCAGGATATCTCCGTTCAGCATATGGAACGTTGGATACGGGCTTTTCTCTATGAGTGGTACGTGAAAGGTCAAAAAATCGGCGTCGAGGACCTCTTCGAAATTTTCATATTTTGGATCGTGGGTCCGGTCCCGCAGCGGAGGATCGCAAAGAAAAACCTTCATCCCCAGGGCTCGCGCTTTCCGCTCGACACGGGAACCGACGTTTCCGACGCCGATTACAGCAATCGATTTCTCCTTTAAAATCCACTTTCTCCTTGAGGCAACAACAGAGAGTGCCGTGGCGATATATTCCGCCACCGAGTTTGCATTGCAGCCCGGCGCATAACCGAATCCGATTTCCTTCGCCTTTATGTATGACAGGTCGATGTGATCGATCCCGGCGCTTGCAGCTGCGACAAAGCGGATGGAACTGCCCTCAAGACGAGACGCATCGACCCTGGTGATGGATCGGACAATCAGAGCGTCAGCGTCCCGAACGGCTTCCTTCTGCAGATTTCTTCCGGAGAAAGGGCGGATTTCGCCGAGTCCTGAAAATGCCTCTTCCCAGTATGGGATTGCTTCGTCAAGAGTGATGAGCATGGATGTCCTCTAAAACGTTCAAACGTTCAACGTTGGACGTTTAACGTTGGACGTTGAACGTTCGAACGTTTATTTCTCGTCTCCTTTATCGGGATTGAACATGACAAAGAATTCTTCTTCGGTCAGAACCTTGACACCCAATTCCTTCGCCTTATCCAGCTTGCTGCCCGGATTGCTGCCTGCCACGACATAATCCGTATTTTTCGAAACGCTTGATGTCGCTTTTCCACCCAGTCGGCGGATGCGTTCTTCCAGCTCTGCTCTGCTGAAATTTTCCAGGGCTCCTGTCAGGACGAAAGTTTTCCCGGTGATCAATGAATTGGCGGAAGATGATTGGGTCCAATCATCCGATGTCATACGTACATTCCGTATATCCAGGTCCTTGATTGTTTGACTTCCGGTATCGCTGTGAGTGAATGAGAATGTACTTCCGGCTACGATCGGACCAATGCCCTGAATTTGAGCCAATATTTCTTCGGGTGCATTCATTAGCTCGTTAATATCCTTGAATTCTTTCGCCAGTAATCGGGCGTTATGTTCACCGACATGCCGAATGCCCAGGGCGGTCAGGACTCTTGCCAATCCGCGGTTTTTACTTGATTCAATTGCCTGAACCAGTTTCTCCGCCGATTTCTTTCCCATGCGCTCCAGTCCGGAAAGTTCTTCGACCTTTAGATCATATAGATCCGGCAGCGATTGAACGATGCCTCGATCTACAAGCTGATCGATCAGCGCCGGGCCCAGGCCTTCAATGTCCATTGCTTGCCTGGCAGCGAAGAAGTTTAAACGTTCTTTCAATTGTCCGGGGCATGAAGGATTGATGCAGCGGATATAAACACCGTCCTCATCCCGGGCTACGTCTGTTTTATTGCATCCGGGGCACTTCATCTCAAAAATATACGGTTCTTCCTGACCGGATCGTTTTTCGAGTTCCACCCTGACGACATGAGGGATAATCTTGCCGGCTTTTTCAACAATGACGGTGTCGCCGATACGGATGTCTTTGCGGGAGATCTCGTCGGCATTGTGCAAATTCGCTCTCGACACTTTGGTGCCGGCAATTTCTACGGTTTCAAGTTCCGCTACGGGGGTGAGAGTGCCGGTTTTGCCGACCTGTACATTTATATCCCTGATTCGGGTGCTCGCCTGATAGAGTTCCACTTTATAGGCAATCACCCACCGGGGCGATTTGCTGGTGGAACCCAGTTCGTCACGTTGGGCGAATTCGTTGACTTTGATAACGATGCCGTCCGTTTCGTAATCGAAGGAATCCCGCTCTTCCAGAAGCTCCCCGCAATAATTCAAGGCATCGTCGATAGTATCGAGCACCCCGCTGTGACGAACCACCGGAATGCCGAGATCCCGGATTAGATGGAGAAACGCATCGTGGGACTTAATGTCGGGGCCTTTCAATTCCCCTTCACCGTAGGCGAAAAAGCGGAGGCGCCGACGGGCGCATTGGCCGGGATCCAGAAGCTTGAGGCTGCCGGCAGTCGCATTCCTGCAATTGGCGAAAATCCGCTCTCCATGCTCCGCCTGGAGCTTGTTCAGGCGGGAAAGCTCCATGTTTGTCATGTAGACTTCGCCCCGTATCTCAAGCACGTCCGGTGCGGCATAATCCGGGAAACTCAACCGGAGGGGTATGTCCCGTATCGTACGCAGATTATGGGTGATATCGTCCCCGCGGATGCCGTCCCCGCGGCTTAGTCCCAGTGCGAGACGGCCCCGCTCGTAACGAAGGGAAGCGGAAACTCCGTCGATTTTCTGCTCCACGATATATCGGGGCACGCCACCGCCGAGCCGGCGGCGGATGCGGGCATCAAATTCCCGCACTTCCTCTTCGCTGTACGTGTTGTCGATCGAAAGCATGGGAATGGCGTGATTCGACTGGCGGAAACCCGCGATCGGTTGACCCCCGACTCGTTGAGTCGGGCTCTCCGGGGTGATCATCGCCGGATTTTGTCTCTCGAGCTCTTGCAACTCCTTCATCAACCGGTCGAATTCCAGATCGCTGATTTCGGGATTATCCTCAATATAATATTTGCGGTTATGGTATTCGATGTCGGCGCGTAATTTCTCAATACGTGTTTCAACAGGGTTCATATTGTCTTTTTTGTCCATTGCCATAAATTACTACCCTAATTTTTCTATTAATAGCGATGGAAGGGTATTAAAATTATAGTATACGTTTTCATTAGACAATGAATCATTTAAAGCTTCCAGGGGTAATCCCGGATTATGATTCATTTTGGAGGTTGAAATGAGTGAAGCGGCGCCAAAGCATCCCGAATCTTCCGGAAAAGGTGACGGGACCGAAAAACAGGGGACGGCTCAGAATTTTGGAGGCATTATCGGGGAGATAGAGCGTTTTTCAAGTCTCAGTTCCGACTTGAAGGATTGTATCTCCGGGATCACGCGCAAAATAATTGATTCTTTAAATGAGTTGAAATCCGTTCAGCAGGCTGTGGCTCAGAAAAAACAGGAGTTAAAGCAATTATACAATATTGAAGAGTCCGCTGCCGCGCTGCAAAATCTCCGTGAAGAACACCGGTTGAAACAAAACGAATTTGAGAACTTTATTGAAAGCCAGCGTCGGCTATGGGAAGAAGAAAAAGCGCTTAATGAGAAGGAAGACGAGGAATACCGGCAGGCTTTGAAGCTCCGCCGGAAACGGGAAGAGGAAGAGTACAGGCACAGGTTGGACCGGGAACAGTTGGTTGTCCGGCAGAAACTGGAGGAGGAACTGCGTCAGATTCGGCAGCAGAACATTGAAAAACAGGAATTGATGAAACAGGATTTCCTGAAACGCGAACAGGCTTTGAAAGAAAAGGAACTGGAATGGGTCCGGCTGATTCAGGAACTTGAACTGTTCATGACCAGGCTGGTAGAGCGAACCCGTAAAAAGAATGCCGGCCTCGTGTCTGCCGCAAAGGATCGCAAAATGAATGCAGCCCCGACACCCGGCGGTGTCCCGTCGGATACGTCCGCGGCTTCCGAAAAGAATATGAATGCAAGGGAAAATCCGGCAATCGCAGAAGAATTGGATGACAGTGCCGGTACTTC
Source organism: Acidobacteriota bacterium (assembly GCA_016934295.1). Taxonomy (GTDB): domain Bacteria; phylum Acidobacteriota; class UBA6911; order UBA6911; family UBA6911; genus UBA6911. The sequence goes on from JAFGTD010000173.1 coordinate 7,812, forward strand.
CGTGGCATCCGTAAGGGAAATGTTGCTTTCACAAGGCCGTAGAATCGAGAATATTCAGGCTGATTTAAAGGACAATCGAGAACCCGTGCCGTTCAGGCTGCGTCCCAAAGATAACGTGTGAGGGATGCGGATTAACCCGCATCCCTCACAGCCTGAAAATCCACCGGGATTCCCGGTGGATTTTTAGGTGTGTCCCATACTGTGCCCCTTGGCGAAGCGCCATATCCAGCGATCCTCCGCACCGCATCAGTGTAAGCGAAGCAAAAGGGACTTCGTGAGAAATACGGATTTTAATCCTGCCTGTCCGGATGCAGGAATCGTTTCCTGACAAAGTGCAGGCATGCCATGCCCAGAAAGCCCCCGGCCGTATCGATACATATATCCGGTAGAGACGGATGCCTGCCCGGTGTATAGCTTTGATGCCATTCGTCGGAAATGGCGTATAGAAACACCAGAATGCCTACAGTTAAAAACCGGGAGATTGTGAGTGTTCGTTGCAGGAACAGTGCATGAAAGCAGGCTGCTCCCAGGAGGGCGTATCCCAACAGATGCCCTCCTTTCATTGCAAAGTAGTTCATGACACCGAAATCGGGGATGTCGGACCCGGCAGTGGAAGACGCGATAAAGATGAAGCCCATCATTAAAATTGCCGGTCCCCAGCGAAAAAACCATCGTATCATTAAAAATCCTCTCTCAATGTAATGCGTCGACGGTTTCTATTGTAAACCATCATAAAGATAAATCGTGCGGACTGGCCGGTTGGATTATAATAGCGTGTGTATTTATTCGTAAATACGGAATCGGGATCGGGTGTTCGGTCTTGACATGCCGGAAGCCGGGCTATTAAGATTGCCAGTGGTATTTTGATTAATATTCCAATCCTACTTGATACCGCCGAATGAATAAAACAGCGAATGAGGTCGATGTCAGCATTTGCAGCGCGTTGGATAATCTCGATCTGATTCAGATTCTTACAGACAGCCTCACGGATTTTATGCGTTTTGATGAGGACTCCGCGCATTGGATTGGAATGTCCGTTCGAGAATCGGTTACCAATGCGATTCAGCATGGGAACAAGCTGGATGTCAATAAAAAGGTGGATATTCGTTTCCAGGTTCAGCAGGACCGTATTTCTATTTTCATTAAGGATCAAGGGGCCGGTTTTTGCGTCGATGAGATACCCAGTCCTTTGGATTCCGAGAATCTGCTGAAACCGAGCGGGAGAGGAATTTTCTATATCCGGACCTTTATGGACGAGGTTGAGTTCAGAAATCTTGCCCGGGGGGGGATGGAAGTATACATGATGAAAAAGATTTCAAACTAAGGAGAATGGATATGAAGATCGAAACACGCACCGTAGGGGATATTAAGATTCTGGACTGCAGCGGCAGGATTACGTTGGGCGAAGGGACCATGGTTGTTCGCAACGCGGTGCGTGAACTGCTGAAGGCCAATGAAAAGAAAATCATTCTTAACCTTGCCGAGGTAAACTATATCGATAGTTCAGGAATCGGGGAACTGGTGAGCACATACACGACAGTCACCAGCAACGACGGGCAGCTCAAGCTTTTGGGTTTGACCAGGAAAATTCAGGAACTGCTTGCAATAACGAAACTGTTGACGGTATTCCAGGTGTTTGAAGACGAGCAGGCGGCCCTGGACAGTTTTTAAAAAGCTATCCGAATATCTTTGTGAAATCGATTACCTTGGAAAGGTCGTTGAATACGGCAAAGCCCATCAGGAGGATAAGAAAAACGAAACCTACCTGAACGATCTTCTCTTTAAGATTTAGGCTGAGGTCTCTTCGAATCACCCCTTCAATGACGAGAAGCGCAATCATTCCCCCATCCAGTATCGGGATGGGGAGGAGGTTGAAGATCCCGAGCTGAAGGCTTATAAATCCTATAAATTCCAGGAAAAATCTTATGTCACGGGTGCGGGCGGCATCCCCGGATATTTGCGCTATGCCAATCGGACCGGACAGGTTGCGGGCGGAGGCGGATCCTTTCAGCATTCTGCCGATTACGCGGAAAGTAAGGGAGACTCTCTCATAGTTCTGGCGGATCGACTGGGTTACGGCTCCGGCGAATCCGAATTTATGCGGATCTCTCCGGTAATCCGGGCTGAATCCGATCAGCGACCGTCCTTCCCGTTCTATGGGCGTAATGACAAGATTGAGGATTTCTCCCGGCAATTCGCTATTGGGTGTTTCCCAGACATCGTACTCTGTCCCTTTCTCCGCACGAAGCACCTGAAAATCCAGCGGAATCCCCCTGCTTTCAGAAATAATATTTAGAATTTGGCTGAAATCGTTGCCGGTTTTGCCGTTGCCGGCGACGGAGAGAATAACGTCTCCCGCCTGTAAACCAGCCTTATGGGCCGGCAAATCCGATTCTACTGAGTAAACGACGGTTTTGGGGCGGGGAAATCTAAACCCAAGGGAATTAGTGTCGACGCGATCGATATCGGGAACCGGGAGGTTCAGGGAAAAGATTTTGTTGTCGCGGGACACTTCCATTTTCAAGGTGCCCTTGGGAGCCGTTAATAAGGCGATTTCCAGATCGCTCCAGGTATGGACGGGATTTCCGTGAACGGAGAGGATGCGGTCTCCCGACTCCAGTCCCGCGTTTTTTGCGATTGAATTCAATTCGACCGGACCGACGATGGCGGGTTCGCTGTTGTGCCGTGCCACGATGACTCCCTGGGTATAATTGAAGAAAGCCAGAATAGCCACAGCAAGAAGAACATTCATCAGGGGACCTGAGACGGCCACGAGAAATCGATGCCACTTGGGATGGGACAGGAATTCCTCCGGCGCGCCTTCACGATCGCTGTCGTAAGTCTCGCCGGCCATTTTTACATATCCTCCCAGCGGGATGGGGCTTAAGCGATACTCGGTTCCACCGCGTGTAAATCCTAAAAGCTTGGGCCCGAACCCGATTGAGAAAATAAGTACCCGTATTTTCAGGAGTTTGGCCATGGCAAAATGGCCGAATTCATGAATTGTGATGGTGATTCCGAGTACTACGATAAAAGCCAAGATAGTAGTAACCAACTTTGTACTCCCTGAAGCCCGTACGGGCTGCCTACCGGTGCAATTCGGCTAAAATGCCGATGGACCGTCTCTTCAATATGATGCCCTAAAGACCGGATCGGCTCAACCCTAGCATGCATTTAATACGGCGCCGCATCCGGATGGTTCGCGGCATTTTCTTCTTTTCGGCCCGTCAGTATGTAACCTGTCATATTTACAGGCCGGAAGTGCGCCCGTTCCGATTGCCTGTCGATGGAGGTCCTGATTTAATTCATTGGAGAAAAACGATTAGAGTGATCCGTGTGCAAAGATGCCGGATTAGCTGCGTATCGCGATATGATTTGCTTTCCGATTGATTCCTCTTGCTTCTTCCCGGGCCCACCGGTCTGCCTCGAGAACGGTTTCCAGATCGGTGATTTCGCGCGGGGTGTGCGCATCCAGAACCGATTCAATAAGCTGTGCAATCTCGTGGAATGCAAGTTCGTCGTTAAGAAAAGCTTCCACAGCCACTTCATTGGCCGCGTTCATGACTGCCGGGGCGGTGCCTCCGGTGCGCAAGGCCCTGTAAGCAAGGCCGAGACATCGGAATTTGTCCCGGTCGGGCTCGGAAAATTCCAGTTTTGAAAGGCTGTGAATATCCAGGGAAGGGAGAGGCGATTGCCAGCGATCGGGGTAGGTAAGAGCGTATTGAATAGCAATGCGCATATCGGTTAATCCCAGTTGTGCAAGGATGGACCCGTCCTTAAATTCAACCATTGAGTGAACGACGCTCTGAGGATGCACGACAATATCAATCTCGTCTGCATGAGTCCCGAACAGCCAGGAGGCTTCGATTACCTCGAGACCTTTATTCATCAGTGTTGCGGAGTCGATGGTGATTTTTTTCCCCATATTCCACGTAGGATGACTTAAGGCCTGTTCGGGAGTTACCGAGGCAAGGTCTTCTTTGGGGGTTTCGCGGAAAGGTCCCCCGGACGCCGTAAGGATCAATCGCCGTACTTCCTGTTTTTTCCCTCCCCTTAAGCACTGGTGGATCGCATTGTGTTCGCTGTCGACGGGGACTATTTCCACCTGTTTTTCCCGCGACATATTCATGATCAGTTCTCCGGCCATTACAAGCGTTTCCTTGTTCGCCAGAGCGATTAGCTTCCCTTTTTCCAGGGCCCTGTAGGTGGGCAGAAGGCCTGCGGCTCCGGAGATGGCCGACAGCACGATGGAAGGCTCAGGGTGAGTCGAAACCTCAATGTGCCCTTCCATGTCATGGACAAATTTTGTTCGGGCCATGGGGTAACCGCGCTGTCGTAAAAGACTCTGCAGTTCGGAGGAGGTGTGTTTGTCGCTGCAGGAGGCAATCTCAGGGGATGTCGCTTCTATCTGCCTGGCCAGCAGGGTGAAATTACGCCCGCCGCTAAGTCCCGCAACTCTGAATTCCTTCGGAAAACTTGAAGTTACCCGGAGTGTATTTGTGCCGATGGATCCTGTTGAACCCAGAATGGATATTACTTTCATTGACGACAGCCCGAATTTAAAGTCGCCATTCTAGCATTATCGAACCGCAACAGCGATCCAAATTTTCCAGGCGTGCGGGTTAACCGTATATTAGAAGCAGGTAGCCATAGAGTACGGGAAAGGCAAAAAGCAGACTGTCCATACGGTCCAGCACCCCTCCATGGCCCGGGATAAGCCGTGAACTGTCCTTGATGCCGGCGGCCCTTTTTATCATGGATTCCGCCAGATCTCCGAGCTGTCCGAAAATGCCCAGAAGGATGGAAACCGCAATGACGTGTCCGAGAGGAAGTTCCGTAAAAAGGAACTGCTGGAGGGCAACGGCGATTCCGATGCCTGCAAGCAGGCCTGCGAGGGCTCCCTCGTTCGTTTTATTGGGGCTCAATACGGGAGCGAAAGGTCTTTTCCCGATTTTCTTCCCGACAACAAGGGCAAACGTATCTCCTCCCCATATAACCAGGAGCGCCAAAAGGGTCCAGTGAAGACCGAGGCTGAAATCGAAGCGGATAGGGAGAGCGGGGAAGAGGCATAAGGTTATATAAAGAATCCCGAAAAATTCCGCCATGACTCCTGTGGTGCGATCCCGGACAGTGAGGCTGCGGCGCCATGAAGCGGATATAAAGGCCGCTATCAGTACCAGTGCGAGTATAGGGAGAAAGGGTAGCCTGCCTTGATAAAGGATAATCAGCAGGATCCAGAAAACACCGTATCCGAACCACGGGCGGATCCGAATGTCCAGGGCGCGTATCAGACCGAAATATTCATACAGGCAGACGGTCCCCAGGAGTCCGATTCCGATCAGATAGCAAATGGGGGGGGCGTAAATGACGGCTAGCAGAGTCAGTGGAATCAGAATGATCGCGGAGAGTATTCGTTTCATAAAAAAATAGTAGTCAGAAGCCAGAAGCCGGAAGTCAGAAGTTAACGAGCAACATAGTAAGGATCATGGATACCAAAAAATTAATTTTCAGATCTTCGACCTTGGACTTTCGACCATTTTTACTGCTTTTTTATTGCGCCGTAGCGCCGGTCGCGCTGCTGATATTCCAGAATGGCTTCGAGCAGATGTCTGCGTCTGAAATCGGGCCAGAAGGTTGATGTGATATAAATTTCGGAATATGCGATCTGCCAGAGAAGGAAATTGCTGATGCGCATTTCGCCGCTGGTCCGGATTAAAAGATCCGGATCGGGAATGCCCGATGTGTATAGAAATCGGGAAATCACATCTTCGTCGATCGGAGTTCTATGCCCGTTTTGCTTGAGCTCAAGAAACATCCGGTTGAAAGTGTCGACAAGCTCGGCGCGGCCGCTGTAATTTAACGCGACGTTCAGCAGCATTCCTGTGTTTTCCTTAGTCTCATCCGTGGCGTGCTGCAATTCCCTGTACACCGATTTTTCGAGTTCCTGAATCCGGCCGATTGCCTGAAACCGGATGTTATTCTTTTTGACGTTGTTCAATTCACGCTGGATATATTCCTTCAGCAGAGTCATCAGGGTGTTCACTTCTCTTTTAGGGCGCTTCCAGTTCTCTATGGAGAATGCATAGAGAGTCAATACATCCACGCCCAACCGGGCTGCACTCTCGATGATGTCCCGGACGGATTCGATTCCCGCGCGGTGTCCCGCTACGCGGGGAAGTTTTCGCATCCCGGCCCACCGGCCGTTTCCGTCCATAATTATGGCTATATGTTTCGGCACCCGGTTCGCGTCAATCAGTTTCAACAATCCTGCTTCTTGACTTCCGGGCTCCACGAAGCCCGCTAGATCCATATCTGTTTTCTCCAGCCCAACTTCCTCATTGAGGCACTTGCAATGATAGCAGAATTTATCGTGCACTCAGTATTTTACTTTCAGCAGAATTAAACCATGCGCCGGTGCGGTAAATCCGGCCATTGTCCGGTCCCTCTTTGCGAAGAGCTCTCTGAATTCCGTCAGGGTCATGGATCCCGTGCCGATTTCCAGGAGCGTTCCCGCCATGTTGCGTACCATGTGATGCAGGAATCCGTTTCCTTCGACCGTAAGGAACAGTCGGCGACCTTTTCTGGTCAGATCGCAGCGATAAATCCTTCGGACTGTATTCGGCACCAGGGGGCCTTTTGCAAAACTGGCGAAATCGCGTTCTCCCCGGAACCGGCTTACGGCGCGTTCCATTTTTGAAATGTCTATCGGATAGGGAAAATGGAAATATTCCCGCATCAGGTGCGGCCTGAGGATGGAGCCGAGGTAGATCTGATATCGATACACCTTCGAAAAGGCATCCCGTCGGGCATGGAAGGCGGCAGGCACCCTTCGTGCGGACAGGATACGGATATCCCCGGGCAGTATGCCGTTCAGGGCGAGTACGAGCTTTGCAGGATCGATTTGTGAATGGGTGAAAAAATTCGCGACCAGTCCCCGGGCATGGGTTCCTGAATCCGTACGGCCGCTGCCTGTTAATTTGATCTGCTCCCCCGTAACCCTGGCGATTGCTTCCGAAACGAGCCCCTGGATCGTCGGCTGGTTCTTCTGAATCTGCCAGCCGCAGTATGCCGTGCCTTCGAAGGCGAGGACCAGGCGTATGTTTCTTTCGTGCATTATGGTCTGCCCGGTTTTACCGGCCGGTTTTCAATCCGGCAAAAAGGAGATTCCTAAGCAAAATTAAAGGAAATATCCGACCCGTTTCTTTAATTAATTGGAGTACGCTGTCCGGAGTCATATAATGATTGCCTTAATAAAAATGCGTGCGGCATTCCGGAGGAGAACACGCATTACCGGAATTATGAAGCACAGGACCGAGCTGCACCCCGGCTGCCGGTATCCTGTATCTATTGCCTGGGTTAAGATCCGGAAGTAACTTCCGGATAACGCCAGTTATGATAGAATGAATCATCCCGTTGTTAAAGGAGTCTTTATATGTCAGGTCACTCAAAGTGGCATTCAATCAAACACAAAAAAGCGGCTACCGATTCGAAGCGCGGCCGGATTTTCACACGTCTGATCAAAGAAATGACCGCCGCGGCCAGAATGGGAGGAGGCGATCCCGACGCCAATCCGCGGTTGCGCCTTGCCATCGCTACGGCCAAGGGGGCCAACATGCCCGCTGAGAACATTAAACGGGCGGTTATGCGCGGAACAGGAGAGCTTCCCGGCGTATCCTACGAAGATGTAAATTACGAGGGTTATGGTCCGGGAGGTGTGGCGATCTTTATGGAAGCCCTCACGGACAACCGGAATCGTACAGTTGCCGAAATCCGTCATGTTTTGTCCAAGAACGGAGGAAATCTTGGCGAAACGGGTTGTGTCGGCTGGATGTTCGACAGGAAAGGATATTTCGTTATAGAAAAATCGGCGGCGGATGAAGAGAAGTTGCTTGAAACCGCCCTCAGCGCCGGCGCCGACGATATGCGTGAAGACGGCGATAACTTTGAGATATTGTCGGCACCGGAAAGTTTTGAAACCGTAAGAACCGCCCTGGAATCGGAGAATATTCCCACGGTTGTCGCCGAGGTTTCGATGATGCCTCAGAATTATGTCAAGCTGGAGGGCAAGCACGCACAGACCATGCTGAAACTCATGGAGGCGCTGGAGGACCATGAAGATATACAGAATGTGTGGTCCAATTTTGACATAGATGAGTCGGAGTTCGGCGAAGCTTAATTTAATTTCGGTGCCTGTCACCGAAATTTCAACGGGGTTGTTGGGTGATTCGGATATTTGGCGTAGATCCCGGAAGCGGTTCTACCGGGTACGGTATCATTGAAACGGACGGTTCGATGCATAGGGCCGTCCTGTACGATGCCATAAAAACCTCATCCCGCAAGCCTTTCCAACAGCGTCTTCTGCAGATCTATAACGAACTGAGCCGTATTCTTGCGCGGGAAAAAGCCGACGTAATGGCGATTGAAGACGTTTTTTACGCTACAAATGTGCAGTCAGCCCTTAAGCTGGGCCATGCGAGAGGAATCCCTTTGCTGGTTGCCGCGCAACAGGAACTCCCCGTTTACGAATACTCACCTCTTGAGATCAAAAATGCCGTAGTCGGATACGGACGTGCGGATAAAGCGCAGGTCCAGGCAATGGTTCAGCTGCTTCTCAACCTTCCCGAAATTCCAACTCCGGATGATGCTTCCGATGCCCTAGCGGTCGCCATCTGCCATGCGCACCACATGGCCGCCCACGACCTAATTCAAGGTAAGTCAAAATAAAGAAGTTAAGTCGTTTAACTTTCGGGAATGTCGAAGGTCTCAGGCCGAAGATCCAAATAACGGTCTAAAGTCTCAGGTCACAAGTCCAAAATTCTGTCCTCAGATTTGCCTGTTAAATAGTTGGAACTTGCTTATAATGCTCAGATAGGATTGTAGTGAAAGATACAATTAGGAGTCTGATGAAGCCAATCTTAATCGCACTGCTCCCAATATTTATTGCCATCAGCTATTCCTGTAATTCAACTGCAGTAGATGAATCAACTGTCATGAGGGAAGAAGCAGATGTCTATGCTGTTTACGTTAATAAATACTACATAACTCAACCTTGGGCTGAATTTAAGAATAAACCCTTCGATACAATTGTTATCATGGAAGAGACTCCCGCATTACCATCATCCTATGCTCAGAACATATCTGGATTATCAATTAAGCCCGATGAAGATACTGTGAAAAGTTTTTTGAAGAGAAATAGTCCTGCAATGTCAGAATCTGAAGAAAATCAAATATTTATTGGTCGGTATCCTGTAAATCCCTCAATTAACTTCAACCTGAGTCATAAACTAATTTCTATAGAAGAATTAAATCGTATTTATAATGCAGGATCATTTAGGGAGTTTTACCGAAAATATCCTTCTTCGAGAGGACTTGTGCGTCTTTCAAGAGTTGGCATTAACCACGATATGGATCAAGCGCTTTTTTATTTTGCCCAGGAATATAGTGAGGGAGGAGGCGAAGGCTTCCTTATTCTGCTTGAGAAGAAAGATAGAGAATGGGGGATGGTATCTCGTTATGCTGTCTGGGTCTCCTGAAAACAGGGTCAAGAATTGATTTCTGGCCATGTGGTCTTGTAACGATAACCGGAAGCGAAAGCTCTGCTATCACAGAATGTGATACCTTTCCAGCAAAGTTTGGGGGGCTTCCGCCCCTATGCCTTTACGCAACACGGTATGCCCTGAACGGTTTTTTAACGGGAAACGGGAAACCTGAAACGGGAAACGATCTTACTCTATCGCGATGCCTGCATACGCGACGACCTGGCGGTAGTCGCCGCTTGCTTCGCCGGAATTGGTGTAGTCGATCAGTCGGGCGGCGGAGGCTCCCATATCAAGGCAGGCTGTAAGCACCGATACAGCTGGAGCGAAGCCGCACATGGTGATGTTGTTTTCCATTACGGTGCGGTACAGGCCGGGAGGATCGATTTCCAGTATGCATTTGATGGCCAGCTGATCCTTGCGGGCCGCCGATTCCGCCGATTCGTAGTGCGTCATATCCGAGCTTGCCAGCAACAGAACGGGTGAATCCATGCAACGGATGGCTCCGGCAATGCCATGGCCGAGCGCTTCCAGGGATGCATAGTCCGCAGTGCCGATACAGATTGCCGAGATCCGGCAGTCCGGTTGAATCATCTGCAGGAACGGGACCTGAACCTCGAGGGAGTGTTCTCTCAGGTGCGCGGTTGTATCTTCACGAAGATCGGGACAGGCTTCGAGCAGATTCCGGTTAAGTTCGGAATCTATGGATATCGTTCCCAAAGGAGTGTGCCACGCTGTGTCCGGCGAAAGGGCCAGCGATTCTCCCAACCCGGTATGGCTCGGTCCCAGCAGGATTATCCGGTCGGGCACCTGGACCGCCGATAAAACTTTTCCCGTAACCGAACCCGAATAAATGTACCCGGCATGGGGGACAACGACGGCTTTGGCCTGCAGCGGTGCATCGGTTTTCTGGAAAAAGGATTGGACGGTTCTGCGAAGAGTTTCCGGGTCTCCCGGATAAAATTGCCCGGCATAGGCCGGCTCGCGTTCGTTTTTCATCTTATCGGGCGGGATAGTTTAAGCCACGACGCAGCGCTGCTCCTGGATATGGGCTGCAAATTCGTCGTAGAATCTTTGAATGTAGCTTTCTATCGGCATGGCGGCGGCGTCCGAGAGCGGGCAGATGGTTTTTCCTTTCATATTGGCGCAGATATCGAGCATCAGCTCCAGTTCGCCGACCCTGCCGTTACCATTTTCGATCCGGGTCAGGATGCGATACAGCCACTCCGTTCCTTCCCGGCATTGGGAACATTGGCCGCAGGATTCCTCCGCGTAAAATTTGGATATGCGCCATGCGGCTTTTACCATGCAGGTGGAATCGTCCATCACGATGACGCCGGCGGATCCCAGCATGCTTCCGGCTTTGGCGACGGAATCGAAATCCAGCGGCACGTCGATTTGATCCGGGGTCATTACGGGGACGGAAGAGCCTCCGGGCACGATGGCTTTAAGTTCTCGGCCGTTGCGCATCCCGCCGCAGTGATCGTAAATCAGCTCTTTCAGCGTAACTCCCATCGGGAGTTCGTACACGCCGCGTTTTTTTACGTGCCCGCTGACGCCGAACAGACGCGTTCCGGTATTTCGCTCCGTTCCGATTGAAGCATACCACTCGGCGCCATTCTCAATAATATGAGGAACGTTCGCGATGGTTTCGACGTTGTTTATGACCGTCGGCGATCCGTAGAGCCCGACGACGGCGGGGAATGGGGGCTTCAAACGCGGGTGGCCCCGTTTCCCCTCGATGGATTCCAGCAGAGCTGTTTCTTCTCCACAGATATAGGCGCCTGCGCCGCGATGGACCGAAAGCTCCAGATCAAATCCGGAATCCAGGATATTTTTGCCGAGATATCCTTTCTCCCGTGCCTGTTCTATCGCCTGGTTCAGCACTTTAGAGCCGTAAACGAATTCTCCACGGATATATATGAAAGCCCGGTGGCAGAGGAGCGCATAGGCGGAAATAATGATCCCTTCAATCAGTTGGTGGGGATCTTTTTCAATGATCAGCCGGTCCTTGAATGTTCCCGGTTCGCTTTCATCCGCATTGACGCAAAGATAAATTGGTTTCCCGCTGTCCTTGGGGACGAAGCCCCATTTCATGCCTGTCGGAAAACCGGCCCCGCCCCGGCCGCGCAAGCCCGATTTCTTGACGGTATCGACAATGGAATCCGGGGTGTATTCTTTCAGTGCTTTCGCCAGGTTCCTGTATCCCCCCAGAGATTCGTAAACATCGATCTGTTGAAGATTTTCAACGTCCATATTCTTGGTCAGTACCTTAATCGCCATGGGAATGCGGATCCTCTTTGTTAAATTTGCGTATGATACTACCACAACCGCGTTTTTGGGAATGGAGAAATAAAAGGACGTGCGCTATTCGTGGTGGCCGACTCGA
>JAFGTD010000174.1 GCA_016934295.1 Acidobacteriota bacterium
ATCACGGACTTGGCATGTATTCCTATTTGGGACATATGTCGTCCATTGCGGTCAAGGAAGGAGACCGTGTAGAAACCGGCGACATCGTGGGTAAAGTCGGCGCGACGGGACGCGTCACCGGGCCCCACCTGCATTGGACCGTTCGGCTGCGGATCAGCCGCGTCGACCCCATCTCCCTGTTAACCGTTCTCGGGAGCTCTCCGAAGAAATAAATAGAAACGGAAGTGTATTCGTATACCTCCTCGTAATGCGGTGTGGAGTAGCGGCCCTTCAGGTGATCTGTTCCACCCGCAAGACGCGGAAACCCTCGGCAAATTCATACCCATCGTGTATTTTGGACATTTTTTCCCGGACGAATTTTCCCACCCTGCTGAAATCCGGAAACTGCGACCTGTGGCAGGCAAGCAGTTCGAGTTTGGTGTCGATGACATCCCCGACATCTATGAAACAGTCGGGCTTGTGACTCCCGAAAAAATAGATTTCTTCAACGCGATGCGCCTCACCCGGGTACATCCAAAGGTTTTTCGCGGCGAAACAAGCGTCGAACACAACTTCAGCCGCGATACGATGATCCCGGTGGAAAAGATTGAGATTGTCGTATTCCCGGTTGGCCGGATCGAAAGAGAATACCTTCTGCGGACGGTGCTGTTTTAAAATACCTGCAATACGGCACCGCATATCCTCTGTGTATTCTAAAAAGCCGTCGGGATAGTCCAGGAAGATTATTTCCTCGATCCCGAGTTTTCGGCCGACTTCCAGTTGTTCTTCTTTACGAATCCGTACACGCTCCTCCGGAGGCGCCTGACCTATTTTAAAACCGTTTTCCCCGTTGGTAAGGATCACGAAGCGGGCGCGCCAACCGTCCTTCAAATGCTTGATAACCGTTCCCATGCATCCGAACTCGATGTCGTCCGCGTGGGCGCCGAAACACATCAATTCCTTCATGATCGTACCTCTATAAGAAAAACTGCCGGTGCCGATTCCACAATAGGATTGAATCCGGATCCCGGTCTTTGCCGAGACGTACTATCCACCATGGCCCCCCAATTCTATCAGAATCGGTCCGTATTATTCCGGAGATAAAAAGTATCGGTCCGGCAGATATCCGTCAAGCCGCCTTCAACACCCCCGCCGCTATCGAAAAATAAATGAACAGACCGACCACATCGGCTATGGACGTGATCAGAGGACTGCTGGCGACCGCCGGATCGAATTTAAGCTTAAGGAGCATAAATGGAACGATCACGCCGATAATATTCGAGACGAGGACGATGCACAGCATTGCACTGAATACCACAGCGGCAATATTCCACCCGCCGGAAAAGAAACCCAGCATCCATCCCCCGGCCCCCATGGTAATGCCCAAAAGGAAACCGATGATCAGTTCCCGGCCGACGCTTGACAGCCATTGATTGACCCGGACGTCCCCTACAGCCAGGGCGCGAACGATCAGGGTTGAAGACTGCGCCCCCGTATTTCCCCCGCAGGCGCCCAGAAGCGGGATAAACATCGTCAGTGTAATGGCGGTACGGAGCACTTCTTCGTACGCGGCGATGATCCCGGCGGTAAGGAGGTTGATCCCGAGAAACACGCAAAGCCAGACGATCCGCTTCGAATAGAGAGACCAGATGCCGGCTTCCCGGTAGCTCATTTTCAAAGGCTCCACGGCCGCGGTCTTTTGAAAATCTTCGGTTGTTTCTTCCTGAACAACGTCGAGCGCATCGTCCACCGTTACAATGCCCAGAAGGACGCCCTCGGAATCAACGACAGGCAGCGCAATGAGATCGTAGTGCTGCATCATCCGAACCGCCTCTTCCCGATCCTCCGTTACGGGAATGCTGATGAAGGAATAATCCATAAGAGCGGCAATCGTAACCGCGGATTCTGCCAGAATGAATCTCCGAAGATCCAGCACGTCCAGCAGTTTCCATGAACTGTCCGTGACGTAAATGACGTTTATCGTTTCGCTGTCCTTTCCCCGGTTCCGGATATGCGTGAGCGCCTGCCCGACCGTCCATTCCGGACGGACGGCCACGTAATCCGGCGTCATCAGCCGGCCGACGCTGTCCTCCGGATACCCCAGCAGGATGCGGGCTTTTTTTAAATCCTCGGGGCTGAGAAGATTCAACGACCGCTGAACGGCCTGTCCGGGGAGTTCTTCAAGATAATCCGTAAGGTCGTCGGGCGTTAAATCATGCAGCAGGCGGCGGGATTCCTCGTCGCTGAGATCCTTCAACAGGGCGTCCTTGTGCAACGGCTCAAGGTATGCAAACACTTCCGAAGATAAGGGCCTCTGCAGTATTCTGAAAAGAAGAATGCGTTCGGCCGTATCAAGATCGATCATAAGATCCGCGATATCGGGCGCGCGCCACTCGGTAAGATACCCGCGCAATTCCCCCCATCGACGATCCTGGATCAGCTCTTTTATCTTCGACTGAAATCCCTCGAATTTACTTTCATAATTATTTTCTCTATGCAAAACACACCCTCCCATGGAGCCGTTGCGTCCGCATCATCCATATACGCTTGAACCTTCGATAAAAATACCCGTCGGGGCGTTTTATCCAAAGCAGATTTACGACCTTTCTCAATAATTTCTGAAACACGCGTAAGATCACACAAGCTTATTAGATATTACAGCACTGAAATCACTTTAATGGAGACATCCCGTTTTCTTATGGGAAACATCGCATGGCCGTCCAGATAGCCACGTCGTGCCTGTAGATTTTTCCCGGCTGAAATTACAGTACTCCGATAGACCGCAATCGCGTACAATGGTTTCCGGAAAAGCCATGGATCTCATACTGGTCGAACAGCTTGGAATATCGCTTGGACTTGGACTGATTGTCGGCTTTCAAAGAGAATGGGGCTCCTCCCATGTGGCCGGCATTCGCAGCTTTGCGCTCATAACGCTCCTGGGAACCGTCTGTGCCAAACTCGGCATCCTGCAAAGCGGTTGGATCCTGCCGTTCGGCCTGATAGCCGTGACAGCCCTGGTGATCGCAGGCGGCTTCGCTAAAATTTCCAGCGGCGAAATAGGCCCGGGTATTACGACAAGTGTATCGGCTCTCGTCATGTACACGATTGGAGCCCTCGTAGTCTACCACATCCCGGTTGCCATCATCCTGGGAGGGACCGTAGCCCTCCTGCTTTACGGAAAGGAGCATTTACATTCTCTGGTCCACAGCGTCAGCAGGGATGAGTTCCGCGCGATCTTTCAGCTGATTTTAATCGCCCTGGTGATTCTCCCCATCCTCCCCAATCGGGCCTACGGGCCCTATAATGTGCTGAATCCTTTCCATATATGGCTGATGGTTGTCTTAATTGTCGGCATCAGCCTCGGAGGATACGTCATTTCCCGAGTTCTGGGAACCGGGAAAGGAGCCCTGGTTTCGGGCATTATAGGCGGCATTATTTCAAGCACGGCCACCACCGCCGGCTTTTCCAGAAAGTCCCGGGAAGAGGGGGTGAGCATCCCTCTCTCGGCCTTTGTTATTTTAGCGGCTTCTACGGTCGTTTTTTTCAGGGTGGCCCTGGAAATGGGCATCGCGGCGCCTCAAATCCTTCCCACAGTGCTCCCCCAGCTCCTTTCGATGGCAGCCATTACGGGTTTTATCTGCGGGATCTTTTACATTCTTCATTTAAGAAAGGTGAAAGCGGAAACGCCGGCGGAAACCAAGGATCCCGCAAATATGAAAATGGCTGTCGTATTCGGCCTCCTGTATGCCGTTGTGCTGTTCGCCGTCGCCGCCGCCATCGATGAAGCCGGCGGCAGCGGCATGTATATCATAGCCGGATTATCCGGTTTGACGGACATGGACGCCATTACGCTTTCCACGGCCCAGCTTTTAAAACAGCAGCGGATAGGCATCGATATGGGCTGGAAAATGATACTGATCGGCGCATTGGCCAATATGATCTTCAAACTGGCAATTGTCGGAGTACTCGGTCACCGCAGGCTTTTACGTCTGCTCGCCGTCTATTTCGGAATAATCATCCTGGGCGGCATACTTCTCATTGCATTCTGGCCTGCTGTTTCCTGAACTCAAGCTGCGGCTCACATCCTATCCCCTGCCACCTCCCGCTTAGCACCGGTCTTTTCAGGAAAGCTGAAGAAGATATATTCACACGAAGCCGCTATGATCCGTCAATGTATGTACAGCATTACCCTCAGAGTGCACAAAGAGTTATTGCGTTTCTGGATCAATTTGGAGGATTACGGGCAATTCTCATTGTTATATTACTGGGGCTTAAATAGAATCGAATCAGAAAGTGTCAGTTTTCTTTACAGTCTTAAATATAAATACGGGACAAATTAGTAGTTATTTAAATTTTGAAAGAAATTTTCAAACAATCTGTAAGAATTTCTTACATAATTTTACTGCTGGCATTAATTGAAGGTATCTATCCGCACTTGATAATTCTTACTTCTATAAACACAATTTGCGCTACGATGGGAATGCGCCTAATTCCCTTGCAAAGATCTCTAAATATGTAAAATGGATCCGGATAACATTGTCAAACGGGATTTCCAGGAAGCATTACAGAAAGCCGAAAAGAAACGGTCAGAGAAGAAGCTCCCGGAGATAGGCAGGGCCGCTGTCATGAATCTTCGGCATACATTCCGAAGCCTTAAAATCGATCAGGGCGAAAATATCTACTACGTGATGCGGCAGATGGGGCACAGCTCGATTCAGGTGGCGATTGACGTTTATGGGCATTTGCTGAAGGATTGGAAGCCGGAGGCGGCGGCGAAGACTGATGAGGTAATTTTCGGGAGTTTCCTACAATGACAATTATTTATCGAGGCGGTTTCTTGACAGCATATAGGCAGTCCCCGCTCCTTAGACGCTTTGGATCTGGCTGTCCACTTGCGCCTAGAGTCTGGTCGGGCCTAAGGAATTGATGGATTTCGACGATAAGCCAGTTAGTATTATCGTAGTAACGGATAATTTGTGAGTGTGTACAAAAGGGGCCCTGAAAAGGCTTAGGTGCCTTTAAATGGTTGTGTGAAATCACCTTAGAACGCATTGAGCCATTCTTAATTAATTTAGGGTATGGACCTTCGTTAAATTTTTTGCGTATAATATCAGGAGAAACGTAGTAAACTTTTTCATTCGGTAGGTAACTCATGGAAAAAGAAGCGATCCTCCAAACCTGCAGAGATTATATCTCCGGAAATATTCGCCTGAGCGAGCTTGAAGACTGGGTATTATCCCACATTGAGGGGATATTGCGCTCCGGGAACCAAGAAGCCATTGCGATGATCGATCGCATTGATGCTCTTATCATTGAGATCAGTGAAGAAATAGTTTCGGAAAAAGAGCTTTTCAATACTATCTCCGGACTCATTAGCGAGTCAGAAACGGTGAGATTGGATATTGCTATTGATAATATTCCGGATGTTTATTTTGGCACGATGAGTCTAACAACCAATGATTCCCCTACTGTACTACCTCTTGATCTTGATTTTTCACTGCGCTTTGTGTGAGGTAAACCAAAGTTAGCGGTATCTTCGTCAATAATAACTCGTCAACGTAAACACTAAACCAGTACGTTCCTTCCTGCTCCAGCCCAAGATTTAAGTTCAATATCATATCAGTTCCCTTGCCATCGGGTGGCTCCAAGTTAATACGAAAAATCTGTTCTGGCGCATTACTGCCATCTGGTCGAGTAAATCCTATTTTTATTTCATGTTTTCCAGGCTTCTTCCCGGTTTTTAATGACAGAAAGAGTGATAAAGGCGCATTGAGCTTTGGCATCTTTTCAGGAGCTTCTTTCCCGTGAACTTGCGAAATAATACGATCAACTATTCTCATCGCACTCTTAACGCCATCTTTTTCTTCAAGCACCCGTTCACAGAGGAAGGCGGCTGAAAGATAAGGCCCCTCTTGGAAAACATTTTCAATAGGCATCGCAATGTCCTCGCGTGTGTATTTCAAAGGGTATATTTTCGTTATCTAAACATAAGATGTCCAGAAAGAAAATTTGAGTTGTTAGCAGGATGTTAGCAAGGGGCCTTTCAGGCCCCGTTTTTGCTTCTTAAATTTAATGTAAATATTTATGAGTGCGTTGGTTGCGGGGGACGGATTTGAACCGCCGACCTTTGGGTTATGAGCCCAACGAGCTACCGGACTGCTCCACCCCGCGTCAATGGAGGAATTATAGAGATCGGGTGGTTAAGAGTCAAGGCAATCCTCAATAAAATCAATAGTCTGAGGAAATCATTGATTCCATTGGGTATGCCGTTGGACAGTACCATTATTGTACGCTTCCCTTCTCTGAAACCGTTTCTACCACAAATCTACCACAGATATCACCGAGCACATTCCCGAGGATTTCTGCACTCTGATCCACCTGTTCCTCGTCCGTGTGAACATAAATATTACCGGTCGTCGACAAATCCGAGTGCCCGAGTTGCCCCTGAGCCATTTTTAAGCTCCCGGTCAACTTGTGAATTACAGATCCTGCGTAATGCCTAAAAGCATGACATCCTGATTGTCGAGGGACATAGGTAATACCGGCCGCTTTAAGAGCCGGATATATTCCCTGCTTCCGCAACGTATCGGGATTCATAGGCGATCCGTCTTCTCTGCAAAACACAAAATCTTCCAGGTCGGTAAAATTCGAGCTTTTCCGATGTTCCAAAAGGATATGTGATAGTGGTTCGGAGATACCGAGTTCCCTTTCGCTGGCCTCTGTTTTTGTTGGAACCGGATTCTTCCGCCAAAGACTATTGGCTATCACAATCCGTTTTCGGAGAAAATCGACATTCTTCCATTTAATAGCCAGCAATTCACCTACACGGACACCCGATAATGCAAAGACAATCAGAGGGATCCTGTATTTCGGATTAACTGCTGACAATAAGGCTTTGACCTGTTCGATGTTCCAGACAATTTTTTTTGCCCGAACCACCTTGGGACGATGGATCTTCGGATTAATAGGATTGGATGTCATATATCCATTAAACTGGGCTACCTCAAACATCAATCGAAGGACTTGATATATATTCAACCGATATTTCGCACCCAGCCCTTCAGACTGGAGGAAATTAATAAAACTGCCCACATCCGCGGAATCGATTTCATCGAGAACTCGATTTCCGAAATACGGCCGTATCCAATTTTTAACAATGGAATCCCACGAAGCGAGAGTTGACTCCCTTACAGCTTGATTAGCCAAATAATTCGGCCAAGGAGTATTGAGGAGATCCGACATTGTTTTTAGGCTATGAGTCATACCGCCGTTAGATCCATTTATCTTACGGAGCCGTTCATCAAGCACCTTTTGGGCTGCTTTTTTATTTTGGCAATCCCGCAAAGTCTCGGTGACTTGCTTCCATCCCCCATCG
This sequence comes from Acidobacteriota bacterium, assembly GCA_016934295.1. GTDB lineage: Bacteria > Acidobacteriota > UBA6911 > UBA6911 > UBA6911 > UBA6911. The sequence goes on from JAFGTD010000174.1 coordinate 7,355, forward strand.
GGCTTACGTTCTCGATAGCGGATCTGGAAGACCGTCCGGTTTTTTGTTTTTACCAGTCTTATGCTTCCTTTTTGATAAGATTTCTTTTTGCGAGTCATTACTGCTCTCCTTTCCCGACTCGCCTTTCTGCTCAATACCCATGGCGTAAACCTTTGCACCAGTTCTCAAAAGGTCGCTGATAGTCATCCCGAGACGCTGTGCCGTCCGGGTCAACCATTCCATCTCATCCGCTGATACGCGGATAGGAAGGAGTTTCGACCTTCTGTGATTTTCTGGTAGGTAGGGTTTACGTGCCATAGCAATGAACTATAGTGTATATACACTTTAAAGTATTGTCAAGTCGAGACAGTTAAAGTTTGCATAAGCTGGTTTCTCCTTATTGTTGTGGTAAATCGGTGGTAGGCCGTTTTCTGGCCCAGTGTTTTCAATAACTTACAGAGCACGTTGAGTATCGGACCCAACGATGCCGCCCTTTTCATGCGCCTCCAGCCAGCGCCGGAATTCCGGAGATTCCGGATTGAACCGGACGTATTTCCCGAATTTCGCATGAGGAATCGTTTCCGGCCCGTTCGTCCGCGTCCGGTCGTAAATCCACGACTCCGCAACGCCGAGTTCACTGGCAAGGTCTTTCACGGTGCAAAATTTCATATTCATTCAACCTCCTTCATGTTTAAGTTGTTTGCATTCACTCCTGACGGAAACTGTTTCCGTAGGAATTCTCTGTCGCGGTATTCATCTAACTCTCCCCCTCTTTCAGGGTTTTCTCCCGTTGATCTTTATCTTTAATTGCTTTGATCCGGGCAGAGAACTTCTTCATCCAGGCTTGCTGTGGTTTACCCTCCACCTGAGCCTGAAAGGATGTATCCGGCGTTTGTGCCTTTGGGGGTAGGCATCCGTTCTTATGAGATGGCTTCTCATCCGCTGATTTTTCTGCCAGCGGTTCACGGGGAAGATCCTCAGAACTGGATTCGTTCCCATTGTTACCACGTTTCTCCCTTGATTTGGATTTTAGTGCCTTGCTATGAGCATCACCGACCTGTTCACTGTTATCTTTGTCTCTGATGATTTCATCGCCTGAGCTGACACATTCTTGAGCCTCATTAATTAACGCGGAAAATGCCTCCTCAAGACTATGCCGATCACCGTCAGGCGATTCCTTCAGCAAGACTGACAGTCCGCCAGCGGATCGAATTCTCAGGAAAAATGAACGCGACTGCTCAATTCCTTCCTTGACCCAATCAAATGGATTGGGCCGGACTCTGGAAACCATCTCATTCGAAACAGATCCGGGGGGATTTTCATTGCAGTCTTTCTGTGCTTCATCCAGTTGTTCAGATTTGGATTTACTGGATGATTTCCGCCTCTGGCCGATTTGCGCCGTCTTCATGACGGACGTACTCCCTTGCTTGTTTTTATAAGTGCGAGTTTTATTTTCCTCGTCTTCAGATGGACGGCTCGAATCTGTAGCCACACTGTCAACCGTTGACAGTGTATTCCGTAAGTTTGAAACAAGCGTGTTGCTGACTTTGCACCGCCTGGCTATCTCACGATCACTCCATTGGCGCAACTCAGGATCCTTCAGGAGCATCGAAACAGCCCGACGTTTATCTTCATTGGTCAGGCGCAGACCATGCGCTGTATTAGCGCCTACAGCAAATAAGATCGCCTGTCTATTATCGCCCTCTCTGATTTCAGCACTAATTTTTTCCAGACCAGCCTTCTTGGCGGCGTGGAAGCGATGAAATCCATCGATTAGGTAATAGGCGTTGCCTTTTATTAATACAACCACTGGTGGAAACTCCTCCCCGGATTGCATTGCCGCAGCATAATCGTCAATGGCCTCTTCATTCAGGCATTTACGTATCTGGAAAGAATTTTCTATCTTGATATCCGCAATCGGTATCTGATTCCGGCCGATTCTCTTTAATGACATGCCAGCTTGTTTATCTGGAGCGGGGCTTGAGGTTGTAGTCTTCTGTAAGGAGGTCATCGCAAATTCCTCCTATGAGAAAACCAATAAATAGCCGGTCTGGATGAAAATCTTACCCGCAGCCGAATAATAGACTTCTTCGGATGCTTGAGTAGGAATTGGTGACCTGAGAAGGATTTACCTGTGGAATTACTACTCACTGAGAAACCAGTAATCATTATTCTTCTTTCGTGAGGCCGGGTGTATCGGGAACCTGGCCGTTATTTCATTCTGGTTTCTCAACTGTACGGTAGCTGTGGCAGAATTTCCTGTCAATAAGAATTTATGTATTTGCTTTTAATAGGGGGGTATGGGGGGATGTAGTCCCCCCATGCATTTATCAAAACAGGGATAAATAAAGTTAACACTTAAATAACTATCACTTCTTTAATCTCATTCTTAAAGGTTAACACTTGCCTCACTCAGCATTTCCCGTATCACATTCATATTCATGGCTTTATAAATGATTTTTTACGATTATTCACTACGTTTTCGATCAGATTCAATACGTTCCGGATCAGATTCAATACGTTTTGGATCATTAATCCTACCAAATTGTCTCTAACTTTCTTCCCCTATCATCGTAGTCACCGTCCGGATCAACATCGTTACCAAACGGTATTTTAGAGATGTCGGTCTCATTCAAATAATCCATATAGACTTCCATTTCATTATCGAAAAGTGGTGTGCCATCATCATCGAATACTGTCTCTTTTTCTTCAAATTCAAACCATCTTTCCCTTTGAAGGATCTCAATCATTTCTTTGACGGACGAAGCAGTTGTTTCCTGCTCAGATTTTGCGACTCCTTTAATTGCCAGTTCGACCAAGTAGGGCCCATGTTTCCGGAGGAGTTTTCGGAATCCGGCCTTCTCCTTGGGGCTTAACCCCATTCTTTCAATTTGCTCTAAAATCTCTTTTTCAAATCCAGGATCGGATTCAAGGCAGTTCTTAGTTTTATTCCTATGAGATGAGTTGAGTTGTTTCGGATGTACCGGATGAACTGAAGCGATAGATTCTGGATAGCTTTGAGCCGGAATCTCATCGTCACTCTCAGACCGGATCCTTTTCATTTTTTCCTGATCCGGATCATTGGATGGTTTAAAGTGTGGCTCGAAAAGCAATACGCTTCTTTTCCCTTCCACAGGATTGGAAAGAATTTGTATAAGACCCTTTTCCTGTAATTTGTCCAGAAGTCTTATGAGAATACGGAAACCGAGATCCCCTTCAGCCTCCTTTACTTTAAATTCAAGGAAACCCCAGCCGGTTACACGGTCGCGGAAATCATGACCTCCTATCTGAATGCGTGAGAATTTCCTTTGCATCCAGAGCCAAAGTAAACATTCATTTTTACTCAGTTTCATTAAACGACCGGGTTGCTTATTTCGACCTACGACCTGAGCGACGTGATGTGCTTGAATACAGAAGAAAGGTTTGCTTCGGAGGTCTTGGTTCACTTTCCAAGTGTATTTAATCCTACGACTTCTTTTTTCTTTCTTCTGCAAAATTACAAGCTGTCTTTCGTAAAGGATTTGCAGCGATCTTTGTATTTCACCATCATTCTTTACGTTGAGTAATCGTTTCAGGGTGGACATAGACGAAAAGAGAAATTCTTTCCCTTCTGACAGGTTTAGGAAAATGAGAATTATCGACCAGCAAAGCCTCGGCATTTCCATCTCTATCAATCGATCAGAAATTCTCATTAATTTTAATTGCGCCTTTGGCATATCTATTTACTCCCGATTAAAAACAGCCAGCGTTGCCTGATAGAAAATCGATGTCTTTGTAGGATCTTCTGCCTGGAACCTTCAGAAGATCGGCCGTTGATCCTTTATGTCTGAGTGATGACCTTCTGCGGTTTCGCAGAACAAGTATTGATTGATTTATTCCTTCAAGTTCTGCAAGTCTTCTTGAGGTAGGATTTCTGGAAAGGATCTTCTCCTGACGGCGCAATAGCCGCTTAATGGGCACTACAATGTTTTTCCACCATTGGCGACTACCGGAATGCTGGCTCTTATAGCGCAATCCATGGCACCGACGACAAGCTATATCGGACAGATTCCCACTCGTTTGGTAGCCGGGAACGCAGTACAGTTTTCTCACTCGTCGACGACAACGGGGGCAGGAGAGGTATAACCGTACGTCACCGGTTTCAATTTCAGACCAGCGAGATTGTTTCCCCGGTAAAAAGTGGATGTCGTAGGTAAGGTATGTTGAGTAACATGTAGCGTTGATCCAAGATTGAACTGGATGGGCATTACGGACGGCCGCAAGGAGTTTCTCTCGTCCCTGAATCCGCTGTAATTCTTTAATTGAAATCGAAGGAGTTTCTTCGACAAGCCGAGTAGGAAAGGTATGCTTCACTGAGAAACCAGTAATCATAATTCTTCCTTCGTAAGGCCGGGTGTATCGGGAACCTGGCCGTTAATTGATTCTGGTTTCTCAACTGGACTGTAGCTGTGGCAGAATGTTCTGTCAATCAGATATGTCTGTTTTTGCCTAAAATCAGGGTGGGAAACTTCCTGCCCCGCGATGTCTTCATGTCTGCAACACATCTTAAATTGCCAGAAATATATCTACCTGGCATTCCGTCCGACAACTCAGTTGAACTTGAAGTGGGATGAAATCTGAAGAAGTCCAGCGTATGCTTCTTTGACTCCTGGGGTCTTTGGAAAATGGCGTTGTGTGGCAAAAGCCGTCGCCAGAATTTCAACGAACTGTCGTTTAAATTCCGCTCGTAAATCCCCGCGACCCCAAGCAAGATAATTTCCGACTCTATCGTAGATTTCTTCAGGAGGTACGGTGATGATTTCATCCCCTTCATTTTGTCGGCTTTCCTCATCTTTACTAAAAAATGATCCGAGTGCCTTTCTTACTACCGCCGTTACATCACACCCTGTATCATCACAATGCCTTTTAATATGATCGTGAAGGTTTTCATTGAGACGAACAGTAATCCTTCGAGATGGCATTTCCGAAATTCCTCCTTATTCCACTATTTGTTTAATGGATCAGACGCCGAATCTGGCTGTCTGACGCCTACCAATAGTTTACCGAAGCTCTGTCAACCCTTGACAATATCAAGACGGATATGGATCCATGAAAGCCGGGAAACTGGTGGATTGTTATTATTTCGTGGTTCTTTGATGGGATCAGGATATTAGATTGATCTGTGAGAAGAAGTTTGTAACAGCTTATGACACTGCAAGTATCTGGCCCTTCTATTTGGCAACCAGTGTGAAGCGGCTCACATCAAGCAAACAATCAAGGGTTTAAAGATCCATTCCGGCGCCATTTATCCGGAGCCATTCCTTCCGTTCCATGTAATCGGGCATAACCTTGTCCACCTGATTCCAGAATGCGGTCGTGTGATTCGGGTAAAGGAGATGGGCGAGTTCATGCACAATGATGTAATCCAGAACGGTCGGAGGGGCCATCATGCATTTCCAATGGAAATTGATATTCCCGCCTACGGAGCAGGAAGCCCACCGGTTCTTGAGGTCTATTATCCGCACGGACTTCGGTTCAACACCCATGCGTTTCCTATAATGCTCAACCCGTTCTCCGATTCGTTTCTTCCCCTTCTGTCGGTAGAACTCCTTGAAGGCAGTATCCGGATCCGGAGCCGTGCCGCCGTTCGTTCGGAGACAAAAATAGCCATCCTTGAGCATCAAAGGATTATCCTGCGAGGCGACCAGCTTGAGCCGATATGTTCGCCCCAGATACAGGAATCCTTCGCCATTAACGTATTCACGGCGAACTCTTGCGGCGTTGAGATCCTTCCATTCAGCCAGATTCCGGTAAATCCACTTCCTCTTGCTTTCGATTAGCTCTTGGATCTGCCTTTTTGACAGGTTCTCCGGGACAAGGACTGACACGGCGCCATCCCGCTCGATGTAAATACTGGCGGTTTTTCGCCTACTGGATTTGAGCGAATATTGGATGTCCTTGTATTGCTCCATCATTTCACAATGTCCTGATGACGATTCTTCGCCAGTGCCGTGATTTCAGTGACGATTTTTTCACTATTCTCTACAAGATCATCAATCCCTGTTAACAGAATAAGATCAGACAGCCTTCCTCTTAACTTGCTGACTTCGGGGCCATTGCTCCAGAAACCAATAATGTTGATGGTACGGCGGAATTCTTCGAACACCTTAATCACAAGTTCTTTCAGTTTCTCCCTGTATTCTTCAGGCACACCGCCGCTACCAAAGCCTATCTGAGCGATCAGATCGTAAAATGGAGCCGCGTGTGGGCTGATTCCCTCAATATCATCCTTTCGCCCTTCTTCGGCTTCCTGACGCAACGGGAAAAGGTTCCGGTATAACTCATCCCAGTCATCCTTGTATTTCTGGATGAGTGCCTCCAGCTTTTCGCTGAGGTTCTTGTAGAATACCGGATCCTGCTCGAAGTGAACCTTGCAGTGTTTCCGGATGGCGTGTTCCATTTCACTTGCCTTCGCCTTTGCAGACGTGTTCTTTTCAACCTCGGTAACAAATTTAGGAGAAAGTAGCTCAACGGGCGGGATTTTCGGATTGATCCCAAGGCTGACCAGATGCTCATCGATGAGCTTTTTCACCTTTTCCCCTGCTCCGGAAATGTTCAGGGACTCATCCTTGTATCGCTCTTTCACCTTGGACAGGATGTAGCCGAATCGTTTGACCGGAATCCGGTAGGGATTTGCCGCCGCATTGGGTAGCACGATGTCCATACTCTGCATGAATTTCTTGAAATACACTTCAAAATTTGCCCGGAGCCGGATGTCCTCCATCAACTCGACAGCATTTTCCAGAACCATGTAGGCTTTCTTCCGGTCAGGGATTTTTTGCTCAACAAAATCCCGGATATCCTTAACTCCATTGTTATAAAACAGATTGCACAGGCGGTTGTATCGATCCTCCAGAACCGGAAGTTCAACCGAAATGTCCTTGAGCGAATCCTCGATAATCTTCCGGTCATCGGTAGCGTAGATGGACAGTGCCTCTTTAAGGTGGTTTGCCAAGCCGATGTAATCGACAATGTAGCCGCGACTCTTTCCCTTTGCGACCCGATTTACACGGGCAATGGTCTGGAGAAGGTTGTGATCCCGAACCTTCTTGTCGATATACATCACCTGTTCCACTGGCGCATCGAAGCCGGTAAGAAGCATGTCGCATATAACAAGAAAGGCAATGCCGGTATTTACTTTTTCCGGATCGTCATAGTTGAATGTCCGTTTGAAATTCTCGACTGCATCAACCGACTTGGCATGTTTCCGGGCTTGAGTAATCAGGGCGGGTTCATTCGTACCCTCTGAGGACACGACAACAACCGATTGCAGGAAACCGATCCTCTTGCACAGATCATCATCCCTGTAGATGCCACTGTCTTCCTCCGGTTTTGCGCCCGGATCTCCTTCCCATTCAGGCTTGGACTGCTCCAGTTTCAGTCGTTCCGTCAGTGCCTTATCAATGGCCTTTTTGTATTTGACCGCCGCCATCTTGGATGAACACACTACTTGGGCCTTGAAACCGTTGGGGAGGATGTCACCGACATAATGATTGACCATATCCGTGGCAATGGCTTCAATCCGTTTGTCGGCTTCGAGAATATCGCCGGCAGTGCCCCATTTCTTCTTCAGTTCCAGAATTTCCTGTTCAGATCGTTCCCTTACGAGATCATCGAACGGCTTCTGCTCCCGTTCCGCCATCCGTCTGAGTTTGGCGATATTTTCATCCTTCCTCATCTGCGAATAGACGTGTCCCTCGGCCAGTTCCGCAACCTTGGAGTCCAGCTCATATTTCCGGTCAATGGCTGCATCCGACGTTTTGCCTTCATAAAGGATCTGAACAGTCGCTCCGTCATCAACCGCATCCTGCAATTTGTATTTGTCGATGTAATGCCCGAATCGCTCGACCGTTTTCTTCTTGTCTTTGACAAGAATCAGGGGAGTTCCGGTAAATGCCAGACGCGTGGCATTGGGGAAAGCCTCGAACAGATTGTCTCCCAGATCACCGGACTGTGTTCTGTGCGCCTCATCGATCATGAGCAGGATCCGTTCTGACCGGTTCACAATACCGAAAGTCTGAAACTTCGGAATTTCCAGAACACTTTCAAGATAGTCGGGCAAGTTCTGATCCCGCACCTCCTGAAACTTATGAACCATGACCATATTGAGGTTTGAGGAATCATTTGAGAGCTTCTCTCTCAAGTCGGCTGTACTGGTTACGTATGTGACCTTTTCACCGGCTAATTCCGCTGTTTCGCCAAGCTGTTCCTCCAGATCGGTGCGGTCGTTTATCAGGCATATCTTGTAGTCCTTGAGATCGTCGCACATGCGGATCTTGCGAATGACGAAAACCATAGCGAGGGATTTCCCGCTCCCCTGGGTGTGCCAGATCACTCCGGATCGTTCTGCGGGTGTTTTCCCCATGCGAAGCCGGTCGATAACCTTGTTCATGGCGCGGTATTGCTGGTATCGGCTGACGATTTTCGCCCGGGTTTTACCTACCTCCATGAACACCGTACAGTTCCGGACGATATCGAGGAATGTCTCCTTCGGGAACATCCCCTGTATAAGAAGCTCTTGTTGCCGCACCTTGCCGAGGGGTGGTGTATAGCTCCGATACTTTTCCGGGTAAATGTCCCGCCATGGATAGAAGAACTCTTCCTCAGTGGATGTAATGGTTCCGAACTCAGCCTTCTCGCCGTTGGTACGAATCAGTACCTGGTTTGTGAAGAACAGACGGGGTTCACCCTCTCTCAATCCTGATATTTTTGTTTCCTCCCGCTGATCCGCGTAGCGCATCAACTGGCGGAACGCCTCGTACATGGGATTGGCTTCGACATGGCTGGCATCCTTGCACTCGATAACTGCCATGGGGAGACCATTTACGAACAGGACAATATCCGGAATGATACAGTCCTTTACTCCGCCCGGAGTATCGATGCGGAACTGGTTGATAGCCAGAAAGTGGTTGCGCTCAGGGTGATGGAAGTCGATCAGATGAACATCGGGATACTCTTCACCGGTTAATTCATTCACGTCGACCTGAGTACGGTACAGAAGTTTCAGTACACTCTCATTGGCTTCCAGAAGACTGGCACCCGGGTGATGAAGGATCTGGTCGTGGAGTTCGTCGAGTTGTTTGTCGGTAAGCCATTGCTGGCTGTCTTCGGTGAGGTTAATGGATCGGACGCTCCGGTTGAAAATGTCGCGGAGAATGATAGTTCGAAAGTCGATACGGTAACTTCTGGCGGGATCCGTAGGAAAAGCCGGGCTCTGATCGGCAACCTCCCATCCAAGGGCGGCTAACTGGTCAAGGAACGGCTTTTCGACATACTGGTATTCAGACATCTTCCGTCTCCGTATCGGTTTTGACTCTAACTTTGCCGGTGAGAAGGTCTTGCATCAAGCCTCGCTTGATCGCCTGATATTTGGCAATCAAGGATTCGGTTTTTTCAATCTGGTTGTCGACCGTCGTAAGTATAAGAGCTATTGTGCATTGTTCGGTGATGGGTGGTAGAGAAATAACAAACTCACGCAAGTCAGCTTGGAATAGATGAGGGACACCCAGCCCAGCCTTCTTCAAGGTAATCAGCTTTTGAAAATCTTCGCCATTTACATAATGGAAAAGAAATTCAGGATAGAGAGTATTTCTTTTGGTTCGGACAACCGCGATGGAGCCATTCACTGTAGCGGGGCGGGGCATTTTACGCACAAAGCTGCAAATACCCAAGGTCGATCCGTCCTTGACAATTAAGACGTCATGTTCACGAAGTTGTATCTCCGGTGATTCCTCATATCGCCACTTCGAAATGAAATCAACGTTATGAAAGTCGATCTGATTCCCTTTTAGATTTGGAGTAGAGAGGAAAATATACCCATCATCTACATATTCTTCCGCTTTTAATCCCTTCCAGCCCAGTCGTGCTTTAACTGTGGTGTGATCTCCCAAGCGGACGGAATGCCACCCCTTCGGGATCCAGCCAAGTTCCGACTCCTTATACAATTCCGGCGCCTCCTCGAACGTCGGCCTTAATCGCCCGTGTTCGTCCACGCCACGGGCAAACAAATCTTGCATCATCCCCTGCTTGATCGCCTGATATTTGGCAATCAGGGCTTCAGTATTTTCAATCAGGTTGTCGACCGTGGTGAGGATACGGGCGATTTTGCGTTGTTCGAACAGTGGTGGCAAGAGGAGTTTATATCGAAAGAAAAAATCTGTAGATACACGTTGTTGACCAGCGGAACCTGTAAAATTAGTTACTGCTTTTTTTCTCAGTTCATCAGATAGTGAGAGATGATAGATAAATTGAGGGTCACCAAAATTATTTGCTCTCAATACATGAAATTCAGTACTGCCAAATCCTACCCCGCTTTCTAAGTTAGTTGCCCAAGCTCCTTTTCCGTTTTCCATGCAGGGCGTAATTTTTGCAAACAGAACGTCCTTTTCTTGAAATCTTGTAAATCCATTCCGCACTTCCTTTAATTGACGAGATTGCCGCTGAATTATGTGTCCACTTTCACTCACATCTGCCATAGATAGAAAACTAACAACATTTTCATCACATAGCCCTGCGATGCTAACAGGTGGATTGACATCAAGGATATCTGTTAAATGCCCATATTGCCATCTGCATGGAATTTCATCCCAATCACTCATATCCCAACTCCACCAGGAACAGATTCAGCTTTTCAGCTTCCTTATCCCGCTCTTCCAGAATCTGCTTCGTTGTCACAGCATATTTGTCCCACAGATTCTCTATAGCCGCGATAAACGCCCTCTGATACTGCCGTAGATACCCCTCATACTGTTCTAATAAAAGCATCTGAAGTCGTTCCAGTATCAATCCTTTCGCTTCATCCTCACTGATCTTTCCACGGGCAGCGGCTACAAGATCATCCTTCTTCTTTTCGCTGGCACGGATATTCGCCTTGAGCATCTTCAGTTCGTTTTCCAGTTCCGTTTGCCGGGAAAGTTCCTCGTCGATCTGCTCCACCCTCCGGGATTTATCAAAGCCTTCAGCCTCTATATCATTTGCTTCAGCACGGGCTTCATTGATCTCAGACCGGATTGACCCAGCTTTTTCCATCCGCTTAATATTTTTTCTTATCTCCCGGACTTCCTTTTTTATCTGGCGGATTTCACCGTTCAGGGCCTTCTTTTCATCCTTCAGAGCCTTCACTCTGGACTTCGGTAGAACTCCATCGTCGGACTCTTCAGGTTCAGCTTCTTCGTCCTCCTCCGATGCATTAGCGGCGGCGAACAATCCCTCCAATTCGGCAATCCGAGCCTGATCCTTTTCGATCTGCTCCAGAACCTCCGGGAATTGGGACTGTAATATATCTTCTTCAGGTATTAATTCCGGGCCCCATCCACTTGCAGCCACCGACTTGAAATCTGCCGCCAGTTGTTTCATATATGCGGCAAATGCCCCACGGATCTGATGGATATCGAGGACTTTAAGTCCCGCCAATGCTTCCCCGACACTGGATATAAACCGTCGACGAAGCTCAAAGACACTGTTCTTTTCTGGCAGTTCTTCGATATGCCGAACATTCTCACTCCACCACCGATCGAGGGTTTTGAGGAATTCCTTGTGTTTCTTCTGTACGCCCGGAGCCGATTCAATCAAGGGTTTGATACTGTCTTTACCATCAATGGCTTTGGCAAAGTCACTGTAACTGTCATCCCGGGGCCGGAACAGAAGCTCCTTCGTACCTTTATAATTTCGAAAATATCCGCTCAGAGCATCGATTTCAGCCAGCGGCACTCCGCCATTCAGGTGTGCCCGAACGTCATGCGGCTCGGGTGGAGGGCTGTTATCGACATAGCGCCGAATATTGAGATTAAAATCCTCCTGCTCCAACTCTGTGTGGGGAACGAGTCTGGAATACTTGGGAACCTCCAGATGTTCGTGATAGACATGCGTGATCTTTTCAATATCCTCCGGTCGCAGTGAGTTCTGGTTCTTTCCCTCCTTGTATTCCCGGTCTCCATTGATAAAAAGCACACTCTTACGTTTCTGCGCTCCATCCTTGTTGATAACCAGCACACAGGCCGGAATACCGGTACCGTAAAACAGTCCGGGCGGCAAACCTACGACGGCTTCCAGTAATCCATCCTTGATGAATTTCTTGCGGCACTCCTTTTCCTCGCCCCCCCGGAACAGCACCCCATGAGGCATCACCACGGCCATACGGCCGTCGCTTTTCAGTGACGCCACCATGTGCTGTACGAACATCAGGTCAGCCTTCTTACCCGATTCCGGTGTAAAGGTGTGGAACCGTTCCGGAAACTTCATGCCGTTTCTGGAATAGTTCTGAGAGAATGGAGGATTTGCGATTACACGGTCGAAGCGACGGATTTCACCGTTACTATCGAGATGTTGCGGGTCTTTGATCGTGTCTCCCTGTCGGATGTCGGCGCTGCGGATCCCATGCAGGATCATGTTCATTTTGCAGATAGACCACGTTCCGCCGTTGCTTTCCTGTCCGGCCAGCAATAAATTCCGTGAGTTTCCTCCTGTCTCCTGAACGTATTCTTTCGACTGGATGAGCATACCTCCGGATCCGGCACAGGGGTCATAGCAGGACATACCTTCTCTGGGTCTTATGAGCCGCACCATCATACGGACAACTTCAGAGGGTGTATAAAATTCGCCGCCTTTTTTACCGGCACTGTCGGCAAAATATTTAATCAGGTATTCGTAGGCCGCGCCCAGAAGGTCTGGGAACTCAAAATCTTCATTCGAGAGAGGGATTGCATCGAAATGCTGGATAAACTCGACCAGAGTGCTGTCATCCATCGTCCTTTGGCCGACTTTGCGGTTAAAATTTATGCCTTTCAGCACATCTTGAAGGGTGTCCGGATTGGCGTCTTCAATCGCCTCCAGAGCCTTATTCAGCCCGGATCCCACGGACTCCTTGAGATGGCGGATTTTGCTCCAGTGGGATTTGGGAGGAACGAAGAAGTCGTATTTGTCCGGATTGCTGAGTTGCCGGTCAATCAGGTCGGATTTCATCCCCTTCTTTTCATAATCAGCCCGGAGAACAGCCTGGTCGCTGTCGAACTGATCGCTTGTCCGTTTGAGAAAGAGCATTCCGAAGATGTATTCCTTGTATTCGGACGCATCCATATTGCCGCGCAGGATGTCACATGCCTTAAACAGGAGGTTTTCCAGCCTTGCCAGTGTCAGCTTTTCCGGCTTTTTAAATCCCCGACCGTTCGCATGATTGCCCGTCGCTTCTTTCCCTCTGTTTCGGCCCATATTCCCGCTCCACAGTGATTATGATTTCGTGTTCTTTAACTGTTCGGATAACGTATCGTGAATTTCACAAAAATAATCTGCGCGATAGTGCAATATTCTACTATTTTACGGAGCAGATTACGTCAAAACATTTTAATTATGATTGGGATACAGGGGATGACAGGAATGGTGTGAAGCCCTTCATTCTTACACTCTGTAACGAATCAAAGATATACTGAGATTGAAATTGGAATTAATTCTGTACAAGAGTTCCATATAGCTAATTAAATAATGAGTTTAGAAAGCGATAGATTTCTACCATCGCAAAGGTATCTCGTTCACAATACAACAAGAGGTCGTTAGCAATCTTTTTTGCTTCTTCCTCCTCAGCATTGACCATTCTCTGCCATGCCTCCATGGCCACAGATCCCTCCTGAACTTGAAGATCCTCGTAATTAAGACAAGGACAAATAACGGGTAAGACTTTCTTTATTGAAGTTGAGCCATCAAACCGTGCATCCACGTACGCTGATTTGAACAATTCTTCAAGGTCAACCATTCGTTTATTTATATCCATTAAGAAATCATTTTTGTCAGGGAACAGTTTCGTCATTTCATTGTTCTGCGTTTTCTCAAAGGAGGCGTGCCAAGAGACAATGCTTCCCTCAATTCCAATATCTTCTTGCATCTGCTCTACTAAATGCGATGGTAAACTTCTTTGCCGCTCTAAAAACTCCCGGTGAGTTAAGCTGCCATCTTTTTGCATGATATGTAGCGAATACTGTACTGGAAAATGCTTGTGGGGACTGGTTCCGTCAATAAGTGGAACGGCTGAGGCGAAAGTCTCAAAATCAAAAAAATACAAGGGAAACACTAATTGGCTAAGGAAACGTTGGATTTCGCCCATATTGATTTGTGGCCTTGCATTTTTTGCTGCATTAATAACAATCCGTTGATTGTCTGATAGAGGGTAGTCATCAGGTATTTCGCCAAGCGCAAATATCTGTTTTGCTATTAAATCATCACGCTTCGTAGCATTAAGCCTTGGAATGCTATAGATCGATGGTATCGGCACGTTCGGATTGAATATAGAAAATGTATCGCAATGATTTGTGCGTGATTTGTGAAGACATGTGCAACTATTTTTATCAATATCGGTTTGCTTTAGCAGTTCAAGTGCATCGTTGATTTCTTTTTCTGTCTCACTGGTGATATGTTCTATATCTTTTGTCACATCTACGAAAACGAGTAATTGTTCTGGCTCTATATCCCCTTTCCGTACGTATTCACCGTTCAAGTGCACAAGAAATACCTTGTCAAGGTTCAGTCCGGCACGCACTGCGCATATTTTCTGAAAACAAGCGTCTTTAAGATGGTTATGGGTATTGTCTGTCTTCACGCGGGTGGATGATTTGACTTCATAAAGGATTGTTTTGCCATCGCTTGTTTGCTCAAGTATATCAGCCCTTGCATATAGACCATCATCGGTCTCAAAAACACGCTGAAATTCAACAATCCTCTCTCCTGCATTTTTGAAATATTTCTGCACATAACTTTCAACCTCATACCCTTCACGGATCAATTTCCTTAAAAACGCAGAAAATTCTCCTTCTGGATAATTCTCTGGATCATGCTTCAATAGCCAAAGGGACTTCGGGCAGTTCCGATATTGAAGGAAATCGGTTTTCGTAATCTTCATTCCCTAAATCCCCCTATCTTTTTGAATCATGTTAATCGCTTACAATTATTTTCTATTCCAAGATTATTCAAGATTACTTCCTGATTATGCTTTCGATATCACCACAGTAAACTTTTCAGATTTGGGATTGAATAACGTTCCTGCAACATCCGCGTTCATCTTATCTATTGTCGATCCAAATCCGGAGATTTGCACTTCAAAATCATTAAATATGAAACACTGCACACTTTATTTTGTTTCTATGTTCGGACATAGCGATAACTATTCTTGATATTTTGATTAAGGTAGCGCCCGACAGATTCGGCGCCGATTAAATTATGATATTCCATTTCCGGAACATCGAAGTATTGATAAACCGAGCCGTTTGTGAATTCGACTTCGAGGGTCATTGTACTCGCATCGTAGCCAATGGAAGTCACATTTGTGGATTGCACCGGCGTTCTGTTCATTAATTATCTCCTGAATCATTTATGTTTCGGGGATTTTCACTTCGCCATCTTTCAAGTACACGGGCGTAATCCTCCGGTTGTTTAAGACGGTTCCAACCGCTATTCTTCTCTGGATCAAATATCTTCGGGTCGTGACTATCTGGAAGGCGATTTCTGCTCGGTTCATCAATAAGGGCACGTAAGGGGAGATGAACCGCCTCCCCCACAACTATAGCTTCGCCCGTTCTAAGTGTAGGTAGCATATTAAAGAGACCTTCAAGATTGTCACTCACGGTTCCGGTCACATGAGACCGGTCAATGGCGTTAGCAAGCCGCATGGCAAACATTGTGCCGCATTGAGACAGGATGGTGGGATCAATCTCCGATGGTCTTTGACTGACAATCATTGCACCCAGCCCATATTTTCTACCTTCCTTAACAATCCGACGAGTAGCGATGGACGCAGCGCCTTCATTCCCAGCATTCAGGTAGGCATGTGCTTCTTCTAAAACGAACAATAATGGTCTGGTTCGGCCTCCTTCCGGAATGTAACGCGCCCAAAAAAGCGCATCAAACAAAAGCCTAATCAACGCACCTATAAGATCCATCAATATGGATACCGGTACTCCGGAAAGGTCAAGAATAGTAATCGGTTTATCTCCGCCCACCCATGCTCTAATCAATACATCAAGGTCTTGATTGGGCTGTGAGTTAAGATTTTGAAAAGTTGGGTTAGGGCACCATGGGCCGGGACGAAACAAGAAATTATACCTTGTATCTCGGAGAAGTGCCTCAGTAGCCATTATTTGTCGCCTAATATTTAGTGGTGAACTACTCAAATACACGCGGTTTGGGCCACCGGAGGTAATCGGGCGAAATCGGGGAGGAATCACTCTCATAATATTACCACGCATTGGCTGTCCATCCTGTCCCATCTCGATTGCTTCTGTGTCATTACTCTGACTTGCCCCTTGTGCAGTATGTGTAGAACAGACATGCCTGTACAATTCGTACCATAGACGGTGAATACTAAATGGAATAGGCGAATCCACTGTCATGGTATCAGCACAAACTCCGTTACGTGCCTGTTCCTGAAGAGAGTCAAGTTTCAACTGTTTGATCTTTTCGATCATTGCTGCTCTGTCTGCATCTCCCAACCCACGGAAAGGCGTTACACGAATAAGCTCATCAAAACTCAAGGCCCAATAGGGAATAAAAAGTTGCTGTTCGCCTCTTGCCTCATTCGCATTTACTCGGAAGATTGTCGCTCGATCACTTAAAGCCGTCTGATATTCTCCGTGGATATCCAATACAATTATTCGAGCTGATGGATACTGCCCAGGATCGGAAAGTGAGGCGAGGAGGCTTGCCACAGTTGTAGACTTTCCTGATCCCGTTGTGCCCACTACGGCGCTATGTCTGGCTATTAATCGATCAATATCGATTAGTGCGGGGATGGATTCCGCGCTTGCAAGGTTACCCACACGAATTAAATTCGGTGAATCTGATCTACCATAAATGCGTGTCAAATCTTGTTCTGTTACAAGATGTGCTTCATCACCAATGGTTGGATACTGCGAAATACCGCGCTTAAATCCACTCGACCTCTGGCCTTCCCCGACTAACTGCACTTTCAACCAGCGATGGCCATAGGGATCAATTTTAGCCAATGTCTCGGGAACAGCCCCAGCTCCAACTTGTGACACGATTCCGAATAAGTCTGTAAAGCCGATGGAGATACGAACAAAACTACCAATCTGGCCTATTCGATAGCCATGGCCGTCTATAAATGCCAGCCCGGATACTGTTTCCTTGTCGAGGGCGATACTAATTGTTGCGCCTTGAACGTCTTGAACAGAACCAAGATAGGTAGGACTGTTAGGCATCATAATCCTCCGGCGTCTGTCGAACATTACCAACCAATTCATTGATAAATTGCCCAAAAACAGCAAAGTCGCCTAATTTAAATTTTGCAGAATGTTTGCCATTCTGGCCCTCCGGATCGACCGGCTCCCACACGATCCATTCGTTGGTGTCTGCAGATACCAACTCCGCATCCTTTTCAGGCCACTTTGATTCTTGGCTACCGATGATCGCTCCATCTATAGCGAGAATATTGAGATTGGAGCGTTTGGAGGCCAGAGCGATAGCTTGAGTGTAGGTATTGATTTCATTGAAAAGTAGCGCAAACGCAATGGCAGATTGATTGGATTGTAGTCCTTGTATAATAATCTCATTGATGTGTTCATCTCTGAAAGAATATCCACATAAAATGAGCGTGGCAGTTGGCTGCTTGAGGAAAGCACGCAGACGGTCAATCATAGCGAGATAAGGCATACGTCTGCTCTCTTGGTATTTCAGGTGTGAAGGATGAATGACACGCTTAGTCCCGCCTTCATCTTTAGCCGTTCCACGAAATACTCCCTTGTTCTCTATCTGATACCAATTAACCGAGCCATGAAGTTTCCATAACCGCGCCCATCGGGGAGGAAGCATGTCTTCCTCCATTGCCCGCAGATCAAAGAAGGGTTTTCGTACACCTGCAAATCCATCAAAGTAAGGAACACGCGAATCCTCGAATGCCTGTTCCATCAACAAATCATAGTTTGTAGTAAAAACCTCAATCGGGTTTTCACGCCTTACTGCATCTACCCATCCGGCAATTTGATGGTAAGGTGTATTGGAATTGGTGAGTGTTTTGTCAGCAACTTGGTGGATGATTTGGCATATTCTATCATCCAATTTATCCAGTTGCTCGGCAGATAGTCCTCGCACTTCGTCTTTACCGGCCACAGATTGAAGAGCACGGATATGAGTAAGCATATCCTCAACCGTTACATCGGTACGCCCATCTTTCTCGAAGTGCTCCTGCATGATAGAAAGGAGTGGCCCGTATTCCGTGCATTTCGTTAATTCATCACAAACTATACTGGTGATACCTGAGATGTCTGGAATGAGTGGCTCCTTGCCTTCAGGCCCAGTTTTTAAGGCCATAGGACAGCCAGCTCCAAGGAAAAAACCAATAGGTTTCTTATCGGTGGACAGACATTGTTGTAGATAATTAACCTGTTTATTTGGATCTTGGGTGCTCATTTTACATCCTCACAATTAGACTACTGTTCGGCACGACCGGCCGGAAATGGAGCAGTGGATTTACCGATTTGAGTTGATGTCTTATATCCTACTTTTTACCCAGCTCGTTGATATCCTCCGTCCCTCGTATTTATCTGTGAAATCGAATATTTCTAATTTATTAATACGGTAATTTATTGAAAAACGTGGGGGTATTATATGTAGAGTGTCCGAGCGTGGAAAGAAAAAATTCCATGATGCTCTGTGTGAAAAGGTGTGAAGGTCTTCACAAGCGCATTCCGAAAGGATGATTCATCAAGAAAAAGCTGAGAGTCTGGAAAATTATATTTGCGCCGGTCGAGGGAAGATACTGTATAAGAGCCCCACCCCCACCAAGCCCCGATACCTACCCCCCCTACCTCGGGAATTACAGGGCTCGGTTTTTTCGGGGCAGATTTTATCCTTTTTCATGTAGAGGTTGAGGGATCTTTGTGAGGGATTTGACCGATAATGAAAGTGACTGTAGAAATCAGAATCAGGCGATTTTCTACCACAAATCTACCACAATAAGGCCCAAACAGTAGGAAAAATCAGGAAGGATGATCGTTGTAAATTATTGAGCAGAAAGGACGAGCTAATATGAATTTGACTTATGAGCCCAACGAGCTACCGGACTGCTCCACCCCGCGTCAATGGAGGAATTATAGAGATCGGAGTGGTTGGAGTCAAGGCAATCCACAATAAAATCAATAAGCTGCGGAAAGTCTTGATTCTATTGTATCTCCCGTCGAACTGCGCCATTGGATGCGTCCCTTTTCATTGTACTGTCCGGGTCAGGGTAAACCTTAGAGCGGAACTCTTCGAGTCGAAATTGGAAACTTGTCCCGGTAGCGGCTCGACAGCAATCCAGCCTTCGCCGGCCAGGTCGGAAAGAGCGACTTCCCTGTCCACCCATTTTCGGACAGGATTGCCGCGAACACTCGTCGCCAGGCGCCATTGGCCGCAATAAAAATCCAACCACGCCAACTGATTCATATATGCCTCCTTTCTTCACGGCCGGATCCGGTCCATCATACGCATGTTTTCAGATGCTGTAGCCGTATGCTTCATACTATGTTTATAAATACGCATCGTCCCGCAGCAGGTTACGATTTTATCTAACCGTCATCCTCGAGCTTTCCGCGAAATATCCGGAAAACAGGACGGAAATCCCTCCCCAACACAAATTATGTGCATAAAGCCAATGTCTCGTTAAAAAATCGCATTGCATCGTATTGCTGCCATTAGCAATGTACAATGCAATCCGATAATGGTATCTTTTGGTTTGTCCGGTGGAGGACAGCACTCTGCTTGTGCACGGCGCGATGAGTTGTTGCAAGCTTGTTTGACTCATCCCTTTCCATTTAATCCTGCATTGAGCCGCAATCCATCGTATTCGTTTCATCAGTACCCTTATTGTTTGTGTATCACTTAGCCGAAGTGCCTTCCATTCCGGCTCACAGGAGGTTTTTATAATGGGAAAAAATATTTATGTCGGCAATCTCCCGGCATCGATGGGCGAAGCAGAGTTAAAGGAGCTTTTCGAACAAAAGGGGAGCGTTGATTCCGTAACGGTGATTCGCGATTACGATACCGGACGATCCCGGGGATTTGGATTTGTCGAGATGGCAACCGAAGAGGAAGCCCTTAAAGCGATTGAAGCACTGAACGCTTATTCGCTGGATGGACGCAATCTTACGGTGAATGAAGCTCGACCTAAAACCGAACGCCGACGAGGTAATGCCGGCGGCGGAAGGGGCGGTCCCCGCGGGCACTCCGACAGGGGACGCGGCGGTTACCGCAGCCGCGGCTGATACGGTTTCCCGAAGCCTTGATTGAATTCTCCCTCCTTTTATCCCGGGACTCACCATGCAAGTTCATTTGATTAATCCGAGTGACGTATCATTCGGAGTAGGCGTTATTACACCAAGATGGCTATATGTTATGGCCGGCGCAACCCCGCGTTGTTACGGAGATCCGATTATCTCCGATGAAACACTGGAACCGTTTGACGCGGATCAGATCCATCCTTCAGACATTGTCGGGATTGGAATCCATACGAGCAATGCAAGCCGCGGCTACGAGATAGGGCGGTTGGTGCAAGCGCGCGGTGGAATTCCGGTTTTCGGAGGGATTCATGCAGGCATCTACCCGGAAGAATCGCACCAGCTGGGCAAGGCTGCGGCTGTAGTGCGCGGAGACGGAGACCAGGTGTGGGCCAAAGTACTGTCGGATTGCACCCGGGGCGACATAAAATCCCTTTACGAAGGGGGAACGATTGCCGCTGCCGATTTTGCCCCGGCTCGATGGGACCTGATGCCTCAGGGTTCCTATATGTGGGCATCCGTCCAAACGGTTCGCGGATGTCCCAAGCATTGTTCCTTCTGTTCGGTCTGGCGGACCGACGGCCAGCTTCCGCGGCAGCGACCGGTCGATGCGGTAATTGAAGAGGTGGTGGCTCTTCGCCGTCTCGGGTATCGATTTATCGCGTTAGCCGATGATAACTTCTATTCGGTCAGCCTCCATGATCTCGAACAGGCGGCCCGACGGGAGGATAAGAGCCATTATCAGAGGCTCCTGTCTCTCAGGCAGGAAAGATTTCAGTTGATGGAAAAGCTGGCGCGAATCGGCGGCAATATTATTTACTTCACCCAAATTACTATGGAAGCTGCGGAGGATGAGGCATTTTTGCGTGCGATGCAGTCAGCCGGCATAAAGGGAGCGCTCATTGGGATTGAGTCGGTTTCGTCTGAAGGCCTCGAGAGCACATATAAGAGCTTTAACTTAACAGGCACGGATCTTATTGCGCAGCTGCAGAAGTTTCGAAATTTCGATATACATGTGCTCGGCTCTTTTATTTTCGGCCTGCAGAGCGACACTCCGGAAACATTCTCCGCTACTTCGGACCTGGCGGATAGTGCGGGATTAACCTTTGCACAATTCGTTCCCCTTACCCCGTTTCCGGGCACAATCGATTTTGAAAGATGGGAAAAAGAGATGCTCCGGGACGATGTAAGAGTTGCGGGCTTTCCCATCCACAAGCACTGGTTGATTCCGGCGGATCGTCGGCCCAAAATTTATATTCCGCATCCCAGTATGAATGCGGATGAAATACGCCGGCGCACGCAGAAAGTCTGGGATTCCTTTTACAGGATGTCGAAGATATGGAAGCGGTCGCGTTGCACGTCCAAGATTCGAAACCGTCTGGCTTTTGTGTTCATCTCCAAGCTCTATCGACAGATGTATGCCAAGACGGGAATTTCCACCGAAAGCGCCCGTAAATCCAATGCAGTTAAATGGACTCGATTTATCGGGAAACTCTGCGTGCCTCTGTTCGCCGCCCGTGCGCTGCCAAACCTGCAGGCTCCACAGGATTAATGCGCCGGCCTGCATTCATTTGTGTCATTCACCTTTGACCGGTCGTGAAAACAACGAGCAGCTTCCGTTACTAAAGGGGTTGTTTCCGCTTTTTTTGCTTGTGATGAAACGGCTTCTTTCGGGGACCTGCGCCGGGACGTCCATTAGTTTTACGGAATTTGGAATAAAACGCCTGGTCCGAGCCTTTTTCTTCGGACTGCTCCCGCTGTTTTTCGCTCCCATGCCTGCGGGGACGCCCTGAAATCGACAACGGTTTTGAATAGGATTTCCTGGCAAAATGCCTGTCCGTGGAAGAATTTTCGCGATATGGCTTTTCCTGCAAATGATGCATCAAACTATCTATTTTTTTCTCTAAAAAAAGCAACTGGCGCTGCATCTTTATCAGCATGCCTACAATATCTTCGCCGGATTGTTCCGGCAGAGCCGGGATACCTCGATCGATAGATTTGCTCATCTGAATCGGATTCCTTTCATTGATATATTGAGGCCCATATTCCCAGGTCGCAAGCAGGCCTGCATACTATTTGAAACAATATTTATTCGGTTGTTTCCTCGTTGGAGTCCGTGTCTGCGGGATAAGCGTCTTCATCCGGTTTCTCCAGACGCCGCTGCTGGCGGTCCTCACGCTTCTGGAGCGCTTTTTCAATTCGCTTCAGTTCCTTCTGTCTTTTCAGAAAGGATGTTCGCTTCGTTGCCATTCCATACCTCCTCGATTCAAACCCGGGCGCGTATTCGCCTTCTCCTGCCGGCGGCACTGAGACGAAATCTTCGACGGGAACTCGCCATTTGGGTTTTTATCGGCAAGGCTGCCGGCTGGAAATACGGCACTTCCAGGCCCGGCAATTGACGGCGCTCGATTCGTTTTCCGATGGTCTTCTCGATTTGAAACACAAGCGGTTCATCCGTTCGAAGAATGAAAGTTAAGGCTTCCCCGGTGCGCCGGGCGCGCCCCGTGCGTCCGATACGGTGTGTGTAGGCATCGGTTGTGTCGGGCATGTCGTAGTTGATAACGTGTGTAATATCCATGACATCAATGCCGCGGGCGGCGATATCGGTTGCCACGAGAATGTCGTATTTCCCGGTGCGAAATCCGTCGATGGAGGCCTGCCGACTACTCTGCGTCATGTTCCCCTGCAGGGAGGATACGCGATGGCCTTCCTTCTTAAGGTTCGCCGCTATACGGCATGCACGGTACTTTGTCCGCGTAAAAATCAGGACCCGACCGGTTGCGGTTTTTTCCAGCACCGCCAACAACAGTTTTAACTTGAGTCCTTCAGAAATAGGATAAAGTGTGTGGGATACGGTTTCAACCGGCGCCATTTCTCCGGCCTGCACAGTGATCGGATCCTTCAGTATCCTGGCTGCCAGTGCGCGAATATCTCCGGGCATCGTCGCCGAGAAAAACAGGGTCTGTCGGCGATCGGGCAAGTGCCGGAGAATGCGTCGAATGTCCGGCAGAAATCCCATATCGCACATGCGATCGGCTTCATCCAGAACCAAGGTTTCAATGGATGAAATATCTATGCTGCCGTTATCAATATGATCGAGCAGACGACCCGGGCAGGCCGTAATAATTTCGACGCCCCGCCGCAATGCCGCCAGTTGGCTGCGCATACTTACCCCGCCGTAAATGGAGACACCCCGAATCCGGCCGTTGCCGCCTAAACTGCCAACCGTTCTGTGTACCTGTTCGGCCAGCTCCCGTGTGGGCTCCAGTATGAGGACGCGGGGTTTATTCGATGCAGCCACGGTCAACCGCTGCAATATGGGCAAAAGGAATGCCGCCGTTTTCCCGGTTCCGGTCTGCGACATTCCAAGAATGTCTCGTCCCTCGAGAACAATGGGGATTGCCCGTCTCTGAATCGGCGTCGGTGTAAAATAACCGGCAGCCTTTATAGCTGCCTGGATTGGTGCATTAAAACTAAATTGATCAAAATTCAAAAAGTACTCCCTGACTCAAATGAGCCAAGTCGCACTCTCAGCCCTGTTCAATGTTATTAAATTCGCTTCGTTTATTGCGGTGCTGTCGCGGGAAGGGCGAATCTTTGGAATTATAGCATTCACAGGCGGATAAATCCAATTGGGAATATTTTGCCGCGATAATCGGCAAGATTTTCAATCGCATTAAAGCGGAGCCGTAAGGAAAAGCTCAACGGGAAAGGATACGCGCCGATGAAAAGAATTCTGCTGAATCTTTCTTCTATATACTGTATTTTCAGAACCGGATCGGTGCCCTGAAGCACCTTTTAAGGGATTATACCCGATAATATGTCGAACCGACAAAATCCGGATCCGACGATTAATGCTCGCCTGGAATAAGGTACAGAATCTATGAATGCACGGAATCCTCTTAAGGTCGCGGTCATCTTCGGCACACGCCCGGAAGCCATAAAACTGGCGCCGCTGATCAAACGGTTTAAAGACAATCCTGAACGTTTTGAAGCAACCACTATTGTTACGGCCCAGCATCGCGAAATGCTGGACCAGGTATTGGATTTGTTTTCCATTCAACCCGATTATGACCTCAACATCATCAGGCCCCGCCAGGAGTTGGCCCAGATTACGGCACGTGCCATAGCCGGCCTGGATCCGGTTCTCAATGAGGTCAAACCTGATTTCGTCATGGTGCAAGGGGATACCACGACTACTTTTATAGGTGCTCTGGCCGCTTTCTACCACAAAATCGCCTGCGCGCATGTTGAAGCGGGATTGAGAACCCACAAAAAGTATTATCCGTACCCGGAGGAAATCAACAGGCAGCTTACAAGCGTCCTGTCGGATGCCCATTTTGCCCCAACCGACACTTCCAGGCAAAACCTGCTCATGGAAGGAGTGCCCGCAGGGAAAATATTCGTGACCGGCAACACGGTTATCGACGCGCTTCAGGATATTCTCAGCCGAAACACTGAATACTCGCATCCGGTACTGGAAAAAGTTACCGCCCGGAAATTACGCATGGTCATGGTTACCTCGCACCGGAGGGAAAATCAGGGGAAGCCTCAGGAACAGATTTGTGACGCGCTGATTGAACTCGTGAACCGTTTCAAGGATATTCTGGTGGTTTTTCCTGTTCATTTGAGCCCGGCGGTCCGGGAGGTCGTCTTACCGAGACTAAAGCAACACGACCGAATCGTCCTGCTGGATCCGATCGATTATCTTGAAACCGCTCACTTTATGAAAGCATCGCATCTTATTCTGACCGACTCCGGGGGCATCCAGGAAGAAGCTCCGGCGTTGGGCAAACCGGTTCTGGTTTTGCGTAACGACACGGAAAGGCCGGAAGGATTGGCCGCAGGCACGGTTCGATTGGCCGGTGTCGAGAAAAGAAATATCGTCGACCTCGCCTCCCTGCTCCTGGAGAACTCCGGCGCATACCGATGCATGGCGGAGGCTGTGAATCCTTATGGAGACGGCCGGGCCAGTGAAAGGATCCTTCAAGGCCTGGAGTACATCAAACAACGCGCCCCCAATCCCGAACCTTTTATCAACGGGGTCGGCCCGCAATAAATAATAGTACATTCACATATCTCTTCACCGCAGGATTCCCGTATGGCATGATAACCGAACCGGCGACAGGACTCCTGGAGGATCGGAGTCAGAAGCCATAAATAAATTGACGATTTCGAACCGTAAATCCAATCCGATTATGGAGTTACAGTAAATGGCAGAACCACTGAAACTTGAGTCCCAGGGAGCCGACTGCAATATTCCAAATGCATGTGAACGCGTTGTTCCGACCTGGCTGATAGTGTTGGACAACGCTCCCACGGCCGTTCTCTTTCTACTGGGAACGGCAATAATATGGAACCTTCATTCGATTCTATCCCTTGTGTTTCTTGCATATTGCTGCCTGTCCATAGTGCTTTTCTGGAAGCTTATCTGCCCATGGTGCCACCATTTCGGCACGACGGGATGCCCGTGCGGCTATTCAAGAATTGCAGCCCGGCTCTTTAAAAAGAAAACGGGGAAAGAATTCAGGCGTGTCTTCAGGCGGAATATCGTCGTCGTCTTTCCCTGCTGGTTCCTTCCCCTTGCCGCAGGAATCTACCTGCTCTGGACGGATTACAGCCGCGCATTGCTGTTTCTCCTCCTTGCATTCTGCTTTGTCGGTTTCGTTCTGATACCCGCGATATCGAAATTTGTCGGATGCCGATCCTGCGAAATTAAAGATCAGTGTCCCTGGATGTCCTGACTCCGGCCAACCCGCATTTCCCCCAGTATTGCGGTCGCTTCGCTTAAACCGGGGCTGTGTAGAGGGCTGTTGGACACTCCGCTTCGTTAATCGGTATGCAATTGAGGCTTCCGCAGCCAGACACGGCCCTCCGTGCCGCAGGAGTAGAAGCTTCCAGAACAATGCGGGTTAAGCACTTATCGACGAATCATATTTTTACCCCAAAATGCCGATATGAAAATGAAGTTTCTCGTGGTAATTTTTATACCGGGCGAAGGGGGTTGACGATGAAATCCACTTTACAGAAATTCAGCCGGAAATTCGGTCGGAGAACACATGACAGATTTTCCATTCCGGGGGCGACTGTTTCCTGGAAACCTATGGATCGAGATGCCTTTCCCGAAGAGACATTGCCTTTATCCGATATCAGCAGATTCGGATTGTCGCTTTTAGCCAATACCCCGCCCCAGGTGAATTCCATTATCGCCCTGCGAATCAATCTTCCAAGGGAGCCTGAAAAATTCGATCTGCTTGGCAAAGTTGTTTATGCCATCTTCAGAGGTCCAGGCCTCACTTACGAATATCGAGTCGGGATACAATTACAACCGTTTTCGGAAACCGAGGGAGACAATCCCCCCGAACTGCAGCAGAAAATCCAGGAACTGGAACAAATGTACGGAAAGCGGTTTGATCAAGTGGATATTGAAGATTAAAGATTGAAGTTGATGATTCATGGACCCGCCTTCCGATGGATCTCAACCTCGCCCGCCAGAGCAACACCGGTTTTAGTTAACAGCCGTTTAAACTTTTATATACCGATATCCTCGTTCCATAACTCCGGTTTTGCTTCGATAAAATCACGCATCATCCCGATACAATCCGGATCGTTCAATACGACCAGATCCACGCCCCTGGAAAGCAGCATGCTTTCCGCACCCCGAAAAGTGCGGTTCTCGCCGATGACAACCCTGGGAATTTTATAGAGAAGAACGGCTCCGCTGCACATATCGCATGGAGACAGCGTCGTATACAAAACGGCTTTACGATAGTCCGAGGATAGAAGACGGCCGGCGTTTTCCAGAGCATCCATCTCTGCGTGCAGAATGGCGCTTCCCTTCTGTACCCGGCGGTTATGGCCCTTCCCGGCGATAGCACCGTCAATAACCAGCACCGAACCGATGGGTATTCCCCCTTCGGCCAATCCCTTTCTTGCTTCCGCTACCGCCGCCTTCATGAACGCGTCCATATTCCCTTCCCGTAATTAGTGAAATTAGACCGCAACGTGGCTCAAAGGCCCAATTTATTGGCGGCATCCAGGGCGGCCACCTTATAGCCTTCCGCCAGCGTAGGGTAATTGAACACGGTGTGCAGGAAATAATCGAGCCCGCCGCCCAGCCGTAAAACAGCCTGTCCGATATGAATAAGCTCGGTCGCCCCGGTACCGATGGCGTGCACTCCCAGCAATTGTTTCGTCTTACGGCTGAAAAGCATTTTCAGAAGGCCGGAATCATCTCCCAGAATCTGGCCGCGGGCGAGTTCCCGATACCGGGCGATCCCGGTTACGTAAGGTATTTCCTCAACATCCAGTTCGTGTTCGGGTTTTCCAACCATGGATATTTCAGGGATAGAATAGATACCCAGGGGAAAGTGTTCGGCCATTCCGCCGGTATCCCCGATAAAAGCGTGGCGCGAAGCGAGGCGTCCCTGCTCGCTCGATGTTGCCGCCAGGCTGGGAAATCCGATTACGTCCCCGGCTGCGTAAATGTGGGGAATATCCGTCTGGAAAAATTTGTTCACCTTCAGCCTTCCCTTCGAATCCGCTTCCAGCCCGGCTTTTTCCAGTTTCAGTTCGCTCGTTGCGCCGATCCGTCCTACTGAATATAAAATGATGTCGCCGGGTATCTCTTCACCCGATTGAAGCTTTACAACACCTCGACGGGCGGAGCCTTTTTTCGTCTCTATGGATTCGACGGACTCTTCGAGGCGAAAAACAACCTTCATTTTTTCCATCTGCCGCACCAGTTCATCAACAATTTCGCGGTCCAGGAATTCCAGCAGCCGGCGCCTTCGGTGAATGATCGTCACTTCAATCCCAAGGGCCGCAAAAATGGACGCGTATTCGATTCCGATTACGCCGGCGCCGATCACGGTCATTGTGCTCGGTATGAATTTGAGAAACGGCATATCGTCGCTGGTTACAATGATGCTCCTATCGTGATCCGGATCGGGATACAAAGCGGGTTGGCTTCCCGTGGCAATCAGGATCCTGTCGCCGCTGAGAACCGCCGAACCGGATTCCGATGATATCCGGACGGTGTGCAGTCCCTCCATGGAGGCGACGCCTCTTTTAAGGTCGATATTATTGCGCTGCAACTGACGTTCGACTATATCCGCTTCATTTCGAACCACCTCCCTAACTTCCTTCTGAAGCTTCTCGGAAGTTACTATCTGCCCGACGGATTTGCCCTGATGAGAAAGAAACCGGCTTCCGTAACCGGTATAAGTAAGAACTGCTTCACGAAATGTCTTGCTGGGGATTGTGCCGTAGTCGACACAGACGCCTCCGACCCACCGCTGCCGTTCGATCACCGCGACGCGTTTCCCCAGTTTCGCCGCCTGCACCGCAGCCCGCTGTCCCGCCGGGCCCGATCCGATGCAAATAAGGTCATAGTCAAAGGCATTCATAAGGATTCACATCCGCAGTTCTAAAGACGCATATTGAAGAGACAACATTATATGAAGAAACACATGAGAAACTTCAACGATAAAGGTGCCCTGCCTGTAGCGCGGGATTTTTAAGTTGTTGATAATTGTTACTGGATTCTTTAAAAATAGAGCTTTACTTCCATTGGCGGTTATTGAAGAAGCCTGTAACCCCGAAATTAAGGACCGCTTCCATGAACCTTCAGGACCATAAAACCAAAATTGTCTGTACGCTGGGACCGGCATCCGAAGACCGGCGAGTCCTGGAAAAAATGCTTCGTGCCGGGATGGACGTAGCCAGGCTGAATTTTTCACACGGTGATTTTGAAAGCCACGGCAGAATGGTCGAAGCTCTCAGAGCGGCCGCACGCAATACCGGCAGGCGCGTCGCTATCCTGGCGGATCTGCCCGGACCTAAAATCCGAATCGGCCGTTTGGCGGAAGAGCCGATAGCTGTTGCGCCGGAATCCGTTCTTACATTAACCACGGACGATATTGTCGGTGACAGGGAAAGAATATCCGTAAATTTCTCCGATTTGCCGAAGGTCGTAAAAGGCGGCGATACCCTGTTCGTCAACGACGGTTTCATTCAACTTGAAGTGCTCAAAACCGAAGGGAGCGACGTTCGCTGCAAGGTTGTCGTCGGGGGCGAGCTGCGTTCCGGCAAAGGGCTCAATTTCCCGGGGATCCGGCTGGGCATCGGCGCCTTTACGGACAATGACCGGCGCTGCCTGGAATTCGCTCTCAAACTCGGGGTGGATGCCGTCAGCCAGTCGTTTGTGGAAAACGCTGAAGACATAGAATCGGTCCGCCGGGCGGCGACCGAAATGGGATATTCGCCATTTATTGTCGCCAAGATCGAGCGGGCCCAGGCCCTGGAGCATATAGACTCCATTATTGAAGCGGCCGACGGCGTCATGATCGGCAGGGGCGATCTCGGTGTGGAAATTCCGATTGAACAGATCGCGGTCGTTCAAAAAAGACTGATGCGTTTGGCCAATCATGCGGGCAAACCGGTCATCACGGCGACCCAAATGCTGGAATCGATGACGGACAACCCCCGGCCCACCAGGGCGGAAGCAACGGACGTCGCCAATGCCATCCTGGACGGAACCGATTGCGTGATGCTTTCGGGCGAATCCGCCATGGGCCGGTACCCTGTCGAATCCGTATCCATGTTGTCCCGTATTGCGGCTACGACGGAACCGAAAATCCCGCTCGGTTTCGGCCGCAACTCCGTGGGCACTTTCAACAGGAACGTCGCGGTGCATCCCAAGGATTTAATTGCATTGAGTCTGGAGCACATGATGGATCACGTTTCTCCCGCAGCCCTCCTGGTCCCGACTCAAAGCGGGGCGACGGCGCGCAATATGGCGCGATTCCGGCTTCCCGTGTGGATCACGGCGGTCAGCTCCCGGGAACAGACCTGTCAAATCCTCCAGTTTTCCTATGGCGTTTTCCCGGTTTACGAACCGGAACCCCCAAAAGACTGGCAGCAGTATTCGCAGTCATGGCTGCAGTCGAACCGCTTGCGGGGAGACCTCGTGCTTTTGATTGAAGGCCCGTCGCCCAGGAATCCAACCGCCAACCATCGTCTGGAAATAATCGATATGAAAAACCAGGAAGAAGGATAGATCATGAAAAATCTACAGGGAATATTCCTGGCGGGTCTGCTCCTTTGCGTAACCGCGAGTTGCACCCGATCCGCCGCATGTGACAGGGCGTGCCTGGAAGGGATTGCGGACCGGTATCTGGAAGCCATGGTGGCGCATGACGCTTCCATGGCGCCGTTTTCCGAAGATGTCGTTTTTACGGAAAATACGATCAAGCTGCCCCTGACGGAAGGGCTCTGGTTTACCTCCTCCGGCCTGGGAGATTTCAAAATCACCATCTGCGATCTCCAGGCCGGCCAGGTGGCCTGGGTCGGTTCCGTCAAGGAACACGACAAGCCGGTGATCCTGTCCCTGCGTCTTAAAGTCGTAAACGGCCGGATCACGGAAGCCGAGTCGATCGTCA
This sequence comes from Acidobacteriota bacterium, assembly GCA_016934295.1. Classification (GTDB taxonomy): domain Bacteria; phylum Acidobacteriota; class UBA6911; order UBA6911; family UBA6911; genus UBA6911. Next base: position 38,064 of record JAFGTD010000174.1, read on the forward strand.
TCCGCGATGCGGATGAAAAGAGCCTTGAGAACTTCAGGCTGACGGCTCCGGCCTTTTCGGAAATACTGGATCCGTCGGAACGGACATCACGCGAGAGACTGCTGCAGATTCCGGACCTTTATTTCGATGCTCTTAAGATTTTGAACGACAGGGATGTCCCTTTTGATGACGAGTGCTACCGCCTGGAAAACGGCATGCTGACGGCGGGAACGTTTCCCGGCGCGCCCCCTCCTTCCCCGGAAATGCCCGGGAGTCCGAAATGCCGCAACGGCGAGATCCCGCCCATTCTGAAAACCATCCACAACGTTTCCCCGCGCCGCACCCCGGTGGTGGATGAAGAGAAAGGCATCACATGGGGGATTTATTGCTTCAACCACCGGGGACTCGCCTCGGTCGAGATGCCCGACGGTACTGTCCAACCCACCTATTTTCAGTCGCCCAATTCCATGCCCGTTTCGGAAATCTTCCGCTCCAAAAACGGTACGATCCGGGGCATCTGGGGGCTTGGAAGCGCCATGCCCTACGGCATCGGCGACGGGTGGGCCGGGGCGGTGTTCCCGTAGGGGCGAACCTTGTGTTCGCCCTTTCCCCTTCTCCAAACAGCCCTGCATATCGCGGCAAGGGCGGACACAAGGTTCGCCCCTACAAGAGAAACGATCCGACTTGACGTCAGTCCACTACTCGCTTTTCCAATCGGATTCCATGGTTAGCGGTTTACCTGTTACTGGATTCATGTAATGAAAGGGCACGATGCTCGTATTGGGCCACATAGCCGGCGGGGAATCCATGGGTGCATCAGGACCTGTCGGATCTTCAGGATAGAGTTTCGGGGGTGTGGACACGTCATAAATCATTTTGGTCTTTCCCCAGCCGGATTCATAGTCGGCATGCCAGAGAGGGTTATAATTGAGCACCTGGAACTTCCAGACACCATCTTCTTTTACATAG
>JAFGTD010000175.1 GCA_016934295.1 Acidobacteriota bacterium
CACGCGCTCGGCGATCAGATCGCCGATGGGATAATCCGCCATGGCGGTAGCGATAGCCGTCCGCATCCCGAAACAATCCGACAGATTGGCGGCAACGTTGAACTCGCCGCCGCTGACATGAATCCGGCATTCCGTCGCCTTGCGAAAAGGTACAATCCCGGGATCCAGCCGGTGTATCAGCGCTCCCAACGAGACTAGATCAAGTTCTCCTGAAGCGGGTATATTCAGGCCGTTGCTCATATCAAACTCCGTAATTAAAGATTGAAGATTAAAGATTGAAAGCTGATGGTATCCCTTTCTTCTATGCACATATGAAAATCAGACTTATGAAAAATTACTGATTTCGAAATATTTTATATTTCCTAATCGCACAACAGTGAGTTAACCGGCCAGTTAGCTTCTGTCGCGAAACTGATGAAATCATATATCGTAATCCGGGACTTCTTTGGAGTGCGCAAGCAAGCTTGCGCCTTCGTCTAGTTATACATATTGCCCAATAAAATCACCCCATCCATCACCCTGTTTTTAATCTTCAATCTTGAATCTTGAGTCCAAGGGCGAACACAAGGTTCGCCCCTACCGTTTTTCGCCCGATTTATCAAACGTTATAAGAGGATGAGGCGGTCTTGCCGCCGCGTCCTGTCCAGTTTGTATGAAAGAATCGCCCCCGGGGAGCGTCGATGCGTTCGTACTGGTGCGCCCCGAAATAATCGCGCTGCGCCTGGAGCAGGTTGGCGGGCAGGCGATCATTCCTGAAGCCGTCGTAGTAGCACAGCGCCGTTGACAGGGCCGGCACCCAGACACCGTGCAGGATTGCCGTCGAGACGACCCTTCTCCAGCTTGACTGCGATCGTTCTATCCGCTCCTTGAAGAAGGGATCCAGCATCAGGTTCGACAATTCAGGATTCCGGCTGAAGGCATCTTTGATTTTTGAAAGAAAGACCGAGCGGATGATGCATCCCCCCCGCCAGAGCATTGCTATGGCACCATAGTCCAGGTCCCATTGGTACTCCTTCGCAGCCTCCCGAAGAAGGGTGAATCCCTGGGTATAGGAAACGATTTTGGAGGCATAGAGCGCCTGCTCGAGATCCTGCAGGAGCGCATTCCTGTCTCCCGAAAACTTCCTGGACGGCGAAGACAGCACTTTGGAGGCTTCCACTCTATCCTGCTTGACCGCGGAAAGGCACCGGGCATACACGGCTTCACTGATCAGGGTCAATGGAATTCCCAGGTCCAGGGCCGCCACGCTTGCCCATTTCCCCGTCCCTTTCTGACCGGCGGTATCGAGGATCCTGTCCACCAGCGGCTCGCCGTCCTCATCCCGATATGCGAGAATGTCTCCCGTAATCTTGATGAGGTAGCTGTCGAGGTCCCGATCGTTCCAGCCCTTGAAGACCTCGTGCATTTCCTCCGCACTCATGCCGAGCAGGCCCTTCATTACCTGGTACGCCTCGCAGATGAGCTGCATGTCCCCATATTCGATTCCGTTGTGGACCATCTTTACGAAATGCCCGGCGCCGTCACGCCCCACCCAATCGCAGCAGACGGATCCGTCGTCGACTCTGGCTGCAATGGCCTGGAAGATCGGTTTTACATGGGGCCAGGCTTCCGGAGAGCCGCCCGGCATGATGGAGGGCCCCAGAAGCGCCCCCTCCTCTCCACCCGAAACCCCGGTACCGATGAAGCGCATCCCTTTGGATTCGACATATTTCGTCCGGCGGATGGTGTCGTTAAAATTGGAGTTGCCGCCGTCAATAAGGATATCGCCTTCATCAAGAAGAGGGATCAACTGTTCGATCAACGAATCCACAGCTTCACCCGCCTTTACCATCATCATGATCCGGCGGGGAGCGGCAAGTGAATGCACCAGATCCTCGAGACTCTCCGTCCCGATGAAATTCTTTCCCTGTCCCCTGCCATGGACGAACCGGGATACGACCGCCTCCTCAACACCGGGAACCGTCCTGTTATAAAGGGCAACCGTAAAACCCTTGTCTTCCATGTTCAGGGAAAGGTTTTCCCCCATGACCGCCAGGCCGATCATCCCGATATCCGCTTTTTCTTTCATCCGTCTCTCCGTAATTCCATTAACCATATTATTCAAAATGCTTTCGATGCGCCCAGAGCCCCAGGGCGGGATTGGAAATATAATAAATCTCCTCGCCGTCCGCCATCGTATTGAAGCCTTCCTTTAATACAGCGGGATCGTATCTCTGTATCATCGAATCCAGATCCTCGTAACGGTATTGAACGCTCTCAATTTCCCGCCGCGAAAGGTTACCCGGACAATAAGTGACTGTAAATCTGCCTTCAGAGGATCCATGGATCAGATGGGCCGCCGTCGTCAGGCTGCCCTTAAGGTCTTCCTGTATTCGGGCAGCTTCGAGTACTGCAGGCGTGCCGGTATACCCGTATTTGCGTATCAGTATGTCAATCGCATCATCCTCGCCGAAGCGCTCCAGGCCGGGGGCAAGAATAACGATCTCTCCTCCGTCGGCAATCGCCATCCGGGTCCTGTAAATGCTTTTATTGCCCAGCCAGGTGCTTCTGAATTCCCCGGGATCGAGATACACCACCGCCTTGTCAATTGGAGTATCCAGAATTTGAAAGTTGACTTTCAGGGACAGTTCCGCAGCCTGGCGGAAACACTCTGCATCATCCCCTATGAAAAGCCCCCTTACAGCAAGTTTTCCCTCTTCGTTTTTCCCAACCACTGTCAGGACATACACAATCGGCAGATGCCGGGCGAAATGTTCCGATCCGTAATTCAATATCCTCCTTACGGGAGTGTCGGGACGGCCCATCATTCGTTCCATCCCGTAGGCGGCCCCCAGGAAGTGGGTCCGGTTGATCGTTTCGGAGCCTCCGGTTCCGACGAAAAGGTTCTTGTTGTATCCGGCCAGCCCGATCACTTCGTGGGGTACTACTTGTCCTACGGAAAGAATCAGGTCGTGACCGCCTTCGGCAAGCAACCGGTTGAGCTGGATGGGGATGCTGTAGTCGACGATTCCCCCGGATACTTCTCTGACAAACACATCCGGCACATCGCCCAATGTTGTCACGCCGTCGCGGAAGTCATGAACCCGGAACAGACCCTCCGGCACGCGTCCGAACATTATTCCTATTTCCTCGCGGGTCATCGGAATATGGGTGCCGGTGGCGGGCAGGACATCCACCAGTTTTTCTCTATAGTATTCCCACGCCAGTTCCGTCAACAGTCCCGATTGGGAATGATGCCGCGTAAAATCGGGCGGGACCGTGACCACGCGGCTTCTTGCTCCTAATCGGTCGAAGCTGCTGAAAAGGGCGTTCCGTATTTCTTCTCTCGTGAATTCTGTTTCTGATGAACCCCGGCTGAAAAAAATCATAATCGTAATTCAAAATTAATGTATTCAGAGTGCCGCACCTTCGGCGCTCATGATGGTTATTGATTCATTATCCCGACCTGACGGCCGGGCCTATTAAAAGGCGCCTCTTCGAGGCTCTCATAAGAGCCGGCCTGTCGGCCGGATTTATTAATTAACAATTCCTCCTGTCGGCGGGCACAGATTAGAGGTCCGAAGGACCGTCTGTTAACAGCCCCGACCGTAAGGTCGGGGATTGTTGAACGAAAACCACGGGCGCCGAAGGTGCGGCACTTCCTTCAAACTCCGGAATATGCCGAGAAGCCGCCGTCGATGGGAAGCACAATCCCCGTGACGAACTGAGAAAGCGGCGAAAGAAGCCATAATACCGCGCCCAAGAGGTCTTCCGCAGTCCCGAATCGGCCCATTGGGGTGTGTTCGAGAATCTGCCGGCCGCGGACGGTCCATTCGCCCGTTTCCTCATCCGTGAGCAGAAACCGATTCTGCTCCGTCAGGAAAAATCCGGGAGCGATCGCATTCACACGGATATTCGGGGAATACTCCCGGGCCATATGGACGGCCAGCCATTGTGTAAAATTCGACACGGCGGCTTTTGCCGCGGAATAGGCCGGAATGCGCGTCAAAGGGCGGAACGCATTCATCGATGAAATATTCAGGATCACGCCTTCAGTCTGCCAGGCCATGCTTTTACCGAAAACCTGGCTCGGAATTATGGTTCCCAGCAGGTTTAGATCGGAAACGAAACGGAGGGCTTCTTCCGGCAGATCGAAAAACGTATTCGCATCCCCGGTCGTAGCATCCCGACTGTTCCCCCCCGCGCCGTTGATCAGGCAGTCAATTTTTCCCCACTCTTCCAGTATCTTCTGGGCCGCGCGTTCCATCGATTCCCTTTGCAGCACGTCTCCGTCGAGAATCATGATTCGTTCCGGGGAAAAGTCCGCGTTATTCCTTAATCGCTCGGCCTCTTCGGGTTCCCGGTCGACAACAGCAACATTCGCGTTGCATCCCGCCAAAGCACCCGCCATCTCGCTGCAAAGAACACCGGCGCCGCCGGTAACGACCATGACACGGTTGTTGAAATCATACTGACCGATGAGTTCGTCGAGATTCACAATCCTGTCCTTTCTGTTTTCAGTAAAGTATCGCTGCCGATCCTTATTTTCAAAGGCTTTTTACCGCTATGAAGTATGCCGGCCAGGTATCACGGTACGGACATTATACCGTTTTGTGGCACTTTTGCACCCAACATAACAGGCCGGAGCCATAAGGCTATGGTAAAGTCATAACTATGAAAGATCCGACGGAACGTTTTTCAAGCAGAGTGGACGATTACGCCCAATATCGTCCACGGTACCCGCGGGAGGTAATCCGGACCCTCCGCAATGAATGCGGCCTGACGCCGGGATCGCCGATAGCCGACATCGGCTCCGGTACGGGCTTACTGTCCGAACTGTTCCTGCAGAACGGGAATCCCGTCTTTGCCGTGGAGCCGAATCCTGAAATGCGGGAAGCCGGAGAAAAACTGCTGAGCCGATATCCGGGATTTCGGAGCATTGAAGGTCGGGCGGAAGCTACGAATCTGCCTGAAGCGAGCGTGGATTTTGTAATCATGGGACAGGCCTTTCACTGGTTCGACCTTGATAAGTGCCGCCGTGAATTCATAAGGATTCTGAAGCCGGGCGGCACCGTAATGATCGTCTGGAACGAACGCGAGACCGGGTCCACGCCTTTTTTAATAGCATACGAAGAACTGCTGAAGCGTCATGTGCCGGATTATACGCAATTAAATTTCAAAGAGATCTACGATGCTTCCGTTGTGGAATTTTTCGGGGGAAACGGATTCCAGTCAAAAACGTTCCGGCATCGGCAGGATCTGGATTATGCGGGAACACGGGGACGGCTCCTTTCATCCTCCTACACGCCCGAAGAGGGCCATCCCAACCATATCCCGATGCTCGATGCCTTATCGGAAGCTTTCCATACGAATCAGGTCGACGGTCGGGTGGCTTTCATATACACAACCCGGATGTACTACAGCCGATCGAAATAGCGACTCTATTTCAGATACGCGATCGCCTGTTCGGCTATGCTGGCAGCGAATCCCTCATCGTTGATGTGATAAGGAAGAACCGTCAGGGGCACATCATCGGGGAGCATCTTCTCCATGTATTCCGCAAAAACCGGCGGCAGGGACAGGTCGTGCAGTTCCCCCTGCTCGCTGTCATGCGCTGAGAAGCCCAGCAGCGGCACAAAGAAGGAAACCGGTCCCTTTGCCTTCCGGATAAGCCCCGCCATATGCTCCGCTACCTGCCGGAACTCCTCCGCTTCAGCCCGCACTGCCGTCAGTTCAGGGTTGTGGACATGATAGCGCCTGCCGGGAAATTGCACTTTCGCATCTTCCAGCGGCCCGCCGACCATAAAATCGATATTGCCGGGCGCAAAGATGGTCGGGATGCCCTTCTCCAGCGATGCCTTGCACCGGTCCGGCCCGCCGCTGAACAGTCCCTGGACCAGATAATCCCCGACTTCGATCAGCGACAGGTTGACGGCGACGGAAATATCCCGTTCCCGGATCGTTTCATCCATGGCAACGCCGCCCATGCCCTGGGTATGAAATACCATCACCTCAAGTCCATTCTTCTCCAGGGATTTCCGGACGGCGCTGCAGCATTTTTCCGTCGTTCCAAGAGTGGACAGTGCAACCACCGGTTTGTCCGAAGCTTGCGAAACAGAGTATCCGTAAGCCATACCTGCCAGAGCCCGGGCGCTGTTGCCGAACACCTGCCGCGTGATGGCGTTCAGGCCCCCCACATCGCATATCGAGGGAACCATCATGATGTCCCTGGTGCCCACGAACGGCCGGGTCATTCCGGAAGCCATTGTTGAGACCATTACTTTGGGTAGGCCAATAGGGAAACTTCGCATAACGGCCGTGGCCAGGTCGGTTCCCAGCGATCCGCCCGCTCCGATGATTCCGCTGAGTCCGACCTCCCGATGCAGTTCATGAGCGCATCGAATTCCGCCTTCGGTCATGATCTCCAGGCATTTCGCTTCGTGGTTGAGGGAACGTATCTCGGACATCGTCTTTCCGACGGCCTCCGCAATCCGGTCGGGAGTTATTTCAGCGCCGGCCTCCGCTGTGTCACGGACGCTGGGGTCCATGTGGTAGACTTCCAAACCGCTGTCCTCAAGACACTGCCTGATAAACCGGGCTTCCGTTGCCTTGGTGTCCGTAGTAACAACCATCAATACTTTCGGCCTGTCCCCCATATATCCTCCGATTGCGATAATTGTCGGTAATATCCATGCCGTAAATTTCAGCGGGCCTTCACGTTTCAGGCGGGTTTGCCCCTGTAGGCCGCGGCCGCGATGGCTGCGATTTTCTTCTTTTCAAGCGATTGAGCGGGTAATTTTTCCCGTAGTGTTTTCTCACGCCTCGCGATCCGTTCCATGTCTTCGATCAGGGTCGTTTCCGTATCGATGAAATGCGTTCCCAGGTCTCCCTCAACAAAGCGTTCGTTTTCCATGACTGCCCGGTGAAACAGGATGTTAGTGTCCACGCCGTCGATAATGTATTCATACAGGGCCCGCCGCATCCTGTGAATGGCTTCCTTGCGGTCGCCTCCCCATACGATCAGTTTCGATACAATCGGATCGTAAAAGGGAGGGATGGCAGCGGCGCCGCAGACACCGCTGTCGATGCGAATACCCGGCCCCCCGGGTGGATGGTGGCTATGGATTTTTCCCGGCGTGGGCACGAAATCTTTTAATGGATCTTCCGCATTGATCCGGCACTCTATGGCGTGACCGCGGATCCGGACGTTTTCCTGTCGGACGCTTGTAGGAAGTCCGGATGCAATTCTAATCTGCTCCTTTACGATGTCGATCCCGGTTACCATTTCCGTAACCGGATGCTCCACCTGCACCCGCGCGTTGACTTCAAGGAAGTAGAATTCTCCTTTCGAAAAAAGGAACTCGACCGTTCCGGCCCCTTCGTACCCTACCGATCCGGCAGCTTCGGCCGCAAGCCGCCCCATCGAAGCGCGCATTTCCCCGCTGACCGCCGTCGATGGGGATTCCTCGATCAGTTTCTGATGCCGCCGCTGAATCGAGCATTCCCGTTCGCCGAGATGGATGGCATTCCCCCTGGAATCCACCAGGATCTGGAACTCGATGTGGCGGGGATTCGGCAGGTATTTTTCTATATAGACATCCGGGATGCCGAAGGTTGTACCGGCTATTTTGTATGCGGATTCCAACGCCCCGTGCAGCCTCTTTTCATCGTCCACGATCGTCATGCCGATCCCGCCACCACCGCCGGCCGGCTTGAGGATTATGGGATATCCGATCCGCTTCGCCACGCTCCTCGCGTGTTCGTATCCTTCCACGCACGCATCCGTACCCGGCACGACCGGAATCCCGTTTTTCTGCATCTCACGCCTTGCGGCCACCTTGTCTCCAAGAAGTTCGAGCACCCGGGAAGACGGTCCGATAAACTTGATCCCCGCGCTTTCACAGGCGGATGCGAACTCCGGATTCTCGGCTAGAAAACCGTACCCGGGATGCACCGCATCGGATCCGCTTTCTTTGGCCTTTTCGATGATCAAAGGAATGTTAAGGTAGCTCCGGATCGCCGCTGCGGGACCGATCGGGCAGGAATGGTTCGCATAACGGGTGAACAGGGCATCCCTGTCCGCCTCCGAGAACACCGCAACCGAAGGAATCCCCATTTCACGGCAGGCTCTAATGATGCGAATCGCTATTTCGCCACGATTGGCTACGAGAATTTTATCAAACATTCTAGATCACCACCATCAGGACGGCACCCGCTTCGACAATTTCGCCCTCACGTGCCAGGATTTCCCGGACCGTTCCGCTCCAGGGCGCGTGAACGGGCCGCCGCATTTTCATGGCTTCGATCATGGCAACCGGATCGTCCTCTTCAACTTCATCTCCTACCTTCACATCCACTGAAAGAACCAGCCCCGCCATTTCACAAGCCACAGCGCCTTTCGGCGGTTCTGCTGCACGGTCAGACGGAGCGGATTCTGCTATCTCCGCGCCCCCATCCTCCAGCGGCGACACTCGAACATGAAATACGTCTCCGTCCACCTCCACGCTGAATTCCCTGGGACCGTCCGCAAAGTGCGACGTTTCCGGAACGGGCGTCGCAGGTTTCGCCGCCGGAACGCGAACCGTTTTTTTCGCCTTTGCTTTTCCAACCGGTTTTCCGGGAATCAGTATTTTGAGTATAAGATCGTCGTCGGAAAGCTCCGGCCCGATTTCCCGGCGCAGATCCTCGACCGACTTCAAAAAGCCTTCCGGCTGCCAGTCCCTGAATTCCTTAGTTCGCGGCAGGTTCACGATCCTGTCCATGACGTTTTTGTCGACGGGGACGACCGGATCGCCGTAGTATCCGAGGGCGTACTTAATGGTCTCATCGGGAATTTTTTTATACCGCTCGCCGGAAACCACATTTTCCATCGCCTGGACTCCCACAATCTGGGAATAGGGCGTAGCCATCACCGGATACCCGAATTCCTTTCGCACCGTGATAATTTCTTCAAGTATTTCATTAAGCCGGTCTTCCATTCCAAGTTCCCGAAGCTGCCGGATAAGGTTCGACATCATGCCGCCCGGCACCTGGTGCTCGAAGTGAAAGAGGTCGTATTCCCTGGGCGCGCCGATGGGGAATCCCTCGCTTTCGGCGATTTTCCTGAAGTGGGCGGATACGGCCGCGAGAGCGTCCTCATCCAGGTCCGATTCAAAGCCGAGACGCCGGGCATTCTTTACAACAGTCTCGGTCGCCGGCTGCGATGTGCCGTTTGCAAGGGGAGCGACGGCGGTGTGCACTGTCGTCACTCCGGCCAGGATCGCTTCCAGGCAGCACAGGGGAGCCAGACCGGAATTGCAATGGGCGTGAAACTCGAGAGGGATATCCTCGCAGTTCCCTCTGACAGTCGTAATCAGTTCTCGGGTGCGCTCGGGGGTCAGTATCCCCGACGCATCCTCGATCATGATCCGATCGATGCAGTCTTTCGTCGACACGATCTTCCGGACTTTTTCCGCCCAATGCTCCTGGGTGTGGGCGGGGCTGGAAGTGTACATCAATGCCGTGACAATCTCGGCTCCTTCGGCTTTGGCTATCTCGGCAAAGTGGCGAAACCTCGGCACGTTTTCCTGGTAGTCGCAGATCCAGAAAGATCGAATCCCGTTTGCAACCGATCTCTTAATCCAGAGTTCAATGATGCTGCGCGGCGTACTGAGATCGAACGAAGAGAGGCTGGCCGTCTGGAAGGAGCCCCGCAGGCAGGTATCGGGCATCAGCCGGGCAAGAGTCCGGATCCTCTCCCAGGGATTTTCATTATGATGGCGAACCTGCAGGGTAAATGCCTGGGAACCTACGGTAGCGACGGCCCGGTACCCTACCTTGTTCATGGTTTCCGCGATCGGAACGATATGATCGGTCCGCATCATCAGTCCCCATAAACTCTGTTGTGCATCCCGGATAGTCTGGTCTACAAAATCGATTTTATTCATGAATCCGAACATCTCCCTCTACAAGATGTGTTCCCATAACAAGAGCGCTATTGCAGCTTCGGAATTTTCGACAGGGTTTCGGCCACCTCTGCAGCAAATTCCCTGCTGTTAATATCCGAATCGATTTCAATGATTTCTATTTCGGGATCGAGGCATTTCTTCAGGGTAACCGGAAAAACCCTGTCCGAGTCGGGATCGTATAAAGGCCCGCCTTCGACGCTCAGCGATGAGAATCCCCTCAAAGGAACGATTACTTTCACCCTCTCCTTGTGACTGTAACGATTCAGCCGTTCAGCTACGGAGGATGCGACCTGATCCATCTCCTCCGCCATCAGCCTGGCCTGCACTCTCGGGTGTTCCTGTATGTACAGTTTCCTGTCCGCAAGCTTCCTGGACTTCCAGAGCGTATCGTCGCGATCTTTCCTTTCCAGCGGACCGCAGCTGATGATGTCGAATCCGCCCGGACAAAGGATATAGGGTATCGACATCTCCGAGGCGATATCCAGCCGATCCGGCCCGGCATTTCCCCGGTTCCCTCCCAACAGGTGCTCGCTGAAAGCTCCGGGAACCAGGTCGATAAACGCCTGGAAGCCTCCCTGGGGAATGAGTTCGATCGCCGCCTTGTCCCCGATTCCGTTTGCGTGAAACGAAACGGTCTCATATTCTTTTTCCAGAAACTCCCGTATATAGTGGGCTCCCTTGTCGCAGAAGCCGAACTCCGTTATGGCTATGGACGGCTTCCGGTCCTCTACGAAGTTCCTGTCCCGCTCAATCATCCCGGAAACGGCATCGGCGCCGTTCAGGGCAATGGTTCGGACCAGCGCATTCATTCCCACGGTATCCACCACGGCGTGCATTACGGTGATGTCCTTGACGGAAAAATACTCGGCAAACTGCTCGGCGTGAATCGGCATGGCCATGGCGCTGGATATGAGAAGCTTCGGCAGGCCGAAAGGGGCTTTTTTCATGGCGGGAAGCGCTATCATGGCGCCGGTCATCCCGGAAATGGCGAGCATTCCCTCAAGGTCGCCGCTTTTATGAAGAGACAGGATCTTTTCGGTCAGGCCTTTGGACATGATGGAAATTGCCTCTTCCCTGCCGTCCGGAAGCATTGCGGCTACACCTGTGGAAGGGCCGCCGCCCAACTCCGACAGTTCTCCGAAACCGACCTCCGCCTTAAGTGAAGGAACGATCGCCCCCGTTCCGATACTGATATCCATCAGCAGAGCCTTATGGCCCCGTTCTTCAATCCGGTCCCTGATGAGGCTCAGGGCTTCTTCCCTTTCATCGATCATTCCGACAACGGCTATGGACATCGCCACCCCTTAGCGTTACTGGTTCAAATGGTATCAGGCTGTAATTACCCTAATTACTCCAATAATTTTTCGCAAGACAAAGTTTTTCATGAATCAAGGCACTTCCAATCTGACGGCTTTTACACTGGTTTTCCCGGCATTTGCGGGAGGCGCCTCAGGTCAGGATCATAGACAACAGTTAGTCGTAATTGTTCCCCTGTTCCTGTTAGCCGGTAGTGCGCTCGCCCAGTTTGGTGCAATCCCCGAGAAAGCCGAGAAAGACGGCTGGTGGATCAAGGTGAGCACCGAGGATCCGGCATCTCAAATGATGGTTTTCTACATTGGGGCAACCGAAAAATCCTATGGCCTGGCGAATATCTGGAATCCCGGAAGCCCTGCGGAATTCGATGTTTCTGCGGAGTATAGAAACAGCCCCACGCTCTATGTCCTGGCCCAGACGACCAGCGGCCGGAAATGCGGAATTTGTTTGATGTACAAACAAAAATGCGTCAAGTATCTCGAATTCGATCTTGAAGAGAGCCAGGAAGTGAAACAGTATTTATTACAAGCTCAAATCCATTCCTCGCGTCAACCGTAGTAAAATGTTTTGCTGTCGATTGAAGTCAGGATAAAGTCGCGGGTACGCGCCGAATAAAATCATTCCGGGAGAATGCATGATGCCCTCGGACAAATGGGTGACCTCAATGGGCCTGGATACCGACGGCACCCTGTTCGTCAAAACGGAAAACGGGATTACCCTGTACGACATCTGTCTGAAAACATCCCTGCCCAAAACCGCAACCCTTCAGGCGGCGGACCTGATGAAAATGGAAAATCGCCCGCTGTATTACCGCTTTCACGCCACCCTGACCGAAATTTCCGAAGTAATGTTCAACACCCTGTACGATCGTGATTTCACGTTTAAAAAGGGGGATGTCGTTGTGGATGCAGGCGCCCGGATCGGAACATTCACCGCAAAAGTCTCAGCCGCCGTCGGGGAGAAAGGCAGAATTATCGCAATCGAACCGGAACCCGATAACTACGCGTGCCTTCTTAAAAACATACGGGCAAACCGTCTCGACAACGTCATCCCGATTCGAAAAATGCTGTGGAGCGGACAACGACAAATGCCGCTCTACCTGTCGGGCAACACGTCCGCACACAGCGCCTATTGCGATGCGTTCTTCGGTTCGACGGGAGAATCCATCGATGTGGAGGCGGATTCCCTGGACAACATCCTTGAAGCTTCAGGAATCAGCCGGGTGGATTTCATTAAGATGGACATCGAGGGTTCGGAGATCGAAGCGCTGAAAGGGATGGGGAAGACACTTCGGTCCGATGTGGCATTGGCGATCGCGGCCTACCACCCGATTAGCGGACGCCCGACATACAAGGCTGTCGTGAACGAACTGCGGCGCCTCGGATTCAGGACATCATACGGGGATGAGATTGTACATGCCCGGAGAAGTCCGGATCCTGGTTCGATATAAGTGACGGCAAAAGAGCCGATATAGCCCCGCCTTCTTCAAGATATTTTCAGTATCATCCGCAGCCCGGTGTGCCTCGCCGGAAGAATAGTGCGTTGCAAGCCCGATGCCGTGTCCGTCCACGACATGCGCCCTGCCCCTCAAGAATTTGTGAGTATGCAGTCTCCGAACCCTCCTCATGGCTCGTTCAGGAATGATTGCGTGCTGAGCACTCTCTGCAGGCCGCAGAAGTGCCACTCGCGATCTGCGGGCGTCCAGGTTCCGTTGTAGAAATTGAAGCAGCTGCCGGGCTTCGGCAGCGGGTATTCTTCGAGCGGATCGTCGATCAGGTCGTAGAAGGTACAGTTCGAGGTTTGCGTGCCCTCCTCGCAGAGGACCTTGTAGGTTGCATCTCTTGCAGAGGCCTGCCGCGCGTCGTCCGCCAGCGGGTTGACCGTCTCCGACATCACGTAGCCGTAGTCCGGATCGCGCACGCGCTCTGCGCCTGAGAATAGAATCGGCGCAATCGAAACCGAATCCAGCGAGACAAGGCCGGCGCCTCCGCTGTCCGGGACGCTTGCGGGCACGCTGACACCCGCCAGGTCGAGAATGGTCGCAAACAGGTCGGCGCCATGGTTGACCGCAGCGCTCTGGCGGCCGGCGGCGATGCCGGGTCCGCGGACGGCCAGCGAGACGCGCACACCGCTTTCATAAACCGTGCCCTTGCCGCGGCCCATGCGGGTAATGTACATATTGTCGATGAAGTTGACCGCAGACCAGCCGTACATCGGCGTTCCGTTGTCACCGATGACAATCACGTAGGTATACGGGTCGATCGCATCGACGGCCTCGAGGAGTTTGTCGAGCACGGTGTCGAGCGAATTCGTCATCGCGCGGTTGAGCGCAGGGGCCGAGCACGAGCCGATGTCTGCCGTTCCGAAAGTTCCGCCGCAGTCAATCATCTCGTTGCGCGAAGGTTCATCCAGCGTGTCTTCGTTCGGCACGAACGTCGGTGTCTGCCCACTCGTGATATGCGACAGATTGAACGCGAGCCAGGCGAACCACGGTCTGTCCGGATCCGCGCTTTCCTGCGCCGTGATCCAGTCAATCGTGTCGGCAACCTTTACGACGGGCGCGTAAGTCGTCGGTGCGATACCGGGCAGCGACCGCGTGGGCGCCGCTTCCGTGCGCCATTGGTTCGGCGGCGTCGTTTCGTCCTGGATTTGATAGTCATAGCTCCAGTAGTTTTCAATCGCGCCGTTCAGATTGCCGAGGAACAGGTCGAAGCCCGCCTGCTTCGGTTTCATGCCCGGATAGAATCCCAGGCCCGACACATGCCATTTGCCGAAAATCGCCGTGCTGTAGCCCG
>JAFGTD010000176.1 GCA_016934295.1 Acidobacteriota bacterium
GGTCGCGGCGGCCGGGATTTCCCGGTCTGCGACAGGGAAGCTGCCCGAGGTATTTCGAGCCGCTGCTCCCGAGGAAACGCCGGAATTTATTTCCGGCGTTTCCTCGGGAGCAGCATGTCGGTCCTGCCCGTAAGTGTCGTTGTTCCCGGCGGCCGGTAATTTTTGCCCGGGCTGCTGTTCCGTGTAAACGTGGGATTCCGCCGCCGGATGTTCGCCGCCACGGTTCCAAAAAAATAGAGTTAATCCCAATCCCGCAGCCAGCAGCGTCAAAACCGCTATCGAAAGAAACCGAAAGCGGCCGGACGTTTTCCCGTCGATGTCGTGAACCGTGGAGAGAGTGGGGACCTGGGTCATTCCCCGTTCCCGTTCGGCCTTCTTCAATGCGTCGAGTATATAAGACATGGTTTAGGAGGGCCCTCCTTCAATTGAATAACGGGAGAGCATCGGAACATTGAGCATATCCAGGGCGATCGACAGGCGTACGAGCGTTTCGGGCCCGATCCGTCCGTCTGGAATCAAAAGCTGTGTTTTTTGAAAATCCAGGATGCGCATTCTTAGCTGGTTGTCAAACAGATCGGACGGTGAAAAAGAGACCGGCTTTCCCTCGTATGTGTCCAGGATTTGACGGATCCAGATTATTTCTTCGCCCCGCATGCCCAGTGGAAGTCTGACCGCATTGAACGGGGGTTTCCAGATAAGAATAAAGGAACCGTCCCACATCCTGTCCAAAGCTTGAAGAGGTAATGAATAGGTCCTGTCGCCGATTGCCAGCGTGGCGATATTGCCGTTCAAACCGATAAGAGCTGCATGCCGCGTCTGCTCGTCCTCGATCTTTAATCCGAGAATAACGGGGATGTCCAGCCTCCGGATTTTCAACCAGTCGCCGGTTAAAAAAAGGCATTTAAATCCGTACTCTCGTGCTGCATTGCACCCTATTTCAGATGGTTTTATACGGATAGGAAGATCCCATCTGGAGTAAAGGCTGTTGAAGCTCGAAACGAGGCTGTTACTCAGGGATGGATCCTTGATAATTTCTTCAAACGGAACGTTCTGCGGGAGTCCTTCTCCCGGGGATTCGGAGTGTATTTCATCGGAATCCTTTTTCCCCGCGAGGAGTCCGGGATCCGTACGCGCAGGATCTGCAGCCCGGCTGTTCGCGATTATCGTATCTCCGGGATTCGGAGATTCCGATTGCACAGGATTGGGTGTTGTTCGGTCCGATAATGCACTCTTACGCTCGGACTCAACATCCCGGGTTGCCGTGTCGCTATCCTGCACGGCAGGCACCTGTGTTTTGCTCCCGAGGCTCGAAATAATTCCGGGCCGGAACAGGACCGTGATCGTTCCAAGCAGGATGAATAGGGCGATGATTCCGAACGCGTAAGCCAGTTGCCGGCGTCGACGCCGCGGAGTGGTTTCACGGATTTCCCGGCCGGCCTTGCAGACGATTGCCGCACTGATGCGCCGCTTGTCCAGCGAGTAGGCTCCCAGCATCGCCCGATCGCACAGAATGTTGATGAGACGAGGAACGCCCGCTGTAAGTCTATAGACCTGGCGCATGGCGTGTGAACTGAAGATGGGATCACTCAAGCCTGCAATGAATAACCGGTGCTGAATATAGGCGTACGTTTCCCGCCTGGACAGGGGAAGCAGGTGATAACGGGCCGTGATACGCTGGGCCAGCTGTCGGAGACTCGGGTGTTTCAGGATGGTAAGGAGTTCCGGTTGGCCGATCAGGATAATCTGCAGAAGCTTTTCCTGTTCTGTTTCCAGATTGGTCAGCAGCCGGATCTGTTCCAGCACATCGCGATGAAGGTTTTGCGCTTCGTCGATAACAAGGACCGTCCGCCTGCCTTTGGCATGGGCTTCGAGCAGGTACAGGTTAAGGGCGTCGATGAGCTGCTTTATGCTTTCCGTACCTGCGGGGTAGGGTATACGAAGTTCGTCACAGACTGCGGCGAGCAATTCGATCACCGACAGACGAGGGTTTAATATTAAGGCAATATCCGTTTCCGGGGGCATCTGGCTGACCAGGCAGCGGCAAAGGGTGGTTTTGCCGCACCCGATTTCCCCGGTGAGTTGTATAAAACCGCCTGATTGCTGTACGCCGAAGAGAAGATGCGCCAATCCTTCGCGATGCCGTTCGCTCATGTAAAGATAGCGGGGATCGGGAGTCAGAGAAAAGGGCGGTTCGCTCAGTCTAAAAAAGTTCGTATACATAGGGTGATTCTCTTCCCGTAACTGCCGGGATAATCAGAATATACCAGAGACATCTGTAATTTTCATCAGGGTAAACTTATTAGAGAGATAAGACCGGAAAAATTTTTCGTCAAAATCGTATTTAACCCGGATTATTCATGAAGCTTTTACTGCGGCGGCGTAACTGGGCATGTCTGCTGCGTTACGCTCCCTCGGGCTCCTCGACGTACTGTTAAGTACGCCTCCGGGGCCCTCGGTCGCAAGCCTTGCATCCACGCCCATCTACACCGCCTCGCTACAAACCTTCATGAATAATCCGGGTTAAGGAATGCATCCATGGATGGCAGGAAATAATTCCTGCTATTGGCACGAAATAAACGGTAGTGTATATTTTAAATATATGGGGATTTATAGATGGCCCGGTCCCTCCCCTGAAAAGAATCCTGCCCATGCCGTAAGGGAATCCCTCGTTACGAAACAATATATTTAAGGGGGGACTTCGATGCATTCAAAATTTGGACTTTACGGAATAACGGCATTGCTGTTGCTGACAATAATGCCTTTCGCCGCAGCCCAGCAGGAAGTGGGTCCGGAGACCGGAAGCGAAGCAGGTGCGCCGGCGATCCCCTACAGTATTCCAAAGCAACCCCCCACGGATCCATCATCCCCATCTTCCCAGGATCCGCAACTTGTCCCGGATATGATAATCATTGCGGGCAGGGTAATCAAAGAGGACGGCAGCCCTCCTCCTTTTGGCACCGTCATTGAGCGTGATTGCGGCGGCACTGTGATCAAGGAAGAACTTGTAGACATCAACGGCAATTTTAACTTTTTAGTGGGAGACGTGCATAGAGCCAGCAGTCTCTTCCCGGATGCGACTGAGAATTTTTCTTCCGATAGCGCCGTTACCGGGGGCACGGGGGCCCATTCGCAAAGAAACCAGCAAAGGATGCTGAAACGCAATTACCCGGAAGATTTGCCTCTCTGCGTGGTGCGGGCCAGATATTCAGGGTATCAGTCCACTTTTGCAAGGTTGGGTTTCGGACAGACAAGCGGGTATATCGATGTAGGCACCATCGTAATCTACCCGGTTACCAGAGAAAAAAGTACAGTGGTCAGCGCCGCCAATCTGGGTGTTCCGGAGGACGCCCGCAAGGAATTGGGGAAAGGGCGTAAAGCTTTAGAGGAAAATAAGTTCGCAAAGGCGGAAAAACACTTCAAGTCCGCGATAAATAACTATCCTGAGTATGCCCATGCCTGGCTGGAACTGGGGTGGTTGTATCAGAGGCAGCAAAATAATGAAGCAGCCCGCAAAGCATATAAAGAAGCGCTGAAATTAGACAAGTTTTACGTAGATCCGTATATAAGGCTCGCACAACTTTCGGCAATGGAAGAGAAGTGGGCGGAAACAGAAGAGTATTCGAGCAAGGCGCTGGATTTGGAGCCTCCGTTCTTTCCTGAAGCATACTTTTTAAATGCACTTGCAAAATACAATATGGATCAGCTGGATAGTGCGGAAGACTGTATTCTCCGGGGAATACGGTTGGATAGCGAGAACAATATTCCCCAAATGCATCTGGTTCTGGCCAACATTCTTTCTAAAAAAAATGATCCCCGCGGCTCCATGAACGCAATGCGGAGATATCTCGAGATTGAGCCGGATGCGTCCGATGCCGACCACATACGGTTACTCGTAAAAAGATTTGAGAAAATAGCCGAAACGTCGCCCTCAACCCCTTCCACGGAATAATCCGAAAGCACAAATCCCATCCACGTTTGTCACAAGATTACACCCCTAATATTCAGGGAGATCCCTCGGCTCTGCCGGGGTGGCAGGAAAAGCTGGACAGTTCCGGAAATCGGGGTCGGAGTCGGTATCGTCGCGGTCGAAACAGGAAGGCCAATATCTCCAGTGGAATCGATACCGATTCCGATGCCAACCCCGACAATTTTTTCAAGCCGCTTTAACCCGGACTATTCATGAAGCTTTTACTGCAGCGGCACAGACGGGCATGTCTACTGCGTTGCGCTTCTTCAGACTCCTCGACGTA
>JAFGTD010000177.1 GCA_016934295.1 Acidobacteriota bacterium
AATTTCACCCGGTTGCAGGATCCTGAAGCGGATAGCATGTTCCCGCGTCGCGGGCGAACCGTCGACAGAAAGTCGCCAATCGCCAAGCCGGACTATCCCGTAACGCCGGTCTTCGTATACAAATTCCGAGCCGGTCGCCTCGAAGAAGTCGATCAGCATATCGGGAAGAGTCCCGGACTCCTCCCGCTCTCGCTCCATGCCCGGGGGGATATTGGGCTTACCTTTTTCATCGACAATTATGTTAAGACGCACGTCATCCAGCACGGCTTCTTCAACATTAAATTTTTTGCCGATCAACGCGGAGGCGGGCAGGTTTAAATATACTCTGGATGCAGATAAAAAAGGAGGCGCGCCTGAAGGCTCTGTGGTGCGAAAAGAAATATTTCTAAGGGTAAATGTTAATCGGAACAGGTTGTAGTCCAGTTCGGAAGCCTGCAAATCGACCTGCAGGTGCCGGCGCAGGTACTCACTCCCCGCATTCAGGAAGTATCGGCGCACCGGCGGCAGGTGCAGCAAAGCCATGGTTATGACTGCCAGCGTGGAGACTGTCGCGGAAACGGCCCATAACTTTCGCATTATTTACGCCCTGACTTAATCCCTGTAAGCATGTATTGAAACCATTAGAAACTTTAAAGCGGTGTTGTCCCTCCAAAAGGTTTGACGGTTAGAACAGGGCAGGGAGATCTGCGGATTACTTTTTCGGCGACGCTGCCCAGAAGAAAATGCTTTATTCCCGAAAGACCGTGCGTCGCAAGAACTATTAAATCAATCTTATTGCGCAGAGCGTATTGCAGTATTTCATTTGCGACATGCCCCGCTATAACCTTGAACTCCCATGCAACCTCCGGCTCCTTGTATTCATTAAAGATCCTGTGCAATTCTTTTTCGGACCGGTTGACGATCTCGGCCCGAAGCCCCCAGACAATCTCTTTACTTATTC
This sequence comes from Acidobacteriota bacterium, assembly GCA_016934295.1. Lineage (GTDB taxonomy): Bacteria > Acidobacteriota > UBA6911 > UBA6911 > UBA6911 > UBA6911. The sequence continues at coordinate 941 of JAFGTD010000177.1, forward strand.
CATAAAAAGCGGGATGTTCTGTTTCTTCTACAACATGCAGAACCTGCAATTTTGCGTCGTACAGCCTGGCGAACTCCCTGGCTACCAGCATGGCCATTATGGAATGATCGGAGAAATCGATCGGCGAGAGAACCCTGTCCGTCTTCCCGGGAGGTTTGGGGGTCTCGGACTCGCGGATTGTCAATACGGGACAGGACGCTTTACGCACCACCTCCTGGGCGATGCTGCCGAGAAACATGTAACCCAGCCCGCGTCGACCGTGCGTCCCCATTACAACCAGGTCTATATTGTGCCCGGCAGCATACTCCAGTATCAGATTGTCCGCCGATATCCCCCATGCCTCCTCCATTGTTATATCTACTTCTTTTTCGCTTTCGATGGATGCCCGTAAATTGCCATCCATACTATTCCTTGCCATTTTTTTAAGTTTTTCATGAAGCGCTTTCAAATCCGGAAAATGAAACGCCGGGTTGTGAGGATCTCTTTGGTGAAGGACTATCGCATGGAACAGGTGGAGCTTCGCACTGAAATATTTGGCCAGGAAGAGCGCGTGTTCCAGCGACTGGGAAGCACAATTGGAAAAATCCGTCGGGAATAGGATATTTCTTATATCAAGCAATTCAGCCGTCCTTTAAAAGATTGTAGCTGATTTTTAACGGATCAGGAGTCGGGGCTCCACTCGAATTTAAATCGCAACAGCCGATCATTCAGTCAAGGCCTTAAAATAATTGTACACTATCCCCTACCCTGCATGGATGTTATGTTCCGTGAAAATAATTACACCTCAATGTAAATCCCGGCCCTTCCAGACACTTCAATTCACACCAGAAATTTCAAAAAAACGACGGCAAAACCCAGAAAGGCGAAAAATCCCATTACATCGGTCACTGTAGTTAAAATAATACTGGAGCTCTGCGCGGGGTCCAGCCCCACATTTTTCATGACAACCGGTATGGATGCACCGGCCAGCCCGGCAAAAAACAGGTTTACCAACATGCCCAACCCGATAACCAGTCCCAGCCAGGGATTCCCGTTCCATAGCCAGGCTACCGCGGCCGTAACCGTTCCGATAATGGCTCCATTAATGATTCCCAGGCAGGATTCTTTCATTATCAATCTCCAGACTTTCTGCCTCGGGATTTCGCGCATCACCAGTCCCCGCATCACAATTGCCAGGGACTGGGCGCCCGCATTCCCGCCCTGTCCGGCCACTACAGGCAGGAAAACAGCCAAAACAGTAATTTTGGCAATGATATCTTCGAATAAAGCCACAACGGCCGCAGCGAGAAAAGCCGTGGCCAGATTGACATGAAGCCATGGCAGACGTTTCTTAATGGACAGCAGGATCGGCGAAAATACCCTCTCGTCACCCCCGACACCGAACATTTTCTGCAGGTCCTCGGTCGCTTCATCCTGGATTCCCTGAATCAACTGTTCCGCTTTTATAATCCCGAGAATGCGATTCTGGCCGTCCACAACAGGCGCGGCAAAATACCTTCTTTTGGAGAGTTGGTCCGCCGCCTCTTCCCGGCTTACGAGACAATGCACGGCGAAAATATCTTTGCGCATGAACGATTCCAGCTTTTGTTCGGGCGAGGCCAGCATCAGGTCGAGCATATTCATGACCCCGACAAGGTGATTCTGGTCATCGATCACGTAAGCGTAGGATGCCGGGAACCCTCTTTTCGCCAGGCTTCTAATCTTTTCTATAGCCTCCTGCACGGTGACATTCTGGTGAAAGGAAAGGAATCGGGTCGTCATCAGGCGTCCCATGCTGTCTTCAGGATACGTCAGGAGCTCCTTTACCTGAGATCTGAGTGTTTTTGGAAGGTGCCCCAGGAGACGTTCCCGGGCGTCTTCAGACAGGTGCATAAAGAGAGTCGCTGCATATTGGGGATCCAGGGCCGATAAAGCCTCCTTAAAAATGGAGGCGTCGGCATTCTCCAGCAGCGCGGCCGCATAACTCACCTGTAAATTCTGCAATGCCCTGACCGCCATAGGAATGGGTAAAGCCTCCAGAACATGAGCGGCCTCATCCTCGGTCATCATTTCCAGGGTGCGGGCCGCTCCCTGGATGTCTTTCTCGAAATACTTCTGCACTATAGGCAGCAATGCTTCCTTCTCAACCATTGGCACCGCCTTTCTTCTCTTCTTTGAGTCCGGTTGAGGAATTATAGATTGGCTTTATCCCGTATTTTATGTCTATTGTGACAAATTTCTGAAATTTGCGGCAAGTACTAATAAGATGTACGCTGCAAGCTGTCAACTTCCCCGGTCCAGTATTTTTATATCCACAAAATCAGACGATTGCTTCCAGAGAGCAACGAATAGTATCTTCATGTTTTGGGGTTCAGGATGGTAATTATTATAGTTTATCCCGGGCGGATACTTTGGAGGAATATGAATAGATTTCTGAGACCATGATTTTATCCGCGGATACAGAATTTTTTCCAGGATGTGTAAATTTATGAATTCGAATATAATCGGCATTGATTGCATAGCGACTGTTCTATTACATCCTTTAATGTGAACCTTGTTAAACCTTTATTGACCTATCCGGGATGGTTCAAACCATGCTAAAAAAGCTCCTGCCGAGAGAAAATTATTTTTTTGAACTTTTCGAGCAGCAGGCTGCGACAATCGGCCGGGGCCTGCAATTATTTGAACTGCTGATTAAAGAATATTCACGCCTCGGGGAATTGTATGTGCAGATTAAGGCGGTGGAACATGAATCGGACGAGATCGCCCATAAAATTTTCAATCTGCTGAATAACACGTTTGTAACGCCTTTTGACCGGGAGGACATCCAGATGCTTACGCATCGGATGGACGATGTCATGGATCTCATAGAAAAAGCCTGCTCGCGCATGCAACTTTACGATATCCCCGCTCCACCGGTAAACACAGACCGCATGCTAGTTATTATACGGAATGCTTTCGATAAGATATCCACGGCCATAGGCATGCTTCGGGATCAAAAGAACTATAAGACGATTCTGCAGCTCTGCGTGGAGATCAACAGCCTTGAAAACGAAGGGGACGCCGTGCTGCGGGAATCCCTGGCCCGTTTATTCAGAGAAACTTCCGATCCTTTTTATCTGATAAAGGCAAAGGAAATCTATGAAAGCCTCGAAGAGGCTACAGATCGCTGTGAGGACCTTGCCAATATCTTCGAAACAATATTGATCAAAAACGCCTAGGCGGAATGCCGCAGCTTCAGTATTTTTACGAATGCCCCGTAAATTTACGCCCGGCCGTTTTTAAATCGGATTGGTCCAGGCAAGAGAGTTTTGCCCCTGCTGTAGAAGTACGGGAGAACCCGTTCACAGGCGAAAAAAAAGAACGCAAACTATGGACATTACCTATTTCGCATTCCTTCTCATCACACTGGCGCTGCTGTTCGACTTTTTAAACGGCATGAACGATGCCGCCAACTCCATTGCAACGATCGTTTCCACGAGAGTTCTGACGCCCCGGCTGGCTGTCGCCTGGGCTGCTTTCTTCAATATGGCTGCAGCCTTTGGGTTCGGTGTGGGCGTTGCCAAAACCATCGGGAAGGGAATCGTATTGCCCGAGGCCCTGTCCCTCTGGTTCGTTTTCGCCGTTCTTACAGGCGCCATTATATGGACCTACGGCTGCACCACGCTGGGGCTTCCCATCAGCGTTTCCCATGCCCTGGTCGGCGGCATTATCGGTGCGGGCCTGATCAAAGGCGGCGCATCGGTCCTGGTTTGGGGCGGAATCGCCAAGATCGCCGCATTTATCGTTTTGTCGCCTCTGGCCGGTTTTTCCCTGGGAGCGCTTTTATCTATTCTTGTCGCCTGGATTTTTCGCCGCTGGTCGCCGAGGCGTGTGGATCGCATTTTTCGTCTCGGGCAGTTGGTTTCCTCCGCATTATTCAGCCTGGGACACGGTGCCAACGATGCGCAAAAAACGATGGGAATCATCGTCATGGTAATGGTCGCTGCCGGCTGGCAGCAGGGATTTCACGTGCCGATCTGGGTAATCCTTTCCTGTCACGTGGCCATCGCCCTGGGTACGCTTCTCGGGGGATGGCGGGTTGTGCGTACCATGGGAATGCGGGTAACTAAACTGGTTCCCGTAGGGGGATTCTGCGCGGAAACCGCCGCGGCCGTTTCCATTATCGGCAGTTCCCTGGGGGCCATACCCGTTTCGACAACCCATACCATCACAGGAGGCATCATCGGCGTAGGATCTTTACACCGCATGTCGGCGGTCAAATGGGGTGTCGCGGGTAATATTGTTGCAGCCTGGATTCTAACCCTGCCAGGCGCGGCTGCTATCTCTGCAATCGTCTACCTTTCGGTCCATGCCCTGGGAGGGGAATGACAAACTTCCTCTTAGTCGCCCGCGCCGGTTGAAGAAAGCAAAGCGCGACAGAATCCATCAGCGACCGCGGCCGATTTTCTACTATCCTTATCCAGCAGGGATTGGTTGAATTCAATTTCCAGGCCCAGGTACCGTCGCGAGTCGTAGATTCTGCGCAACGCCGTCGTAAATCCGTCCGAACGCCCGCGATAGGGATAATTTCGCCGCACGCGCAGCCCGCTATGCCTCTGGAGCTCAATCTGTAAGGATGTGGAAATTCTCTTTTCTTCGATACGGCCGGGATCATAAAGAAGGCCTATGTCGGCATTTCTTTTCTTTCCGTTCAATACCGGCGTGAAACTATGCACCGACAGGTGCAGGATGATCTCTTTCGATTGTGTCCGGGCGCGGATGCACTGCTCCACGCGGTTCCTGTAATCACGATAAACATTCCGGATTAACCATTCTTTATCGGCGCCAGGCAACCGTCGGGAAAATTCGGAAAACACCTTCCGGTTCCGGAGCGAACGGTTCGCGTCTATCAGCAGGCGTGTGGTGGCACAGAAAAAGAGGGAAGCCTGCAGAACAGCGGCAATGCGCCTGGCGCACGCCAGGGCGCCTATATCCATAGCCCGGTGCGTTGTAAGAATCTTCGGGTCGTCATGGAAAAGGCGCCGGTATCTTGCCGGGATATCATTGCCGGCATGCTCACAGGTAACTACGATCCGTTTATTTCCGGTTACGGAATCAACAGGCAGTTTTTTTCCAGGCATTCGCACAGGGCTCCACATGTTTTCGTGAGGCTTTCCTTGTTGCATTCACCAGTTACTTGTTTCATCCGGTTGGCAAGCGTGCCTCTGTTCAGGATTATTTCCAGAACCTGACGACTGGAATCCGGAATTTTGTGCAGCGTTTCAAGCAAACCGTGCCAAATCTCAGCCGCTTTCAGTCGGCTCTCCGAAAATCCGAGGCAGGAAAGATATGATTTATCGGATATGACGGCATTTTCTCCATCGCGGATCGTGTCCAGCAGGATGGAGGCCAGGCGCTCCTCCGACAGGTTTTCCCCGGCCATCAGGGCATCGACAGCGGCGGTAAAATGTTCGAGGGTGCAAGAAAGGGCTGCAAGCAGAGCCAGATCGGACTTTGGACACTCCTGGACGTCGACGACCCTGATTTCGATCGTGTTGCGATCGAAACGTGCTATAGCTCCCCGGGCATTTACCCATTCGTATCGCAAGATTCCGTCCGGATCGAACGGAGACAAATCATCATATATTTTCTGCAGTATTTTAGTTTGATACTCTTCCATGCCTTTGACGGATTCGGGCACAACATGGCCTGTCACCGAAAAAATCCTCGAGCAGTTTTTCCGGTACATCTCCAGGCGGGAATCCAGATGCCCGGTTTCCCTGCCGTCCAGATAGGGAGAAGAGGCTGCAACAGCCGGGACCAGGGGCAACACGAGCCTGATCGCACCGTGCAGCCGGGTGAACTCGTCGTCCCCATTGAAAGGCAGATTCAGGTGGACCGACTGGAGATTCGCCCATCCATGCCCCCGGCAATTGAAAATGCCGTCAAAGGTTCTATAAACATCTGAGTTATCGTGAGGCCAGAGCCGGGTTTCCCTGTCGGGATCCATGAGAGGATGTGCAGCTGCAGGCATCAGTCGCGCGTTCAGTGGATTCAAACGTTCGTTGATGCGGCAAACGTCTTCGTGGAAAGCTTGATCCAGGCCGGCAAGCTCCGGAACCGGCCCGTTCGTTTTAAGTTCGACGACATGCAGGACCAGTTCGTTGGACCAGGCAAGCGCCCCCTGCTCCAGTTCGTTGCATACTTTCCCCTCCCCGTCGAGAAGGATTTGGTCCGCAATCGGCAGAACCCGGAAATCACGCCGGTCGACAATCATATATTCCAGTTCCACGCCGAAACCCTCAAAGAGGCGCAGCACCGGTGTCGCTTCAGGAATGGAATCACTCATTTGGAAGAACCGTTTCCCGGGGAACCCTTTTTGCGGGACTCAATCCTGTTTAAAAACACGCCCATAATCCGATCGTAAAGCGCGTTTTTCAGAATCCCGTCTTCAATTCCGGCGTCGATATTGGGATTATCGTTCACTTCCATGACATAAAAACGGGACCCTGCTTGTTTGATATCCACACCATACAGACCGTCCCCGATGGGGTTGGTGGCGCGAAGAGCCGTCTTGATCAGGAGAGCGGGAGCTTGCTCCACGGACAATGTTTCCACCCTGCCTTCCCGCCCCGCACCCTGCCTCTCATTATGGATAATCTGCCAGTGGTTGGGAGCCATGTAATAGCGACAGACGAACAATGCCTGGCGGTCCAGAATGCCCACACGCCAATCGAATGCCGTCGGCAGAAATTTCTGGGCAATGATCAATTCCGACCGCTCCAGCATTGCCATGGCATGCTGCGCCAATTCCCGGGCGTTCGTGGCTTTCTTCACCCCGGTGGAGAAAGATCCGTCCGGCTGCTTCAGGATGCAGGGCAGGCCGATCTCATGGACGATAAGATCGACATTGTCGCGGTGCACGATCATGGTATGGGGCGTTTTCACCCGCTGGTGCGCCAGCATTTCTGCAAGATAGACCTTGTTGGCGCACTTAATGATGGACTGGGGATCGTCAATCACAACCAGTCCGTCCGCTTCGGCGTACCGGGCGAATCGGAAGGTATGGTCGTTGACCGAAGTAGTTTCCCGGATGAAAAGCGCGTCATATTCTCCAAGACGGTTGAAATTTTCACGCGTAATCAGATCCACCTCGACGCCGATTTTCCTGCCTGCCTTGATGAATTTATCCAGGGCGCGGGGATTGGAGGGGCTGTTTTCGGCATCCGGCTTATGCAAAATCGCCGTCGAATAGCGAAAGGACTGCCTGGCGTGACGGCGATATCCCGTCTCCGTAAAATAGGATTTTGCAGTTTTCAGTATAAATCCGTAATGGCTTTTCGGAACATCCGCCATGCCTATGGGATTGATATCCTGAAGGTCCCATGAACCGTCGCGCCCGCGTTCGAATTCAGCCCGAAGAAACAGGCAGTGAAACCGATCGCACAATTCCCGGCAGAGATCGTCATATCGGTGCGCGATATTCTTCCCGAAATAAATACTCAGAGTAAAATGGTCCGTTCGGATCGATCGCAGCCTCTTTTGAATGAGGCTGCTTAATTCGACGTTGGCCAGTCGGACCATTGCGGGCGTATAGAGGTCGCGAATTGTCGTAATGCTGGGAACCGGGCGGTGTCCGCGCGCCTCCGCGAGGAGGGACACATAATATCCGAGCCCCTGGTAACGATAAAGCCGGGAGACATTGAATACACGGGCTCCCGTCATCCTCGAGAATACGGGTTCCGTGATGTATTTTTTAGCTGAAATAACCTCAACATTGGGAATATTCAGGGGCCAGTTTTTTACATTGGAAACAACCAGCAACAGTTTCATATTGAATTTATACCCGCCTTCGTTTTCGAAGGCTCGATAATGAGCAGGTTCCCGTCATAGGTCATGATTCCAAGAAGAATGGCGCATACCAAACGATCCATGTCCGCCTCATAATAATGAGTGTTTGAATAGGGATTTTTCGCATACGGATCCGCCACGGTCACTTTGTGGCTATCCTGATCGTAGCCGCACAGAACCACAAAATGGCCCACAACCTCACCGTGGATATCGTCATCCTGAGTATCTTCGAAAACTCTCATCGTGCGGTATAGATACGTGGAGTTCAAACCCGTTATAATCGGAATCCCGCGCTTCAAATAATGACGTAAAAGACTTCGCGTCAGATCCTCCAGAGTGATCCTGCCTCCGCGTTCCAGAAACCGGATGTACTGTTTGATTGCCAGGCGCTGTTTTTCGCTTGAAGAGGCGTCCGCCCTCAGTTTCAAGCGGCCTGCAAGGTCAACCTGCGGCTGAAACCAGGTGGGATCGAAGATCATAAGATTGAAAGTAAACAGGGTGACCTTATACCCCCGATCCAGGGCGTGATTCCCCATCATGACTGCAAGAGTGCCCCCTGCATCCAGTGTCTGGACCTCACGGATGACCTGTTCCAGCGAAACATCATCCTCCAGGTAGCCGTACAGCGCATGCAGACATGTGGGACCGCAGGTTGTGTCATCCGGTTGCGGCAGAATATTCAATTTCAACGGATTCATTTTATTTCTTTGCCGGTTTTTGGCGTCATTTCTCCTTTTTGCCTTCAACCTGACGGAGGCCTTATACTTTTTTCCGCAGCCTGGAGTGGAAATGAGTCCATTTACGGGGAGCAGGCAGTCGATTGGGCGTGACGGCTCCACTCACAAAACGGACATCCTCGATAGAGTAAAACGCATTGGGATTGTACTTCTTGATCGTTGCCACAATAGTCTCGATGTCCTTGCGCTCAATGATAATGAAAATAATTTTAACAGCTCCCGTAGCGCCTTCTCCATCAACAACTGTGAGTCCGTACCCGGAGGATCGCAGGAAAGAAACAAGTTCGCCGGCGTCCTGGCGTGTAATGACGCGGATAACGACCCGTCCTATGGAGATCCTGTTTTCGATGACGACACCGACATAGTTGCCCGCGGCAAAGCCTGCGGCATACATAACAAGATACAATGGATTATCGAGTTGCTGAAAAACCACTCGCATAGCTAAAAGCCATACAAGAACCTCAAAAAATCCGCTGATGGTGGCATAATATCTGAGATTTCGGTTGATGAAAATGATTCGTAAAGTGCCTAGGCTTACATCGATAATGCGGGTAAAGAAGATAAGTACCGGCAGGATCACCCATGTATAGGCAGCAGAGTCTAATAAAGCCGTCATAGTTTCATCCTATTCAGCATTCCTTTCGAAGCGATGCCAAAGATAACCTATAGCGTGCCGGTTGCCTACACTTATTTCGCACGATTCTCTGCCGGCATTGCAGGCAAGTCCTTCCCTGATTGCGATAGTAAAAAATCCCGTCTTTATTCTGTACCGCGGACTTGAGATAATGTATACATTCTTGCCTGAGAATATAGGTAAATGATTGAAAAAAGCTGATTTATTCAATCCATTTACGGAAGGAACTCCCGTCATGAAAATCGCAATCATCTACAACAAGGACCGGTCCGGTGTCATCAACAAGTTCGGAATGCAAAATAAGGAGAAATACAATCCAAAAACGGTAAGACTCGTTGAGGAAGCCCTGGAGCAGGGAGGGCACAATGTCGCCATCATCGACGGCAATATGGATGTCATTCAACAGTTGCAGGACTTTATGCCCCGGGTGATGGAAGGGGAAAGAATGGGCATGGTTTTCAACATGGCCTACGGGATCCAGGGGGAAAGCCGCTATACTCACCTGCCGGCGATGCTGGAAATGCTCGGCATTCCCTATGTCGGGTCGACCCCGTCCGGACACGCGCTTGCCCTGGATAAAATCATTACCAAAATCATCATGCAGAAAAACGGCATCCCAACCCCGGGATTCTGGGTATTTTCAAAAGCGGATGAGGATATGTCCGGCGTTGAATATCCTGTTATTGTCAAACCCAAAATGGAGGCCGTCTCTTACGGCTTAAGAATCGTCGACAACGAGACCGACCTTAGGGACGCCGTTAAATTCACTACCGAAGAATTCAAGCAGCAGGCTCTTGTGGAACAGTTTATCAGGGGACGAGAGTTCTGTGTGGGATTGCTCGGGAACAATCCTCCGGAAGCGTTTCCGATCATTGAAATCGATCTCGAAGGAAACCCGGACGCCATACAAAGCGTCGAAGACAAAAAAAAGAAGCCGAGGGAGAAAATCTGTCCCGCGCCGATTTCGCAGGAACTGGCGGATAAAATGGTGCAATACACCATTCGCGCCTTCAACGCGCTGCAGCTGAGGGATTTTTCCCGCGTCGACATCCGGATGGACGAAAACGAAAACATCTATCTACTGGAAATCAACTCCATGGCCAGCCTGGGAAGAACCGGCGCCTATGTCAACGCGGCCGCTGTCGCCGGATACGACTACAATGCCCTGATCAACCGGATTCTGGATGTCGCCGCCGTCCGGTATTTTGCCGGGACGACCCTCATCGACAAAACAGGAGAAATCAAAGGCCTTTCCCAGAAACTCCCCCTGCCGGTCCGTATCCGGACCTACATCAGCAGTCGCAAGGAAACCATTGAAAAAACCCTGAAGGAAATGGTGAATACCAACACCTATGTCCGTAATGTAGACGGCGTGAATCATCTCGGCTCCATCATAAAAAGGGAGCTCAGCCCTCTCGGCTTCGAACACCAGGTGTATCCCCAGATAGAAGTCGGCAACATTCTGTTATTGGACAATTGCAGCGACAAAAAATACGACATTCTACTGCTTTGCCACGTGGACAACTCCACCACCCTTGCGAAACGGGAATTCTTCAAGGCAACGGAACAGAGAATCTACGGCACCGGCGTCTGGGAGAACATCGGGGGACTGGCGGTTATGATCGGGGCTCTTCAAGCCCTGAGATTCGTGCGCATGCTTCGCAAATTGAATATAGGGATACTTTTAACAACGGACGACACCCTTCAGGGAAGAATCAGTCAAAATCTTGTGCAGAACAAAACCCGCACCGCTCAATACATATTAGGGTTGAAAGGCGGCGGGCTGGAGGGAACCGTCATATCCTCCCGTTCAGGGGCGGCTGTCTACAGCTGCTCTATGAGCATGAAAGAGAAAGGCCATGCGGAGGATGTGTCCCGAGCGGTCAATATTCTTTCCAAGATCGTGAGTAACTGGACGGGTATGACCAATGAAGCGAAGGGACTGGTTGTCGTTCCTACGGAAATGAATCTTCAATCCAATATTATGGGACACTATGCCAACGCGGATATCCTTCTGAGCATCCGATTCGGCGACATTGAACAAATGCAGCAGATTGACAAGAAAATCAGAGGCTCTATAACGGCGAAAGACCGCAAGATCATTCGTTTTCAGATTGAGGGGGGCATACGAAGGCCTCCCATGAACAGGAATGAGGCGGTAAGCAGCCTGTATGAAACAATTAAAAAAATCGGCCATAAATTGGATATCCGCGTCCTAGAAGATCACCGCTGGAGTTCCGCAGACATATGTTTCGCAGGTTCCGGAAAACCAATGATTGATGGAATGGGACCTCTGGGAACGAGAGTCAGGGGAAGGGACGAATATATTCTCAGGCACAGCCTTTTGGAACGTTCGGCTTTGTTGGCCCTGACACTTCTGGAAATTGGAATGGAGAAGAATTAGTGAACATCCCGAAAATTGAAGAGAAGTTCCGTACTGATGAAAACAATAAATTCGCCGCGGCACCAAATGGAATGGTCGCTTCGGCATTCCCTGAAGCAACCCGGGCCGGCGTGGAAATGCTCGGAAAGGGCGGCAACGCCGTAGATGCCGCCTGTGCGACCGCGCTGGCACTGGGAGTCTGCGAACCCCAGTCCAGCGGACTCGGCGGACAATCCAGCGTTATCCTTCACTTCAGGGGAAAGACCATCGCCCTGGATGGTTCGTCCCGCGTTCCTTCCCTGGCCCATATCAGCAAATTCGCCAAGGGAGAAAGAAGCAAGGGGTACCGGGCGACAACCATTCCGACAACCGTTGCGGTCATGGGATATCTTAATTTCAAATACGGCAAACTGGAGTGGAAAGACATCCTTCAACCTGCGATCCGGATCGCATCCGAGGGTTATCGGATTACGGAACTGCAGCATCGTCTTCAGGAAAGAGAACTGGAAAACTTCCTGAAGATCCCTTCGAAGAGCGGGGCGAAGTACTTCCTGAAGAATGGGAGTGAACCCTACCAACCCGGCGACCTGTTTATTCAACCGGACCTGGCAAACACCCTTCTATACCTTTCAGAACACGGCCCCCGGTCTTTCTACCAGGGCATGATCGCCAAACGCATTGACGACGATATGCAGGCCAATAAAGGCTTTCTCCGCGCTGACGATCTCGCTTTAATGCCATGGCCTGTTGAGAGGAGGATACTCAAACGGCATTATCGGTCCGTCTCCATCAAAACGGCACCCCCGCCGGCGGCAGGCAGAACCCTTCTGCTTGTCATGCTGATGTTACGGCAGCTTCCGGTCAGAATAATTCGCCAGGAATCCGCCCAGTTCTATCACTTTTTCTCCGAGTCCCTGAGAAAAGCCTTTCTCTTCCGGACCCAACGACCGTTCGATCCCAATACATTTCTGCAGATCTCTGATAAAAAAATGATTAACCGGAAATTTGCCCAGGAACAGGCAAAGTCCATCCGGGACCGGATCGACCCAAGCCTGCCTCTTGTCGATCCTAAAGAGGATGAAGACGGGGAAACCACGCATCTTTCCACGATGGATAATGAAGGCAATGCAGTCGGAATCACCCAGTCCATCGAACTGTCCTACGGGGCCCGCACGGCTGCGGAAGGACTGGGCTTTCTATACAACAACTATATTCGAGCGCTGGACATCAACGATCCCAGCCATCCCCATTACCTGAGACCGAATGCAACCCCTTGGACATCGGTGGCACCCTCGATTGTATTCTATAAAGACAAACCCTGGATTGTGACGGGTAGCCCGGGAAGCGAGCGCATCTATTCAACCGTCGCCCAGTTTTTGACACACATCCTCGATAAAGACCAATCCATGGCCCGGGCCGTGGAAAATCCTCGTCTTCACTGTTCGCTGGGAGGCAAGGTAAGCATTGAAGCCGACCGATTCAATCCTGAAATTGTTACCTACCTTGAAGAAATGGGGTATCAGATCGAAAAGAAATCAGATTTCGATTTTTACTTCGGCGCCATCCATTCCGTTATGAAATGTCTGACCCGTGAAGGGTTTCAGGGCGCCGCGGAAGTCCGACGGGACGGCACCGCGGGAGGCATCTGATGGATGCCCTGCCGGTTCTATTGTCCATACCGCACGGAGGCACTGGAGTGCCTCCCGAGCTTGAAGGCCGCCTGGCGATCGGTAAAAAGGGAGTATTCGAAGACATTGACGGGTTCACCCGTGAAATTTACGATCTGGGAAATAAAGTGCGGCGTGTCCATAAAGCGGATATCGCCCGAACTTTTGTCGATCCGGGGCGAGCCCCTTCCGACCTGCCGCCTGAAAATCCCGATGGGGTCGTCAAGAGCCATACCTGTTTCGGGAAAATCATATACAAAGAAAATCAGCAGCCGGATGACTCGGAAACCGCCCAGCTTCTTGAAAAATATTATTACCCTTTTCACCGCCGGCTTCAGCAGCTTATAGCGGAAGACAGGCACAATCTAAAAGTGTGCATCGACTGCCATTCGATGGCTGAAACAGGGCCGGCCATATCGCCGGATACAGGAAAAGAAAGGCCTTTTTTTTGCCTGGGGAATCGTTTCGGTGAATCAGCGACCGATGCAATGGTCCATAAATTAAAATCCTGCCTCGCAGCCGCCTTCGAACTCGATGAAGCGGACGTGGCCGTGAACAATCCTTTTGCCGGCGGATACATAACGCGTCATTATGGAAATAATCCGCTCCCCTGTATCCAGGTCGAAATGAACCGGAAACTGTATCTAAGGGCTCCCTGGTTCGACACAGAAAGACTGACGATTTCCGCGGACAGAACGGCCGAACTGAACGAAAGGTTTTATCAAGCCCTTAAAATCTTCTTCGCCTGATCCCTCGTATGAAACGGACCCGACAGTAATCCGTATTTCTAATTTGGCGGACGATTCGCTGTTTAATGGCAGCTCGGATTGTTAAAGATTCAGATGCAGCAGGAGGCTTTTATCTGCACTCTATGATTCTATAAATGCCCCCTTTGCATGTAATCGCCTGGTCGTCCATTCTTGGGGAATCAGTCTCCATTCGTCGGTTATGACCAATATTCTTAAAGGAACTTCACTGGCCGTTGTCTTGCTCCTAATTGCAGGCAGTGCGGTAGTGTCGACTGCGGAAAAGCATCTCGTCTATTTCCGCTCTGATGGCGGCATCGCAGGCCCGGGATCCGGTCATGTTCCGGACCGGCTGGATTCTCCCGAAGTACTTCGCTGGCGGACACTCCTCGATGCCGGCCACTCAACACCTACCGTCTGCAAAAACCGGATCTTTTTAACAACGTTCAACGCGGCCAGGGAGGAACTGGCCACCGTAGCGCTTTCCGTCGATTCCGGAAAGGCACTCTGGAAGCGGACCGTACCTGCAACACGCATAGAGGACTTCAATTATCAAACCGGCAGCGCGGCCCAGGCTACTCCCGCGTGCGACGGCCGGCGGGTGTATGTATTTTTCGGTAGCTACGGCCTGATATGCTACGACCTGGATGGAAAGCAGCTCTGGGACCATAGGATGGGACCGTTTCAGGACGAATACGGCTCGGCCAGCTCCCCTGTACTGGTTAACGGTCGTGTTATTGTCCAGCAGGACCATGACGTCGACAGTTTCCTGATGGCATTGGACGGCGAAAGCGGCCGGGTACTTTGGAAGACTGAAAGGCCCGATGCTGTTCGCAGCTATTCAACCCCGGCCGTGTGGACACGCAACGGCCGGAAAGAACTGCTGGTCGCAGGAGCCCTGGAACTGGCGGGATTCGATCCGGCCGACGGCAAAAAGCTCTGGTGGACGGATGGATTGGCCCGGATCGTCATTCCCACCCCCGTGCCGTCGGGCGATACGGTCTACATGGCGTCCTGGTCGCCGGGAGGCGACGGAATACGGCGGTCGGAAATAGAGCCGTGGCCTGAAGCCTTGCGCAGATGGGACAGAAATAGCGACGGCACACTATCCAGATACGAAGTAAGGAATCCCGATGTGCGCATGCGTTTTTTCGGCATGGACATCGATCAGAACGGGAATCTGAATAGGGAGGAATGGGAACGGTACGCCGATGTTTTCCAGAGAGCTCAAAACGGGATACTGGCAATAAAACCCTCCAGTGCAAACGGCAGGCAGAAAGATAGTGCCGTAGTCTGGCAATACACCCGCGGCGCCCCTTATGTAGCCACGCCGCTCCTTGATAATAACCTTCTCTGGATAGTAAAAGACGGAGGCATCGTCACGAAGATCGACGTGGAATCCGGGAAAGTATTGCAGCAAAAACGCCTTCCGGCGATAGGAAATTACTACGCATCGCCCGTGAGTGCTGACGGCAAGGTCTTCTTTGCCAGCGATCAGGGAACCGTAAGCATCCTTGCCAACGAACCGGACTGGCGCGTGATCTCGACCCATAATTTCAGGGAAAGAATGTACGCCTCGCCGCTGGTGGCGGAGGGATGCCTTTTCATCCGCACGGAAAAAGCCCTCTATTGTTTCCGGACTGAATAACAGACCGTTGCATGCCATCAGGCTGTCTATAAGGCGGACTGATGGCTTCGGACATCAACGCTTACTCTTCTCCCCTGGTTTCCTCTCTCAGCCTGGCGTAATAAGTATCGAATGCCAGTATCTTGTCGAGGTTCGGATGCTTACGGGCGCCGGTGTCCTTGTTGATGAACAGGACCATCTGGTCGTTTTCATTAAATGCCGGCCAAGCCGGCAGGTTCGAGCCATTCGGATCGCCGTTTGCGGCGAAATTGATCCAGTAGGACTGAATTAATTCCGACAAAGCCTTGTCCTCCGGACTGTCGGATCCGGCGCCCAACGGCCCCATGGATGCCAGGTTGCCGAACACGTAGGAAATTTCGGAACCATGTCCGGCGCCGTCGGGTGAATTGGGCGTACGGTGATCGAAGTAGTACACAAAAGCCTTATTCTGACCGTTGCGTGACTGCAGAGTCGCCCAGGCCCAGGTAGGCCAGGCGAAGGTGGACTCTCGGAAAATGTCCCTGGATGACCGGAGCGCTTCTTCATCCGTTGCATGCGGATAAACCGCCAGCAGAGTGTCCGCACTTTCGCCGAATCTGGTTCGCATCATCCGTTCGAAACCTGCGCCGGTGACCGGCTGATTAACAAACAGGCCGCCTTCATCTGAATTCGTACCGACAAGGATGGGCGTATCGTTAAAATTGCCGGTCTCGAAACACTCGTATTGATTTTCAACGATCGTTGCACCATCGGCGACGGGCCAGAAGCTGCCCATACCCTGAGTATTCTTCTGAACCTCCTCGGCACTCAGGGCCCGGGCGGCCTGGATAGTATCGGCTCCCAGTTTGCTGAGATACGCTTTCCCCTGCTCTTCAGCTTGCTTGAGAGAAGCCCGGGGAGGCGCCATCGACCCGCCGCTTTCGGAGATGGCGCGGTGAAAAAGCCCCTGGGCCATTGGGGAGGCCGTCAGCATGGAAACGGAAATGCCGCCGGCGGATTCGCCGAAAATGGTCACGTTGGCAGGATCGCCGCCGAACTTCGCGATATTTTCCTTCACCCACTTCAGACCCGCGATCTGGTCCTGGATTCCGTAGCAGCCGGATCCTGTGCCGCTTTCCGCGCTCAGTTCGGGGTGGGCCAGAAAACCCATGGGACCGACACGGTAGGCGACACTCACAAGCACGACACCTTTCTTTGCCAGGTTGGCGCCGTCGTAGGTCGGCGTACTGGTCATGCCGATGCCAAAGCCTCCGCCATAAATCCAGACCATAACAGGCTGCTTTGCGTCCGCCTGCTTCGCGCCGGTCCAGACATTCAGATAAAGACAGTCCTCACTGACCTCCTGGGGACCTCCCATCATGGATCCGAATGCCGTATCCTGCATCGGGCCTGCAGCGAATTTGTCCGCCTTTTTCACACCCTCCCACGGCACCACAGGCTGCGGAGATTTCCAGCGCAGATATCCAACCGGAGGCGCGGCGAAGGGAATGCCCTTGAAAGAAAAAATCCCGTCTTCCTCAACACCTTCAATCGTGCCTCCGGTAACCTCCACCGTTGTTGTCAACATAGTCGGTTGGCTGCAGGAAGCGGCGCCAAGGATCAAAGCCAGTATCGCGATCAAACTGCTTGCATGCTTAAAAGTCATAGGGGGCTCCTTTATGAATTGCGCATTGGATTGAACGGGAATTCACAGCGGGTTCACACCCGGATATTTCCGGCACTGAAAATACTACAGTTACAGAGAATCTTTCCATGAAATAAAAACCGGGGGGAAATAAAGCGTGCGAGATTTGGGAATAACGAATGTTATAGTATCGCGGCATGAAAACGACGCCTGAACAGACCGAGCCCGAAAGCCGAAACTTTTTCCTTAAAACGCTGCCGTTTTTCATAATGGCCCACGCCGCGCATCACTTTCTGACGGCACTGCCGACTCCGCTGTTTCCCGCCATACGCGATGAGTTCAAGTTAAGCTATACGAAGGCCTCCCTTGTACCGATGTCT
>JAFGTD010000178.1 GCA_016934295.1 Acidobacteriota bacterium
GAAATGTGCTGGCGGAAGAACCGCTTGGTATTTCGGGATCCGAATGGCAGGAGTGCGTGTATTCCTTTGCGGCCTCAAAAACAGACGAACAGGCCTCCATTGAAATTGCAGCATCGGGTGAAGGAATTGTGCTGGTGGATTTTATATCGCTGATGCAGGCGGATGCGCGTTCCAGCGGAATGATCCGCCCTGATTTGTTCCGGGCGCTCAACGATCTGAAACCTGCATTTATTCGCTGGCCGGGTGGATCCTTTGCTTCCGTTTACAAATGGAAAGACGGGATCGGACCGCATGTTTCCAGAAAATACAATCCGAATGAAATCTGGGGAGGATATGCCGATTATTACGGATTCGGGACAGAAGAATTCATGAACCTGTGCAACAGGCTGAAGGCGGATCCGATGGTTGTATTGCCTGCCGTTTCCACAGATCCGGAGGCGGTGCAGTACGCAATGGACTGGGTTCATTACCTGCTTGACCCGGCTACTACCGAGTGGGGGAAATTACGCGCGGCAAACGGGCACCCTGATCCCTATAAGGTCCCCTACATTCAAATCGACAACGAGCCGATGAATCACGGCCTGACTCCGGACGAATACGCGGAAATAGTCAATGTATACGGCAGCCGCCTGCGGAAGATTGCACCCGGCGTAAAAATAGCGGCCTGCGGCCAGAAACGCTCAACCGATATGAACTGGAGCGAAAAAATTATTGATATGGCGGGAGACAATTTCGACATCCTGGGCTGCCATAACTACGAATACGAAAATGAAAATTTCAAAACAGGAGTCAGGAGAATTGAGAATTATCTGGTAAAACTCCGTAATTACATTTTAAAATCGGACCATCCGGAAATAAAGATCGGCATTCTGGAATGGAACCTCTGCAGGACCTACGACTGGCGTGCCGGCCTGCATGCAGCGGGAAGTTTGATCAGTTATGAAAAACTGGGGCCGGAGCTGGAATTCAGCTGCCCGGCCCTGCTTATGCGGAATACCGCCGATGATCCCACCTGGACGGCCTTCATCTATCACGACCACGTATCCTGGTTTCCCGGCTCGGGTTATGTGGTTGAAAAACTGTTCCGCGAACATTATGCCAAAATCCATTATGCATCCACTTCGGGAACATTCAGAGATATTGAAAACAGGAAGAGGTTTTTTGACGAAATCTCACAATACAAACCGGAAGACTGGAAACCCGGCACAGTGGATGCCATTGCCACCGGAAGCGAAGACAACCGGAAAATTATAATCAAAGCCGTTAATTATGAGAATTATAAAAACACCCTGCTTGTCCGTTTACAGGGATCCACGGTGCCCGACAATGCGACGGTTCGTAAGTATGCAATTCAGGCCGGTGAAAACGATGCAGCGTCCCTGGAAGAACCGGATATAATCAAGCCGGTAGAATCAATCCTGCCTTATAGTAAAGATATGGCCATTGAAATGGAGCCTTACAGTGTTGTGCTGGTTGAGATTATGGCTGAGAGTTGATTTAAAAAAGAACTAATTTCAATTAGGAGAGTTTGCCATGAAATTATCCAAGGAAGTGAAAAACGGGATAACCCGGAGAGAATTCGTCAAGAGTACGGCAATAAAGGGAACCGCAGCCTTTGCTATTGGTGCGGGAGGTATGGCGATTCCGGTGTCAGCCCAATCCGCCAAGTCGGCACAGATATCCGGCAAGACAGTCAGGGAAGCTGCCCGTGAGACAAAGGTGTGCCGTACGGCTGATGTTGTGGTCGTGGGCGGCGGACCCGGCGGTATCGGCGCGGCTTTGGCCGCAGCAAGAAGCGGCGCAGACACGGTTCTTATTGAAAGATATGAGCACCTTGGCGGCATGGGCACCGGCGGGCTGGTCACCATTATTCCCGCCATGACCGATATCCACGGCAAACAAGTGATAGCCGGTATTACTCAGGAGTGGATAGAAAGGCTGGATAAGAGGGAAGCGGCTGATTATCCGAAGAAGGAACATTGGGGTTCAACCGATAAAAAACTTGTTGATTATTACAACAACCGTTCCCCGTTTTATGCAACGGGTAAGAGGGTAGGATATTCCGCCCACATCGATGCGGAGATATCAAAGTGTTTATTTCAGGACATGATGGAAGAAGCCGGTGTCAAGACATATCTCCACTCATGGGGGACAGAGCCCGTAATGGAAGGCAACAAGGCCAGGGGCGTCATCTTTGAGAGCAAATCAGGCAGGCAGGCGGTGCTGGCAAAGGTTGTCATCGACTCCACCGGCGATGGGGACTTGTTACCCTATGCAGGGGCGGACTTTGAGACCCATATCGAAAAAACCATGAGGATTGCAAACCTCTCCTTTTCATACTGGATAGACAACGTTGATTTGAAAAAATATGAGGACTACAAGAAAGCCAACGCCAACGAACTGGCCGAAAAGATGCGCGAAGCCAGAAAACTAGGCGCAACCCCGGGATTTCTTACCAGCAACCTGAAAAACCAGGAGAATGTTGTCTGGTGCTTTCCCCGTTACGCGAATAAATGTCAGTACGATGTCGAGGAGCTTACACGGGTAGAGTTTTTAGGCCGTAAAGAGATGATGATAACACACGATTTTTACAAGAAGCATGTTCCAGGTTTTGAAAAGAGCTTCATAGTCCTGTCCAATTCGCAGCTCGGCACCCGCGGCGGCAGACGGGTTGTCGGGGATTATGTTGTCACTGAAAAAGACATGCAGGCAAAGGCTCCTTTTAAGGACACCATTGCCGTATTCCCCAGTATGGATGAAACAAATCCTTTAATGTACATGCCCTATCGCTGTCTGATACCGCGCAATGTCGACAATATGCTTGTCGCCTGCCGGGCGTTTTCATCCGATGCCGTTATCAACGAC
>JAFGTD010000179.1 GCA_016934295.1 Acidobacteriota bacterium
CGAAGGCAACGAGCGGGAGGTCGTGGATGCGCGAAGCCGTATCGTCATGACCTATGAGTACGACATGATCAGCAATAAAATCCTGCAGAACAGCATGGATGCCGGACGTCGCTGGATATTATACGATGCCGCCGGAAAGGCGCTCCGTTCATGGGACGACAAGGGCAGATCCCTGCGCACCGAATACGACGAGCTCAGGCGGCCGAGGAATTCTTTTGTCAAGGAATCCGGCGGAACGGAACAACTGGTCGGCAGGACGATCTATGGAGAAGCCGCGGTAAATCCTGAACAGAAAAATCTGCGCGGCAAGGTGTATCAGGCGTATGATGGCGCGGGCGAAGCCACGAGCGCATCGTACGATTTCAAGGGTAATCTTCTCCAGAGCAAACAGCGGCTGGTAAAAGATTACACGGCCGTTCCCGACTGGTACGCAAGTCCGGCATTGGAGTCCGACGTTTTTGCCGCCAGTACCCGTTACGATGCGCTTAACCGGCCCATACAGATGATTTCGCCCTGTCGGGAAGGGGCGCCCGGAGTGAACGTTAAAATCATCCAGCCGGCGTATAATGAGACAAATCTGCTTGAGGCGATGAATGTCTGGCTCACGCAGCCGGCGCTGCCCGGTGATGGTGACGATCTCCTTGACACCGCGACCGCCGATTTCCACGCTGTCGTGAATATCGATTACAACGCCAAGGGGCAGCGCACCTGCGTCGAATACGGGAACGGCGTCGTTACCAAGTATGAGTATGAATACGAAACATACCGGTTGACTCGGTTGCGGACAACCAGAACAGGTTTTCGGGCATCTGGAAAATGCGTGCAGGATATTTCATATATATATGATCCGTCCGGCAATATCACGCATATCAACGATGCTGCGCAACAGACGATTTATTTCCGGGGCCGCGTGGCCGATCCAGGCGCTACCTACACCTACGACGCGATATACCGGCTGGTCGAAGCGGTGGGACGCGAACATCTCGGACAGAGTAATGGACATGCCAGCCCTCCCGCCGCACCCGAGGCATTCAACGGTTTCCACACGGGGCTTGACCATCCTGCCGATGGAAACGCAATGGGGTCATACACCGAATCGTACCACTACGACGAAGTAGGCAACATGCGGGAGATGCGGCACCGGGGAACCGATCCGTCGAATCCCGGCTGGAGGCGTATTTATCAATATGCGACAGACAGTGACCGGCTGTTGAGCACTGGATTTGGCGATGATCCGCATCTTGATGATCCCGATAATCCTGTACATTATTCAGACCTGCCCTTGTATACGGAGCGGTATCGGTACGACGTTCATGGCAATATGGCGCGCATGCCCCATCTGGCCAGTCATCCCGATCCCCAAAATCCCAATATGCATTGGAACTATATGGACGAGTTGCAGTCAACGGACCTTGGCGGCGGCGGGACGGCTTATTACGTTTATGACGGATCAGGCCAGCGGACGAGAAAAGTATGGGAGAAAAGCCCGGGATTGGTCGAAGAACGGATCTATCTGGGCGGATTTGAGATCTTCCGCAAACGCAATGGAAGATTCGGCAGCATCTCATTGGAACGCGAAACGCTCCATGTCATGGACGACAAGCAACGGATCGCCATGGTGGAAACCAGGACCATGGGAACCGACAATTCCCCGGCCCAGCTTATCCGATATCAAATAAGCAATCATCTCGGTTCGGCCTGCCTGGAACTGGATGAACGGGCAATGGTCATTTCGTATGAAGAGTTTTATCCCTACGGAAGCACCTCGTATCAGGCGGTAAGGAAAGATATAGGCGTGCCGCTGAAACGATACCGGTATAGCGGCAAAGAGCGGGATGAGGAGAGCGGTTTGGATTATTATGGGGCGCGGTATTATGCGGGGTGGTTGGGGAGATGGACAAGTTGTGATCCTGCGGGTATAAAAATGAGCCCGAATTTGTATGGTTTTTGTAAAGGAAATCCAGTCTCTCGGGTTGATATAAATGGTATGGCGGATGCACCTTCACGAGATCCAAGCCAGCTTGTTGTTGCCTTTGGTCGAGCAGGATCATATATGGAAACGGCAAAAGCCAATACTGGACTACAAGCTATAAACATTCAGGATAGAATAAATTTCAGCTGGGGAAAGGGCGTTGGCTATTTCCCATCTTCTTGGGAACTGGAAAAAAAATTTAAAGTTCCAGGAAGCTCAGGTAAACTATACCCGATGTTTTCTGGTGTTATGGCACAAGAAGCTTTTGAAGGCAAGGTTGCAGGCACTGTTCATTTTGACATAAGGGGAGTCAGTCTGACTCCTAAAATTCCTAAAGGTGAATTCCCTGGATTTTCAAGCGCTGACTATCACTCATCCTCAGAGGTGCGACAACTGGTGAGCTACTTAGGTGGCACTCCGGCTGGGGAAAGGAAAGTTGATGTCGTTATACAGCATGAAGGAGGAATTTCTCGTATCGGGAAGAATTCGAATGCTGTTGCTGGCGATGCTTTACCAAAAAGTTTTTCAGAACGGATTGGCCCAGCGATAGTAAACGCTCCTGCTCGGGGAGGGATTGTAAATAAACTTGCCGGCTTTGGAAGGGCATTGGGAGGTACATTAAAGCAAACAGTTAAATCTATGATCCCTGGTGCGGATATTTATGACATGGTGAAGATCGCTGGTGGCGGGTCGTTTTTAGCAGGAGCGAAAATAATGGGAATGGCAGCGAAAGATCAGATTGCTACAGTGGCCAACGCTTCTATTCGTACCTTGGCAGTTGTTGGAGAAAAAACTGTGAGCGCAACCACAGCGGCAATACGTGCTACAGGATCAGCATTAAGCTCTGTTTGTTCTGCTTTAACAGCAGAGGTGGCAACTGGGCCTGTAGCGACAGCTGGTGTCACTGGTGCAGCTATTGTTGCTGCTGCTGGCTCAGTAGTGCTTGCGGAAGAATCGGTCCGGGCAGCGGTCACGGGACAGGATACACCAATAGATGTGGCAGATAAATACTTTGGTACGCATTTCGGCGATATGTACGGATGGGTTACAGGTGCATATTCAAAGAAATAAACTGCCGGTTAGTTTCCATGATAATGCATTAGGATGTTTCGATACTGTAACGCTTGTATTAACTTCTGATTTTAAACAAATTAACAAAGGAGCCGTCATGGCAATACTAAAATGGACAACGGAGCTCACAATGAACGACGTGACCGTGGCCAGCGTTCCGCATATCATGGAGGTCGATCGCAAATGGGACGAGGTGGTGGTGCAGGGAGGAAACAAGGCAAGGAGCGTGCAGGTTGCCGGGCAGGGAAAATTGGTTTTCCTCCAGGTGCAGGCCAGGAATGCCAGGAAAGAATCGATCTTTTTGGAAGCCGGCAAAAAAAAGATCCCGCTGAACAGGCCGGTCCTGTTTACCAGGGGGATATCTGGAATTTCCGGTGCGAACCAGGACTCCTATGTCATACTGCATTCCGCGCCGAAGGCCTTGATGTTCAGAAACAAATCGCAAAGCCCGCTTGCCGTGGAAATCCATTCGGCGTGGCAGATAAAAAATGGCAAGTAACGGCACGATTGTTTTTGGCATGGGAGCGCTGCGGCAGGCTGCCATCGGAGGCCGAAAGCGGCAACTGAACCGACTGTTATGAATGGTGTTGTCCAGATGAAAGGACCGCGTTATGCCTGTTATCGCTGATATGATTCGATTGAATTCCAAAGGTTCCGAGGTCAAGAAGCTGCAAGCAGACTTGCGGGCGCTCGGCTTTCGAAGCATCCCTGTGCGGGAATTAAGCGCGGCGAGCTTTGGCGTTGGTACCCGCGATGCGCTTTTGGCATTTCAGAAGTCGCAGAAGATCGCGGAGACCGGCGTTCTGGACGACGCTACGCTTGCGCAACTGCAAAAGGCGAAGCCGGGCACGCCGGGTCGGTGTTGCGTTACCGGCAGAATCAGCGGATTGCCTTCCGGTGGTATGACCCTTGCACTGTATCATCACGCCTTCGGCCAAAAGCCCGTCCTGCTGGGCAAAAAGACCGCGGTTCAGGCAGACGGCCATTTCGTATTGGATTACAGCGCGCCGGATGCAACAGGTGCAACGCCGTCCCTCAATATCGAATTGAAAGCGGAATATCAGGAAGGCGCAAAGAAAAAAAACTGTTCGTTGACCGGGGTCAGATACAATGCTTCCCGGTATGAGGTGCTCGATCTGGTGATGCCGGCGGAGACCCGTCCTGTCCGGTCGGAATATGACGGCATCCTGGACGCATTGAGTTCCCACATAGGCGATAAGGGCAAACTTGAGGACTTGAAGGAGGATGAAAAGGCAAAAGACTTCACCTTTCTGGCAAATGCCACGGGAGTGGACGGCAGAAATCTCGTTCTGGCATCGGCCGCGGCCCGCATGGCAAAGAAGACTGGAATTGAGGCTCAAGCCCTTTACGCCCTGTTTCAAAACGGTTTAACACCCGGTGAACGATCCCTGGCCCTTGCCAGGCCGGAGGAAATTAAAAAGGCGCTGGAGTCGGCAGTGGGTAATAAGCAAATCCAATTAACGGTGACAATTGATAAAACAATTGCGGTGATTATGGATTTCGCCCGTAAAAAGCGGCCGACCTTACGCGCGCGCGGAGCATTGTCGAGTTATCGGGAGCTTATTGATGCATCGGGCCTGTCGAGGGCTGAAAAGGACGCGTTCCTTGAAATTTTCTTCAATCACCAGGGCACGGAGGCCGGATTGTGGGAAGCCGCCCATAAAAAATTCATTTCGATGGGGTCCAAGAAAAACGACACGAGGAACAAGGAAAAGGACGTTGAAAAAAAGATACAAGTGCTCCGGTTGCAGGGCAGGCTTGCACGGCTCACCCGCGTCAATGTTCCGCTTATTGAATATGTACAGAAAAAAATCAAGGCCCCTGGCGATCTCCGGCATCTTGTGGACTATGGATTCGACAAGCCGGAAGCGTGGGAAGGGGCTCTTCGTACGCTGGCGCGGGGGAAAAAGGATCTCGGCGACCTCATTCCGCCCATCTATTCCGGAAAGGACGCCAATGAACGTCTGGCTGCATATGCAGCCGCCATGGCCCGGATGGTCCGCGCGAGCTTCCCGCACCAGTCCATCAGAAGAAAAATAAGGGAGAAGGAACTCATATTGACCACCGGCGCCAGCGGAAAGGAACACGAAGAGATAACGGCACACGTCGTTGATTTCCTGGATCAGGCTGAGAGCCTCGGCTTTACGCTGGGTAAAACGCCGCTGGGAAGGTTCATCGGCGAAAACAGGAAAAAGCTGTTTAAAAAAAAGGTTGACCCGGATTTAAAGAGTGCCCTTGTCAGGAAGGCGCTGGAGAATCGGAACCGTGTTGACGCCCGGTCTTTCATCCTGAAAAACTGGAAAGGGGCTTTCAAGGGGATTTCGAAAGAGACGCTCAAATTCAGGCCGGTTCTCATGGCGTCTATGCAGAATCGGGAGCTAAACGGCATAAAGCTGGCTGATCTTATAAACAAGAAAAAAGGAACAAAAGCAATCCAAAAGGCTTTGGGGGCAAAGTCTGCCGGCACATTTACGGAAAACCTTGCCAGAATTTTCCGCGAGGAAGAAAAGCTGCTGCCTGCAGATGCCGAAGCTGCGTTCAGAGGGAAAGTACGAAAGGCCGTTAAAACGCTGGTGCGGCTTTTCCAGGTCTCGCCGGATGATGCCGCCCTCCAGGTGCTCAGTAATATCGGCGTTTCGTCAGCCCACGAAATTTCCACGTTTGCTCCGGAGGCGTTCGCCGATGCCTATGCCCGGGAAGCGGGCAAGCTTGGCAAGTCAGAAAATCAAAAAGGCACCGAAGCCGCGGCGCGAAAAACCGCCAAGGCGATGTATCAAAAGGCCCGGCTGATTCATGCCACAACACTCAACGTGGCAGTGTCGGCCAGGCAGATGGGCGGGGAATCCGTCCAGAAGATATCGGGTTTTCGGCCGGTGGATGCCGGTAGTGCTTCCGGAGACCGGAGTGTATTGCCGGACGGATTGATCCCCTCGGTAAGCGACAGAACATCTGCTGCCATGCGAACGCTCATTCGCCAGTATCCGGTGCTGGAGGAATTGCTGGGTTCCACCGATTACTGCGAGTGCAGGGAATGCCAGTCGGTCCTGGGACCGGCGGCGTATCTTGTTGATCTGTTCCGGTTCCTGGAACACGCAGACCAGGATCCCAATGATGGCATCGGCAGGTCCTGGAATGAGTTTCTCAGGAGATGGAAGGAGCGGCATAACGGCGCCCGGTATCCGTTTAAAAGCCGGGAAGCCGCGCAACGCTGGAGAGATGAACATCCGCGTCAAACCGCGTTCCAGGAAATGACACCCTATCAGATTCTTCTCAAACACAGGCCCGACCTTCCGCATCTGCCGCTGACGTGCGAAAACACGAATACGCTGGTCCCGTATATCGATCTGGTGAATGAAATCCTGGAGTATTATCTGCTCAATCCCCGCGCAGCCAATGAAAGCGAATCATCGCTGATCGATGAATTTATCCGCAACGATACCGGGGGCGCCGCGTCCGAGGACCTTGTCGCAGAGCCGCAGAACATCCTGCCGGCCGCCTACGATTTTCTCCGCGACGAATCATTCTATCCCCTTGACCTTCCCTTTGATCTCTGGCTGGAGACGGTGCGCCTGTTTTTCAGCCATTTCGACACGCCGCTATGGACGGCATTGGAAGCATTACGGTCCAGGGATGATTTGGATCTCTATGCTTCGGCGGCCGGCGACACTGCTGCGCGGTATCACCGGGTGCACATTTTCATGGAGCAGCTAAAATTGTCTCCCAAGGAATACACGCTTTTCACCAGCGGTTCCCAGCCATCGTGGGAGAGGCTGTATGGCTATGCCGATCCGGTGCATGCCAATGACGAGCTTCGGTCCGCTAAAACCCTTGCCCGTCGGCTGGGTGTCACCTGCAAGGAACTGGTGGAAATTGTAAAGACATGCTTCGTCAATCCCGGGCTGGCTGAGTTGGGTTTGGTCTGGAAGCTCGGTATAGAAATTGCCGACGCGGTTGCTTACTTTGAAAAACGCGGGACGGCGGAGTATGCAGCGCAGGAAGAGTCCTTCGAGCATGCATTGCAGGAGGCGCAGGAGAAGCATTCCTGTTATTTCGCCGCCCGGCAGACCACTGCCAAGGACGAACTTGAAAAGCGGTGGCCGGATTCGTTCCGCCGTACCCTGGTGCTTCGCGATAAGCCCGGTCCTGATGATTCGGGCCGCGTTGTTTCATCGGGTTTTGACCATACCGTCCTCGAATATGCCCGGGCCGGGGATGACGGCGATGCGTCGGCCGCCGCCTCCGATTTTCTCAGGATCAACCTGTTCGTCCGGCTATGGAAAAAGCTGGGCTGGACCATCGATGAAACCGATCAGGCACTCACCTCATTCTGGCCAAAGAGCATCACCATCCAGACCGGGCCCACAACGAGCGGTGCGGTTGTTTCGAGGCGCCGGAAAGATCTGGCGTCCGGGTTCGCGACCGTTTTGATCTATCTTGCCCATCTCAAGTTCCTGGAAGAAAAGCTGAGGCCGGGACGCGATGGCAGGCAGAAGCTCCTCTCCTTGTGGGCTGACCTGCCCGTGACCGGGAAAAAGCCTCTTTACGGTC
>JAFGTD010000180.1 GCA_016934295.1 Acidobacteriota bacterium
CGCCAGGATCCGATCCAGGGCAGCCACCGGCTGTCGACATCCGCGGCCGTCCGGGAATCGTCATAGCCGGCAGCCATAATATCTCCGGCCGTACCCGGCAGCAGACCCAGAACAACTCCGAAGAAACACAGACCGTATAGAAATAACCGGCCCACGGTCATGCGACGGAGGCTTTCACGTAATGGGTATTCAGCCCTTTTAAACGGGAATTTTTGAAGAGTATTTACCCGCATGGTTCGCTCCTTTTAAAAATGCCATTGTAACCCGACGGATGCACGAAGACCAGACAGATCCACCGGATCGTATCGTACAATTGACATATCCAGTTCCGGTCTTGCCCAGGAATATCTGAGATCCAGTGTTATGTAGGTATGCGTGTGAACATTGATATCAACCCCGCCTCCCAGGTATCCAACCGGAGTCCACCCGGTGGACTCCACTTTATCCGTATATATCGGAAGGTCCTCATACGAAAAATTAATAAAATCGCCTGCCTGTCTGAACCGGTACCACTGGATCCCCGCACCGGCACTGAGGTAAGGAACAACACGGGACGGCATCCATGCATATTGCCCAACCTGACGTCCCCGTGGGATGAGTAGAAATTTAAGCCCTGCAGTCAAGGGCAACTGGGCATAATTTGTTTCCTGAACAATAGGCAGGCCTTCCGTATCTTCCCATTCCCTGTACTCGGATTTTTTCGTCCGGGTCATATAATCCAGGCTGATTACCAGCTCGAACCTTTCGTTAAGATCAACACCGCCATCGAAACCGAAGTTCCATGCTCTGAAATCGTTCCTCTCCAATGTATATACATCCGTCAGTTCATCGAAGAGAATGCCGTGGGCACGCGGGAAAAATCTTCCGATACGAAAACCAAGAAAACCTTTGGGAGCTGAAAACAGAAAATCCGCCTCTCTTCCCTGCCCCCGGTCATACTGCCCGGAAGATGGACTCGGATCCGCCGCCATTAATCCCGGAAGCAGCAGGAACATGACAAGGATCAAAGGCAATGCTTTATGCAGACATCGAATTAATAAGTTCTTCTTACGCCAGATACCATTCGTGCTGATGCCCATACCGGCCTCCTTCGGATGCAGTCTTCTTGCGATGAGATAAAGTCCGTGGAACGTTGCTTTTTTCAGCCGCAGATAAAAAGCCGTCCACCTGCGAGAACAATTCGATGCATGCATCTATTGGAATGGATGCGCCTTCGGGCAGAAGGGTTCATTCCAAGCGGAATAATTTCGGTGACAGTCACCATAACCTCGAAATTATTCTGAAATATCAACCGGTGTTCTGAAACATAACATGGGAAACAATGGAAGGAATTTCTAGAGGAAGGATTGCGAGCGAAAGAGGAGATCGAAAAAATCCGGGCTTCAACTCGAACGGGGCGTCCGCTTGGAAGCAAGAAATTTATTAACAAATTGGAAGAGATGACCGGAAGAAAGCTTTCACCTCAGAAGCGGGGGCCTAAACCGGGATCCAGGCGAAAACATTCTTGAGTAATTTCGAGGTTTTGGTGACTGTCACCGAAATTATTGCGTTATATACATGGCATCGCCCGTACCAATTGCCAGCTGTTTTTTTGTCGATCCCGGCTTTTGAACGATATTGCCCTCTGTCACTACGCCCAGCAGTGGTGGAGAACTCCATATTATATCGCTTGTCTGTAAATCGATAGATTGGATATAACTCTCCGTTCCAGTTCTATACGATGCCCCCGAAAAGATGCCGACAAGTAAAGTATTGTCATTATTCCCCGCGTTCGTGGTCGCCGTTATTCTTCCATTGACCAGGAAGGAATTTCTTATGCTTAAGTCATTATTCAGAATAATAATCCGGCTCGTATAATCTGGATAATCACCCTCAATCCTTGAAATAATGATTTCAGGCATCTTATCCCCATCAATGTCCCCAACGGACATATGACCCAATATCTCACTGCCGTCTTCATAAGTCGGTCCCTCAACATAGCCGGAGCCGCTTCCAGTATAAACAACCAAACGGGATCGCTCCATAGATAGGATTTCCAGAATGTCGTCACCGTCCATGTCGTAAAGCTCAACCTCGGTAACGTAATCTGTTATCGGGCTGCTCCATAAAAGGAGTTGGTTGAATGGATCGTACAGACGGATAGAGGTGCCCCATTCCACGGCCAAGTCCGTGTGTCCATCGCCATTGGCATCCCCACATGCCACCTCCCCCCCTATCGAAATGGACCATTCTTCGGTGTAATCAAACAGGTCATATATAGAAATAAAATCATCGTAATGTTCCGCGCTGGAAAACATTACTTCTTCCCTGCCATCCAGATCGTAGTCGGCAATACAAAAATTAAAATGGTTATGCCAATTGGATCCAACCTCCGGGCTTATAGTCAAATCTCCCGAATCGTAATCCATGGAAATAAGCCTACTGCCATCATATCCGCTATTTGTGTTTATCGTGGCAAAAACAATGCTGCTGTCCCCATTGATGTCCGAAATAGGCCGTCCTCCAATAAACGGACCGTCTAACTGGCTTGGATCGATATTCTGGAAATCAATCGTCTGAGTCACGGAATCAAAAACCGCCAAGAAATCTTCTCCTGTAGTATGCAGGCCTACTCCCCATATGACTTCTGTATTGCTATCCTGGTCTGCATCGCCTACCGCAAGACTTTCTATTCCACCATAATATGGGCCGGTCGACCATATTTCCTCGGCAGAACCGGCATCCACGTTATAGGCAAGTACATTAAGTCCCTGGCATTTGCCCATCACCAGTTCTTTCGCAGGATCGGCATCCAGATCTGCGGCGGCTATGCTGCAGATATCAAAGATATTTGTAAATTCAAAAAAAACGGACTTTTGAACCGCGTCATAGACTATTTGAGTTTTATCCCTGCTACCCGCAATAATTTCATCAATGCCATCGCCATTGATATCGGCGACGATAATATCGTCGCCGAACTCCTCGGAATAAACCCATTCATTATTATATATAGCGCCGTCATACACATACCCGCCAGAAAAAACGATCTCCAAATCAGTGTCGTTGTCGACGTTTCCTATACTGATACTTTTGCCCAGTTCCAAGACCGGCGTCTGCCATAAAATCCCCAGATCGGCGGCATCCATTACGAATGCCATACCGGTATTGTCATATCGGGAATCTCCAAACAGGGCTGCAAGTTCTATAAAGCCATCACTGTCCAGGTCGGCTGCAGCCAGTCCCCAACCCTCTTCGATTTCCGCATCAACTATGAACGGTGCAAAATCCATGCTTGAAGTAATAGACTTTTCGTTGATGCTGATGACTTTAATTTGAAGACCTGTCTGGACAAAGATTGCATATAGGCCGTCACCGTCCAAATCAAGCGGTAGAATGGCATCAATGGAATCATCCGGTAAATTGATTTCATAGGGATACACCCAGTCCTGCACGTATTCACCACTTCTCCATTCCAATGTATAAATAAGATTGTTATTGTCCGTTAAAAGAATCTCCGTTACACCATCGTTATCGAAATCGCCCACATGGATATTTCTTTCCTTATAGGGAACTTCAATACCCGAGCGCGCGATGGGGGGCTCGATATCGGGATCAGGATCGATAATCAAAAAAGTAAGCGGCACCTCCACTTCATGACTTACATTGCTTACGGTCACTATAGTTTTCATGGTTCCCTGAGGAAAGTAATCCAGCGATGGAACCTTCCATTGCAATAAGCCGCTGTCATTGATTGTCATGCCTGAGATCGGGGAGGATAAATTAAAAGTGAACGGCCCTTGATCCATGTTGCTGGGAGACAGATCGATTTCAACCTGGTCTCCGCTTGTATATTGGAACAATGTCTGTCCCAGTTTAACTTCGGGAAAATCCAGCATGATGTGTAGAATTATTAGCTTTCTGCGCACCCCGTTGTGGCCGTCATCGACAACGAGCTCAAAGCTATAATCCCCTGCTTGGTCCACATTAATAACCAAGTTTAAGTTATTGTCTATGGACCAGTCAAACTGGCTTCCGGTAGGACTTTCAATAAGATCAATGGAATAACCCAGGAAATCGCAGTCCGGATCGGTCACACCTAGAAGCGAAACGATAATTGGACTACCCCGGTCAACTTCTATAACAGTATTTTCTAGCCTCACAATCGGATCATCGTTAGTCCAGGGTTCTTCACTCAATTCAGACACTGTCGCTGTCATGTAGGCATTTGGCGATCCGTCTCCATCATCATCCAGCGAGGCAATGAACTTTACTTCATCCAGGAAGGCGACTCGTATACCGGTATCCTGTCTGCCGGTTATATCCATGAATTCCATGATGGAAGATCCGCTGGACAGTTCCACCGTACCGTATTCCGAATACCCCACCGTACCGGACACTCTTGTATCTTCCACGTACGGATAATCGCCTACGGCAATATCGCTAGCGATTGTCAACCCGTCAGCTTCAAGATAAACGCCGCTGTGAATATCCGTGATTTTGATATCGGCGGTCACCACCTGCCCGCTGCCTGAAGGGGAATAGACTTCAATGGTGCCGTTGAGAACAGTCCCGTAACTGCCGTTTGCCGAAGTGGTTTCATAGTCTTCAAAACTGACTGTGTAGATTATTGGAAATGCTACGAGGTCGGTCCGGTCAATAGTAATCCGTATGACGCCGTCCGTTCGAATATCATACTGATTGTTCACACATTTGTTGTCGGTATATGTTATCTCGCCCGTGGCGTCGTACTCCGAAAGATCGCCTTCTACAGTCGCCGTACCGCCTTGATTATCACAGGCGGACTTTTCGTAATACTCGCCGTTTTCGGCATAGTACATAACATAATTCGCCAGGTAGGGAAAATCGTACATGATGCTCCGGCTCAGATCCGTCAAGGTGAAGGAGGTATCCATGAGCGGAACCGCATTCCACCTGGTAATTAAAGCCTGCTCAAGGCCCGGAGTTATCGGGGGCGCAGGAGGATTATAGCCTCCGCCGCCGTTTCCACTCCCGCCGCTTCCTCCGTCTCCGCCGCACCCGAACAGGCCAAGAAAAACAGCCGCGATTACAAACCATTTATGATTCACCGTCACCGCTCCCTGGATGCACATTAAAAATACTTATAAAAAATTGGATGGAAGCACCGGCTTTTCTTGATAATTCCAGGATCAGCCGCAATCCTGCTTCCGATCGATTTTCTTATAGTTTTTTTTGAAATTTCCTCGTGAGATTATATCACAGGTCGTAAAGTTTTTATAAATTCCAATTACTTTTTTTTCGTGCAAAAAAGGGCGAACACAAGGTTCGCCCCTACGTTATTGGCAAGGCCGGATTGAGGGCGAACACAAGGTTCGCCCCTACTAAGACATTCGTATTTATTTCAGGAATGTATGGATGGAATTATTCAATATGGTAGATCGTCTGGATATCGATATCCTCCCGAAGCGAATTATGTACGGAACAATATTTTTCGGACGACAGCGATATCGCGCGCTGGACCTTTTCTTCCGCCAGGTTGTCCCCCTTTAAAAAGAGCTCCATAACCACCGAAAGCAGTCTCTGGGGCGGCGTCTCCGACCGCTTTCCATGTACTTTCATGGACATCGACGAGAGCCGGCAGCGCATTTTCTGAAGGATGGACACGACATCGATGGCCATACATCCTGCCAGAGAGAGCAGGAGCCCCTCCAGCGGCATGCACCCCATCTGAACGTTCGCGTCGAATTCCATGTCGTATCCCCGCTGGGTACTCGCGGTAAAAATCAGGTCCTGATCCCACACCAGCCGGGCCTCCATATCGGCGTCTACGCGCTCCTTGTATCCTTCTATCTTGTCCGTCATAAATCTCAGCCTTTCCAACCAACAGGTAATTTAGTTAACTTTAATATCTACAACAATTGCAGGTCCACATCCTTCTCTGTCCGCAACGCTTCGGGTGGAAGACAGTAAAATTTGAGGTGTTTATTTCCACGCAGTAACGTTTTATAATCCCCACCACGGGCTGCAAGGTAATTTAGCGTAATAGGCCATATTTTTAAACTCTTAACGTAGTAAAGGAACACTATGACATCAAGCAACGACACTGCAAAAGAACCCCTCTGGCTGGCAATGGAAAGAAAAATTCTCGAGCATGCCTCCCTGGACGCATCCGGATCAAACCTGGCATCGGTTTTACAGGCAATCGCCCGGGAGCTGGATCAATCCGGTTACAATGTATCCCTCCATGGCGGGAATTTTCTGCAGCTGCGATGGGCGCTGGAAGAAAAAAACAGAAACGGCCGTCCCCTTCTGGAAGATCTGAACGGAGCCATCGGTAAATTAACCTTCGAGGATGTCGGGAACACAAAAAAGGCTACAGCCGATATCATTAACGCCGTTGGAGATTCCTGGCCCAAACTGAAGGATTTTGAGCGGAAACCGGCCGTGCTGGAAATGATCGAACAAACGCGTCTTGGATTCCTCACTGCAAAAGCAAAAGAGCTGTCCGAAAGCGAGGGAATCCGATACCTGATGGCCGCTGAAGTAATTTCCGATGTAATTATTGAATCTCTCGGCATTACGAAGGAGCGCTATGACCGGGAGGTAGCGGCGATCGAGGCTGAAAACAAGGAAAAAGCCCGCGTCCTGAAACTGCTCGAAGCGGTTGCGGGTAAACCCGATGAAGGGCGGATCAAACACCTGATAAACAACGATGTCTCCGATGCGTTGATCAGGGAAATAGCCGGGGTGGGGCAGGAAGCCGTCGAAGCGGCCCAAAAAGCCATGGAAGAGGAGCTTAGGGAAAAAAAGAGGCTCGCTGAAGAAGAAGCGGCAAGGAAGGCGGAAGAAGCTGCAGGCCCGTCTCTTGAGAATATCTCCATGGAAGACCGCCTGACGCACATTGAAGCGATCCGGGATATCATGGACCTGTGCGATG
Source organism: Acidobacteriota bacterium (assembly GCA_016934295.1). Taxonomy (GTDB): domain Bacteria; phylum Acidobacteriota; class UBA6911; order UBA6911; family UBA6911; genus UBA6911. The sequence continues at coordinate 6,896 of JAFGTD010000180.1, forward strand.
CGGAGGCCGAAATCCGGCAGATGTGCGAACAGAGCAACGTGCCGAAATGCCTGATCGACATCGCGGTCTCCGATCCGGACAGGCTGGATGCGCTGGAAGAAGAAGCGGAAGGCTGATGGCTGTGTAAAAGATCCACGGCGATAAAAATACAATCGTAAGAGAAGGCCCGATAATATGACCATGGTGGGTCAAAAAGCCGTTCCTTTTTCTTTAAGAGACCTCGAGAACACTCCGTACAGACTGGAATCCTTCGCCGGGACCTGGCTGCTGCTGGTCTTCCACCGTCACCTCGGCTGACTGCCGTGCCGGGGACACCTGTCGCAGTTGCGGCGCCATGAAAAAGAGCTGGACCGTCTGGGTGTAAAAGTCGTCGTCGTCACTTTTGAACAGATATTTCCCGCCCTGGCTTACGTAAAGAAAACGAGCCTTCAGTGGCCCCTGCTTGTGGATGAAAAGCGCTCGTTGTACCGCGCCTACGGCATGCTGAATGCCGGACTCCTGGACCTGTGGGGACCCGCGACATGGTGGGCCTATATGAAAGAAATGGCCAGGGGAAGGTTGCCGAAAAAACCGACCGGAGACGTCAACCAGCGGGGCGGGGATGTGCTGGTGGATCCGTCGGGAATAATCCGGCTGCATCATGTAGGAAAAGGGCCGGCGGACAGGCCGCCTGTGGCTTCCATCCTTCGCCGGATTGAAAAGGTCGGATAGGGCTTTCCCGCAAGGTTTCTGCGGCGGCGTATCCGATCGCAATCCTGGAATTTCCGCCCTCCGGCAAGGCGCCTTTCAACCTGTCCGGGCTTCGGAACGGAAAAACAGGATCGCCAGGGGAGGCAGGTTTAAAATCAGAGAACACGGCTGACCGTGAAACGGGATGGGTGCGGTTTCTATCCCCCCCATATTGCCGCAACCGCTCCCGCCGTAAAGCCCGGCATCGCTGTTCAGTACTTCCTTCCAGTACCCGCCCTTGGGGGCGCCTACGCTGTAGCTCTGCCGCGGCACCGGCGTGAAGTTGCAGACTATCATTAAATCGGGATGCCCGGAATCCCCGCTCCTCAACAGGCTGATAACGCTGCCGTCGGCGTCACTGCAATCGATCCAGCGGAATCCATCGGGTTGAAAATCGTACCTGTACAGGGCGGGTTCCTCCCGATACAGCCGGTTCAGGTCCTGGACCCAGCGCTGCAATCCCCGGTGCGTGTCATACTGAAGCAGATGCCAGTCCAGGCTTGTGTCATGGGCCCACTCATTCCACTGGCCGAATTCGCCGCCCATAAAAAGCAGCTTTTTCCCGGGCTGGGCGTACATGTACCCCAGCAACAGGCGAAGGTTGGCAAACTTTTGCCAGTCATCTCCGGGCATTTTACCCAACAGAGACCCCTTTCCATGAACAACCTCATCGTGCGAAAGCGGCAGAAGAAAATTTTCCGTGAACATATAAAGTCCGCGGAATGTAAGTTTGTCGTGGTGGTACCTGCGGTGAACCGGGTCCAGAGACATGTAGGAAAGGGTATCGTGCATCCATCCCATATCCCATTTCATCCCGAATCCAAGCCCGCCCAGGTAGGTCGGCCTGGAAACCATCGGCCAGTCTGTGGATTCTTCCGCAATGGTCTGGACGCCGGGATACTCCCTGTAAATGCTCTCGTTCATGGATCGGAGGAACCGTATGGCTCCCAGGTTTTCCCTGCCGCCGAATTCGTTCGCGATCCATTCCCCTTCTTCACGGGAATAGTCGAGATACAGCATGGATGCGACTGCGTCCACCCGGAGTCCGTCGGCATGATACCGATCGATCCAGAAATGGGCGCTGCTGGCAAGGAACGCCTGAATTTCGTGCCGGTCATAATTGAATACGAGCGTGTCCCAATCCCGGTGCTTACCCTGGCGGGGATCGGCATGTTCATACAGGTGGGTTCCGTCAAAGTAACCAAGCCCGTGTTCATCCGAAGGGAAATGGGAGGGAACCCAGTCCAGGATTACGCCGATTCCATGCCGGTGGAAGGCATCGACAAGGGCCATGAAATCCTGCGGCGTCCCGTACCGGGCGGAAGGAGCGAAATATCCCGAGGTCTGGTACCCCCAGGAGCCGAAAAACGGATGCTCCATAACCGGAAGGAATTCTACATGGGTGAAGCCCATCTCTTTCACGTAAGCGGGCAGTTGGGAAGCCATCTCACGGTAGGATAACGACCGGAATCCGTCCTCCGCAATCCGTCTCCAGGATCCCAGGTGGACTTCGTAGATCGACATCGGCTGATTGAGCCGGGTGTCCCGGCCGCGACGTTCCATCCACTCCCGGTCATTCCAGGCATAGTCCAGATCCCAGATTCGTGAAGCCCTTTCCGGCGGAACTTCAGTGAAGAAAGCAAAGGGATCGGCTTTATCCACCCTGTAGTTTTGATGCCGCGAGGCAATATGGAATTTATACCGGTTTCCGGTCCCGGCGCCGGGCACGAATCCCTCCCAGATACCGGACTGCTCTTTCGGAAACAGCTGGGACGCGTCCTTGTTCCATCCGTTGAAGTCTCCTATAACGGAAACCTGCCCCGCATCGGGCGCCCAGACCGCAAAGTATGCACCCTTTTCCTCCCGGTGGCTGCATAGATGCGCTCCGAGTTTGTCATAGAGCCGGTAGTGGCTTCCGCTGTTGAAAAAATGAAGATCATCCGCACTGAGAAGGGTGAAATTCCTTGGCATATTTTCTATTCCCTAACCCGCATCAATAGTAATACCAGATGCTTTCATAATCGTCCGCATCTTCTCCGATGCTCTCGAGCCGTGCAAGATACTGCAGGAGCGGCACATCATAGCCGACATAGTGCGGCCGATCGGCGATCCCCTTTTCCCACGGATGGAAATTATACACGCGGGCGCCGTCCGGCATGATAGCCAGCAAATCCCGGTGCTGAAATGCCCTCAGGTAGTTCTTCCCAAGACCGGGAACATTGTAAACCGCTTCGTCGGTTCTGCGCGATCCGGGAAGCAGCCGCGCCTCCTCCTTCTGCTCCTGAAGCAGTCGCGCCAGGGGAACACGGTATGCTCTGGTTTCCTCTTTCCCTTTTGTCATGAACGTATAGTAGGGATCGATTCCAATCCTGCGCAGAATCATTCGAAGCTTGGCGGCTTCGAACCGGCGGGAAACATAAAAGGAATAAACGTTTTGATTGAAAACGGAAATACCCTGTCTCTTCAGACGATCCACGGCCGCAACCATCTCGGGCGTAATTTCGTAAGGATGTTCCACATGCGTCACTAAACAGATTTCGCGGCGACCGGGCTTACGCAGCTTCCCCAGACCCCGGACCAGCGCCGGAGTAATGCGCATCGGTAAAGTCACGGGGGTGCGCGTCCCGATCCTGATTAAATCGATATGCGGGATTGCGGCCAGCCTGTTGAGAATGTCGAAAAGGGTTTCGTCCGGCATACCGAAGGGATCGCCGCCGGTAACAAGGATCTCCTTTAAAGCGGGGGTTTTTGCGATAAAATCGATGGCCGCATCCAGTTCTTCCGGGCCGGCCAGGGCATCCGGGATCATCGCATCGTCTATTTCCCAGTTGCGCTGGCAATAAACGCAGATCTGCGGGCAGGTGTTGTAGGGTTTCAGGATGGCTATCGCCGGGTAGCGCCGGGTGATCAGGTCTATGGGCGAGGTATCCCGTTCCAGCATGAAATCGAAGGCACACCCCCGGTCGTCCCGGCTTTCAAGCATGCGCGCCACGTAATCCGGCGGAGGCAGCACCTGGGCGCGCAATGTGCGGTCCCGGTCCCTTTTGGCGCCTTCGTCAAACAGGCTGGCGTAATAGGGGGTGACTCCGAACGGAAGTCTCCCACGGGTTGCTTCTTTGATCGCTTTACTTTCGACGGAAGTCAGAGGGACGTACTTTTCAAGCTGTTCCGCGCTGCGTGCGATGTGCTCCACCTGCCATTTCCAGTCGTTAAAGTCTTTCCTGGTGCCCCCAAGAGCGGATTGTATCCTGGCTCTCCGCTTCGACCGGCGCCTGCGTGCTGCCGGCGTCAGCCCGTCTTCATAGCGGGACATTCGCATTTCAACCTGAGCCCACAACTGGTCCAGCTCTTTCGAACGCTGAATGGCCGCCTCACGCCCCTCCAGCGAGTCGGACTTTATCTTCATCGCTTCCGTCTTCAGCGGTGCGACCCTCCCCTCCAATCCCTGGCACATGTGAATGAGTTCTGCATAAAATCCCGGCTGCAGATCGGGACGATCGTTTCCGCGGGCAATATCCCACAGTGCCTGCTCGACACTGAAGCCTGCCGCCTTTGAGGAACGCCCCAAAACCATTCCGCGCAAGGCACGGGCACAGTCCCGAACAACATGAAGGAACGTGTTGATGGAGCTTGCGTCGGTATCGCATTTTTCGAACTGGCCCCGGGTAACGTGGGAATACAGCCGCCGTCTCGCTTCGTCCACGGACGCTGCATCCCGGATAATCGAAAGGATCGCCGCCCCTTCTTCTTGAAACCGCTCCCTTGTAAAGCGCTCTACTATCGGCATTTTCGGCACTGGAAATCTCCTGGTTGCAACATTGATTTCTTCCTTGGTACAACGCTTAAAAATTGCCCTGCATTCAAATTCACAATGCAACAGCGCAATCGGCCCACACTTCTCACCTGCATTCTTAGGTGGGAACGAATCCGGGAGTATTTTCTGCTTTGCACTCGATTGGGCACCCTTCGCGCCCTTGATCGTGCGCCTGGTATCCGCACCCATCTGAATCGCCACAGTGTAAGAAAAGCGACCTAACCCCTCCGGGAGATGCGGGCTGGCTTAATTTCTGATCTTTAATTCTGCCATAAAATGCCCTATATCGCCACTTGAACTATGCTGACGAAATAATTTAACGATGATATGCTCGGCCTGCACACAGTCCCAATATAATGATTATTCGGAGCGCCCTTATGAAAAGGATAAATAACCGAATCCTCCTGTCCGTCATCTTTTTGTCGGCGTCCCTTGCCGCCGATACTTCCTATGCGGCCGGAACCGTAAGCGCCCAAACGTCCGAAGTGTCCTATACGCATACGGACGTTATTCTGCTGCTGACATACGTATTGCTGGCGCTGGTTTTTTCTTTTCTCTGTTCGATAGCGGAAGCGGTACTGCTGAGCATCACGCCGTCCTATATCGCGGGACTTCAGGAAAAGAAATCCAAACTGGCGCAGCTTTTGAAAAAACTGAAGCAGGACAACGTCGATCAGTCTTTGGCCGCCATTCTGACCCTGAACACAATAGCCCATACAGTCGGCGCCATCGGATCGGGGGCCAAAGCCACTGTTGTGTTCGGGAGCGCATGGTTCGGACTCTTTTCCGCGCTTATGACATTGATGATCCTGTTCCTTTCGGAAATCATCCCCAAGACCATTGGGGCCGTCTTCTGGAGGAAGCTGGCAAAACCGACAGCTATTTTCGTTCGCGGTCTCATCCTGAGTCTCTACCCGCTGATTAAAATATCCGAATGGCTTACGCGCCTGATTGCGCATCAAAAAGGCCTGCACGTCTTCAACCGTGACGAGTTCATCGCCATGGCCGGTATCGGCGAACAAACAGGCAAGATCGACAGGAGCGAGTCGCGGATCATACGAAACCTGTTCCGGTTCGAGTCTCTGAAGGTCTCGGATATTATGACGCCAAGAACGGTCATTTCCGCTCTTCAGCAGGACATGACCGTTTTGGAAGCGATGGATACCGTTTCACAGATTCCCTTTTCCCGCCTTCCGATATATGGAAAAGAAATCGACGATATTTCAGGATTCGTGCTGAAACAGGACCTTCTCCTATGCAAGGCAAAAAATCAGGACAACGTCAAACTCGAATCGCTGAAAAGGGAAATCCTGATTGTTGTCGAAGGCCTATCGGTATCCGGTTTGCTGGAAATCCTGCTGGATCGTCGTCAGCACATCGCAGCCGTTGCAGGGGAGTATGGAGAGACCAAGGGGGTCGTCACTCTTGAAGATGCCGTGGAAACGCTGTTAGGCCTGGAAATCGTCGACGAAATGGACCGGGTGGAAGACATGCAATCGCTTGCCAGGCAGCAATGGGAAAAACGCGCCAGGGCGCTCGGCCTGGACATTAGTATTGAACCCGAATCCCGAAAACCGGAATGAAATAATCCCCCCGAAGCCAAATAAGGCCAGCATCTGCAAGCAAATGCGCGGCAAGCTATCTTCCACAGGTCGCGTGTTTATTGGGGTTGCAAACCGACCGGACCGGTTACGCGCGCATTATCCCAGGCATCGATGATTCCAAGGCGTATGAATTCCTTTGTCGCGCGCCGGGTTATATCGCTCATCATGCGAGGTTCATACCGATGATCGTAAACGTACGCTTTAACTCTCAGGCGGAGGTAGGGATTGCGGTCGAATCCATGGGAAACCAGCGTGACGATCTTTTTTTTCGCCAGCATATAGGGGGGAGCAGACAGCCGCCTTAAAACCGATTTCTCCTCGTTGACGCGAAGTATTGCGCCAACTCTTCAGGCTGCAAACGCCGGGACCGCTTCTTTCCATAAATCCACGTCGGTTTCGAAGTCGGAATAATTCCGGACGCCGCGTCCGAGATATATTTTAAATTCCACCGGGTCCATTGCCTTTATAATACAGTTTTTCCCGGATACCGATTTCAATCTCTGAACGCAGGATCCCGGCTACAGCCATTTTTTTCGTTTGAAAAAAACAAACAATCCCCCGCCGATCAATAGGGCCAACAACCAGAAAAAAATATACCCGTAACGCATTCCCAGTTCCGGCATGTTCCATGAACTGACTGACGTGTCGAAGTTCATACCGTAAATCCCGGCCAGAAATCCCAGCGGGATAAAGATCGTCGCAATGATGGTCAGGACTTTCATTACCTCGTTCATCTTGTTGCTGACGCTGGACAGGTAGATATCCAGAAGGCCCGAAACCATATCGCGGAAGGTTTCGACCGTATCGATGACCTGGATCGTATGTTCATAAAGATCACGCAAATATATGCGGGTAGGATCGTGAATGAATTCAGACCCTATGCGTTCCAGCCCGCCGATCACCTCTCGCAGGGGCCAGACCGCCTTGCGCATGTATATCAACTCCCTCTTCATTTCATGAATGGATTCCAGGTTCCCGGGACCGGGATCGTTGATCAGTTCCGTCTCGATTTCTTCGATCTGTTCGCTAATCGTCTCCAGGATCGCGAAGTAGTTGTCCACAATGGCATCCACAAGCGTATAGGCGAGATAGTCGCTGTCCATGAAACGGACGCGGGGCGCCGATTTCCTTATCCGGTTCCGGACCGCCTCAAAAACATCCCCGATCTTTTCCTGGAAAGAAATGACGAAGGTTCTCCCCACGACGAAACTGAACTGTTCCGACTGTATCTTGCCGCTTTCGGGATTGATGATCAGCATCTTCAACGCAATGAACAAGCCCTGGTCAAAAGTATCCAGTTTGGGCCGCTGGCCCGTATTGGCGATATCCTCCAGGATCAGGGGATGGATATCGAAGTGTCTGCCGATCTTCTCGATCTGTTCCACTTCGTGCAGGCCGTCAATATTGATCCAGGTGATCGTCGGCTTTTCTTTGAACGGATAGCACTCTTCGATGGAGGAAACGGTTTTTTCTTCGATCTCGGTTGCATCGTAATCAATAATTCGTATATGCATCTTATCAATTTTCTTATCACCGACAAACACTACCGTCCCGGGCATAAGCCCGCGCGTTTTCGAAAGCTTCTTCATTAAACGAGGCATTGTAATTCTCCCTTCCCGGTCGCCAATGAATGTATTTTAATGAGAGCCACGATCCCATACTCCGAATACGTTTCCTTTTCCGGCTCTCAATCACGCGGACCGGGCCGGAAAATTGTTCTATCGGGTGTTCTTTGCGGTCCACTTTAAAATCGATTGACCCGCATCCCAAGTAAATTCTTTACTCTTCGCCGTTTTTTTCATAGTTTTTCAGTAACCCGATATAAATGATTCCAGAATGGCCGCAATCATTGCAGCCGACGTGTGGAAAACGTTTCTCTTTGTCCTGCTCGTCCTGCTTGCAGGCATTCAGAGCATCCCCAATGAAATGTATGAAGCAGTCGAAATCGACGGAGGAAACGCCTGGCATAAGTTCCGGTATGTCACAATCCCCCACCTGCGGCCTTTCATATTCCTGGCCCTGATTTCGCTGTTTCAAAAGCGGATTGTGGCGGGATCGACCACGGGAAGCGTAAAGCAATGATGCACAGCAACTTACAGGATGCAAGCCACTTCCATCCACACTGCTGAATGCTTCTTATGCTGTACTAAACGGCTTTCAACCTATAAAATAGGTATTTAATAGGGACTCTGAGCGACGGCATGCATCGGGGTCAATGAACCGCACACGCCGGACAGATGCATTCCAGGGGCGCCCTCGGATATCCCACGGTTTAATTGAAGATCAGAATAATGATTGACGATATCGGAAAAAGCATGTCTTGAGGTTTCCGGCCCGCATTTCTCAAAGGAGTTTGCCGTTTCCTTCCCGGGCGAGACGGCATTGCGGATAATGCATATGATCCCGAAGGCGAATTTCAACGCGAAACGCATGATCATCGTATCCAACAGACTCCCCTTTACCATCAAGGGGGAATCGGACGATCTGCGCTTTATTCCCAGCGTTGGAGGGCTTTCCACAGGTCTGAGTTCCTATCTGGAACAGCACAAAAACGATCCCAGGAATGTTCCGGACTACAGGTGGGTGGGCTGGCCCGGAAATATTATCGAACCGGACTGGAGAAATGAAATAAAAGCGAGATCCCTGTCCGAGTTCAACGCCCTTCCGGTATTTCTTTCGGAAAAGAATATAAGTAATTACTACCATGGTTTCTGCAATAGAACGATCTGGCCCCTCTTTCATTATTTCCAGGTTTACACGAAATACGACGAGGAATACTGGAAGCACTATGTCCAGGTAAACAAAATTTTTTATCAGACTCTGCTGGAACTGCTCGAACCGGACGACGTTCTGTGGGTCCACGATTTTCACTTGATGCTGCTTCCGAAAATGGTGCGGAAAAAGATGCCCTCGGTCACGATCGGTTTTACCCTGCACATACCCTTCCCGAATTTCGAAATCTATCGGCTGCTTCCCCGCAAATGGAGGAAGGACATATTGGAGGGATTGCTGGGCTCCGATTTGATCGGTTTTCACACCAACGATTACAAGCAGGATTTTCTCAGATGCATCATCCGTATTCTCGGACATGAATCGAATATGGGGGAAATTGTAATCGGAGATCGAATTGTAAAAACGGATTCCTTTCCCATGGGCATCGACTATCGCAAATATCATAACGGGGCGACCAGTCCCAAAACGCAGCAGGAAAGCTTAAAAATACGGGAACGATTGTGGGGAGCAAGAATCATTCTCTCCATCGACCGGCTCGATTATACAAAAGGAATCGCAAACCGGCTGGAAGCCTTCCAGACTTTTCTGGAATCCTATCCCCGCTGGATCGGCAAGGTGGTTTTGATTCTGATCGTCGTCCCCTCCAGGGTTGAAGTGGAGCACTATGGACAGATGAGAAACCACATCGAATCCCTGGTCGGCAAAATCAACGGGAAGTTCGGCAATCCCAGTTGGACCCCGATTATCTATATGTCCCGTCCCCTGACATTCTCTCCGCTGGTAGCCATGTATGCCGCTTCCGATATAGCCCTCATAACGCCGTTGCGGGACGGCATGAATCTGATCGCTAAGGAGTATCTTGCCTGCCGTGCCGATAAAACGGGCGTACTGGTGCTGAGCGAAATGGCGGGCGCTTCGAAAGAACTGGTGGAAGCGATCATCATCAATCCCAATAACCGGGAAGAAATCGCGGAGGCTCTTGCCCAGGCCCTGGAAATGCCCGAGGATGAGCAGGTACAGCGCAACAGCGCCATGCAGATACGCCTGAAACACTACGATGTAGCTCGATGGGCATCGGACTTCATCGAAGAGTTGCAGAGCGCCCAGCAAACCCGTCAGAAGCATTACATGAAGATCTTAAGTCCCCAAATGCGACAAAAGCTTCTGGATCAGTACCGCAACAGTCAACGGCGGCTTCTTCTCCTGGATTACGACGGCACCCTCGTTCCCTTTAAAACCCGCCCCCAGGATGCGGTGCCCGACGCATCGCTTCTCCGATTCCTGGCCGCCCTGGCCGAAGATCCGCGGAATGAGGTTGTCATTATCAGCGGAAGGGACAAAGGTTTCCTGGAAAGCTGCTTCCACAATCTCCCGATCAGTATGGTTGCAGAACATGGCGCCTGGACCAAAATGCGGGGAGAAAAATGGCAGTCTTTTGGAAAGGATGCCCACGACTGGACACCCAAGATTAAACCTCTGCTCCGGAAGTACGTGGATCGTGTCGCGGGTTCATTCATCGAAGAAAAAGATTTTGCGCTGGTATGGCATTACAGGGGTTCGGACTTAGAGCCCGGGAAACTCGCCGCGCAGGAACTGAAGGATCACCTGCTGGAGCTTACCGCAAACAGCGATGTCCATATTCTCCAGGGAAACAAGACGGTTGAAATCCGTCCCGCCGGAGTGAACAAGGGGACGGCAAGCGTGCAGCTTCTGTCGACCTTCCTCCCCGATTTTACCATTTGTATCGGGGACGATATAACGGATGAAGACATGTTTGCCGCACTCCCCGAATCCGCATACACCATCCATGTCGGTCTTGGCGGAACTGAAGCCAGGTTTTCTCTTGCGGGAACAAAAGAAGCGCGCGAACTCCTCAAAAGCATCGCCGAAACAACATCCTCCGCCGATACCCCGACACACCAAACAAAACATTCCATCGTTTAATCCGAACTCCCCCCGATCATCAACGCGCCGGCAGCTCTCAATTAAGGAAAGTCGCCGTATGCAGATTCCTACAGGAAAACAAGGTTTTATATGTTAAGCTGTTTTCTCGATATAAAAAGAGAGATGACTGACATACCGGAAACTCCCATGGAACGGCGGTTCGGGTATCAACCGAACCGGCGTACGCTGATCAAGATCGCCGCAGGTTTATTACTGGCTCCGGCATTTGGGGGAGAAATCTCTGCAGCCCCGGCCCCTGTATTCCGCATCAGAAACAAGTACAGCCCGGAAAACCCCAAACGCGCCCAACGCCCGTCTACAAAGTACATCATTCTTCATACAACGGAAGGCGCCGAAGCGGGAGCACTTCATGTAGTACGCCGTGGGGGCCTGGCAAACTATTTTGTTTCCAAATCCGGCGTCGTCTATCGAATCATCGACAAAAGAAAAATCGCCAAACACGCCGGCCGCAGCATGTGGGACGGGCTGACGACGATCGACAATTACTCCATAGGCATCGAGGTGGTCGGCTACCACAACAAGGACATCAACGACGCCCAGTACGACGCGCTGCGCGAATTATTGCGTCAGCTGCAGAGCCTGTATGACATCCCGGACGACCATGTCCTGACACATTCCATGGTTGCCTATGGGAATCCCAACCACTGGCATCCCTACAAACATCGCGGCAGAAAAACGTGCGGCATGATATTCGCGCAGCCCGAAGTCCGCGCCCGGCTCGGCCTGGAAGCCCAGCCCGATCACGATCCGGATGTGAAGGCAGGCCGTCTGAAAAACGCCGACAAGAAACTGGCTACTTTTCTTTTCCCGGAGATTCCCAAGCCTGTCCTTGTGGCATCCACCGAGAGTTCGGTTCCCCCGCCGCCTCCCAAGATCGAGGTCCCGGACGAATCCCTTGTTATCGGCAATTCAAACACGGCCTGGGAAATCGCCCGAGACCATTACAACCATCCTTCCACCCTCTACACTTTCCCGAACGGCACCCAGAAGAGCGGGGACCAGATCGAGAACTGGAACCGGATACCGCCCGGAACCCGGGTCACGCTGAATGAGGTTGAGGACGAAAATTACGAGGGATTTCTGGAAATCGGGAAAGACGGAGACACGGCCGAAGAACTTGCCGGGGAGTTGTATGCGAGTTCCACTACGATCTATTTTTTCCCCGACGGCTACATCCGGACCGGCGCCGAACTGCAGACAACCGGCTCCGGGCGCGCGCTTCTCAAGAAAACCCCCGGAAAAACACTGGTGCTGGTCGGCTACGTTTATGGAGGCCGTGTCAAGGCAAGCAGACCCGCTGCCACTATTGCCGGCAGAAAGTGGAATTACCCGTCCACCTATTATCGCTTCCCGGACGGCAGAATTCTGAGCGGGGACGACATCAATCCCAAGAAGATCCCGCCCAATACCTTTATTTTTTTTCAGCAATAGGAAATGGCCCGGTAGCTGCCCAGGAAGGGTTACCCGCTGTCAGAAATTCCCAACCGGCTCGATCTTCTCCAACCATTGTTTGATCCGGAGAACGTCGTTTATTCGCGTACTGTTCCCCGATGCATTCAGAAGCACAATAACAACGGGCCGGTGCTTCAACTGGGCCTGCATTACCAGGCACCGCCCGGATTCCTGGATATAGCCGGTTTTTGAAAGTCCGATGTCCCATCCGTTTCTTCGAACCAGCGAATTCGTATTCACGAAACGGAGGTTTCTTCGACCGTTCTTGAGGATAAATTCCTTGCGGGTGGTGAACGTTCGAATCAACGGATAGCGATACGCGGCATTGACAAGGCTGCAGAGGTCCTGCGCGGAAGAAACGTTTTCTCCCGAAAGACCGGACGAGTCTTCAAATCGGGTTTCCGAAAGGCCGAGCGATCGGGCTTTTCTATTCATAGCCCGGACAAATTCTTCCTTTCCGCCCGGGTATGTGCGCGCCAGTGCGTGCGCAGCCCTGTTCTCGGACGCCATCAATGCAAGAAGCAGGGCCTGCATACGACTCAGGCGCGTACCGACATAAAGGTGAGAACGGCTGTAGCGAAGCTTGTCCTTGTCGGACTCTTGAATGGTAATCAGCGCTCCCATATTTATTCCCGAATCCAGGATCACCATAGCCGTCATTAATTTTGTGATGGAAGCGATAGGCATGACAGCTTCGGCCTTTTTTGTCAGCAGAAACTCATCCGTATTCTGATCCTGGACAATAACCGCAGTGGAACGCAGTCTGGGATCTCTTATTTTCGTTGAAGGTCCGGCCTCGATGCTGGATAAAAAGCCGCATAAAAACAGAACCAGAATCACGGATTTGGTCCTGAATCCATGAATACGAACCGCTCGGGAACGGAAAAAAAGGATTTTTCTTCCGGGAAAAAGGCACGATTTTACTGCATTTAAAAAAACAGGCTGAAGATTTTTCAAATACGGCATGCAGTACAACCTTTAAGACCGTGTAAATGTAATAAACAATGAATTGCGCCTGCACCCTCACGGAACCTTCGAGGAGGGATCTTACACTTAATCTTCCTTTATCACAAGCATTCCACTAAAGCATTCGAATAATCGATATCGATCCCCTTTCATCTTCGGGAACAATATCATCCGCTCATAAGTTTTCCGTTCATAATACTTATCGTCATTTTCAATCCCGTATGCGCAGTTTTTTATTAAATTACGGTCTAAGGTCGAATGTCAAAGCCCAAAACTACAGCCCGTCGGAGGAAACCGGGCTGTAGTTTAATCCATCGATGGTCCGACTTTAGATGGTTTTATCACTTTCGACCTTGGACTTTAGACTTTCGACCCATAAACAGATGGTTTTACGCAAAGGCGTTTTCATGCATTTTAGGCTACACACCGCTCCGTGATGGACTGCCGGGAAATGCGGGTTAACGGTTTTATTGACTCTGAATTTCCATCCTGTCATTCTCATACTATGAAAGACGTCAACCCGGGGCGCAGGCCCTAATACGCGGCCCGTTCCGCTATACTTTCTTGAGGAAATTCCATGCTTCGAACATCTTACAAAAGTTACCCAGGTTGGAATCCTTCGGGTTTCGTCGGGGTATGTACGGTATTGGCGTTTACGCTCTTTCAGTTACTGCCTGCAGCATCGGCGGAAAACTGGCCGCAGTGGCGCGGTCCGTCGAGCAACGCCATTTCCGATTCCTCCGATTTGCCTACACAATGGAGTACGAAGGAGAATGTCAAATGGAAGGCGCCCCTTGCAGGATTGGGCACTTCGTCCCCTATCGTTTGGGAAGACAGGATATTTGTCACTTCACAGATAGGGCGCATTCCGCTGCAGCAGGGCATGTATCCCCTGCTTGCCCGGGACGACCGGGACCTGGCCAGTCGGGAGAATCCCATCGGCGGACGCGACGCAAGCTCGAACACTCCGGACAGCGAAGTTTATTTAACCGTTGAATCCTTCCGCCGGTCCGACGGCAAACGGCTGTGGGAATTCAAAGCCAGGGCGACCGGAGATTTTCCAGAACTGCACGAAAAGCACAATCTTGCCACACCAACCCCGGCAACGGACGGAAATCTGATTTACGCATGGTTTGGGACCGGGCAGCTATTCGCTCTCGACATGGACGGGCAGGTCGTCTGGAAGCGCCATCTCGGCAAAGAATATGCTCCGTTTACAACGCGATGGGGACACGGCAGTTCACCAACCCTATACAAAGACCGGCTTTTTCTTCTCTGCGACCATGCCGAAGATTCCTACCTTCTGGCTCTGGATAAGAAAACCGGAAAGGAACTGTGGAAGGTGGATCGGGGCGATAAACCTATCTCTCACAGCACACCGCTGGTCATCAACACTCCCGAAGGGGAGGAGATGATAATCAACTCCAGCGACCGCATCGATGCATACGATCCGTCCACCGGAAAACTTTTGTGGCACGCGGGCACATGGCGGCAGACGCCGATCCCGACCCCGGTTTTTCATGAAGGGGTGATCTATATGGTCCGGGGATACCGCAACAGCGATTTTCTGGCCATCCGGCCTGCAGGACGCGGCGATGTTACAGACACCGGAATCCTGTGGCGCTCATCCGGCGGCGCCTCTTATGTTCCCTCCATTCTGTATTATAAAGGCCTGCTCTACGTCACCAATGAGGTCGGCATCGTAACATGCGCGGATGCTGTTGACGGGAAAACGATATGGCGGAAACGGCTCGGCGGGATCTTCTTCGCATCCCCGGTAGCCGGAAACGGCAAAGTGTATATGGTCAGTGAAACGGGGGAAACATTCGTACTGGAAGCCGGACGGGAACCGAATATAATGTCCCAAAATCCCCTCGAAGAACGCATAATCGCCTCTCCGGCCATTTCGAACGGCAACCTGATATTGCGCAGCGACGAAACATTGTTCTGTATAGGGAAATAACTAAACATCGGCATCAAGCAGGATCCTATGCGATTTCTTAAAGATGTTCTATATACGGATACTTTCTTAATCAAGGGGCATGTAAACACGGGAGAAAGGCGGCTGTCGAGTTTTCTCAACAACACCCGCAAACGCTTTATTGAGGTGGAAGAGGCGACCCTCCTCAAACACGATGGAGGCGATCGCATTCCCGCCTCCCGAATGCAGGTCCATATCCGCGACATTCTTTTCGCCCATGAATCGGAAGACACCGGGGATGAGATACTTCGAAACCTCGCGAAACAGCAAAGGGACGAGATCCGGATGACGGCCTTTTTCAGCAGCGCGGCGCCCTTGCAGCTTTCGGGAAGGATCCCCAGGCGCGCTTTCGACTCGGACGCGCGCCGTCTCCACGATTTCATTGTTGTCGTACAACCCGAATTCCAGGGATTACCGTTTAAGACAGCGTCGGAATATGATCTGTTCAGGGATCTGCACTACGTGATCGTAAACAGGGACCGCATCGCATTCCTTTTTCAGTAGAGCACCTAAACAGGCCTTGCGGGATGCCCGGACCTGTGCCTTCCGAAAATTGCCGGCCTAAAACCCGGGATTAACTTATAAAAAGTCTATACTGGTGATACCGTTCCATAACTTCACGCACATAACGATAGGTTTCGATTCCACGGCAATAGCCGTATTGCACAACCTCATCGTTATAGTATTTGGACTGTGATTTCTTCCGTATCCACAATTCCACCTCGCCGGTCCAGACGTCGCCTTTATTCCCGTACTTTTCGGCCAGACGCCGCGCGTCTTCAATATGACCGGGACCGACGTTATAGGAAGCGAGGATAAATTTAATTTTTTCCTCGGGATCGGGAATGTCTTCAAAAGTCCGCTGCAGCTCTTTTAAAAACCGCACACCGGCGTCGATGTTTTCGGCGGGGTCCTCGATACCGTCTACGCCCAGGTGCTCCGCGGTAATGGGCATAATCTGCATCAATCCCACGGCTCCCGCCCAGGATTCCACCTCCGGATCGAATCTTGATTCCTGATATATTAAGGAGGCCAGCAGCCGCCAGTCCCAGGACAGTTCTTCGGCTTTCTCCTTCAGCAGTTCGTCGTATTTCGAAATTCTACTGCCGGAACCTGAAAAATACTCGCTGCGAATCCGTCGCCTGAAAGCTTTGTCGTTTTTGAAATACCTGTTGTAGATCACATAGTAGTCGCTCTCTTTTCGCATTTTCTCAATCCAGGCATTGATTTCTCCGAGCAATTCCGGCGAGGTAGTTCTCAGGGCCCATGCGATTCTCTGGTTGAAGCTTATCCCGGTATCGATATCGATATTTTCGTAATACGTGGCATTGATGGCGGCGATGTTATAATCGGCCACGGTATAGTCAATTTCACCATTCGCCACCATCTGGATCAGCTCCTCGGTTTCCAGGTTTCCTTTAACGGTCTGGATATGAATGTCCCCGCCGATCTCTTCCATCAGGTTCTTCAACCTGCCGTAATAGGCGGAGTCCCTCCGTACGTGGACGGTTTTTCCGATCAACTCGAGAGGATCCCGGATCAGCGACTCTTCAATCTCGTGTCGCCGCATATTGCGCCATTCGGCGGGTTTGCGCTGAACCAGCACCTGGTGGGTTTTGGTGTGGTATTTGGTAAATGCCATCTTTTCCCGTCGTTCACGGGTCACGGCCATCCCATACGATATTATATCCCCTTCCCCCCTGAGCAGCATGTCAATAATCTTATTCATGTTCCGGGCAATCTTGATCTCAAGGTCGAGTCCCAGATATTCGGACAGGTTTTTCAACAGCTCGTATTCGTATCCCATCGGTTTGCCGCGGTACAGAAAATAGCTTGTAGAGCTGTAGCTTGTTATGGCAATGAGCTTTCCCCGCTCACGGATCTGCTGTAAATCGACGCGAATTTCGGGATAGTCAGTGGTGCGCCATGTTTGGGAATCCTCATCCGATTCTCCGTCGGGACCGGTCCGGCAGCCATGCAACACGCAGGCGGCAAGCAGTATCAGTGGCAGGATAAAAAAGCGCATTCGGACCATAGGAAACAGCGAATGACAGTGTTATTGTCAACAATACCAAGTACAACTGGCAAACAGGATCATTATAGCCGGATTCCCTGAAAAGGAATCAAGGAATATACGGCAGCCATTGACCGATATAGGAGACGGCAACAATGGAACAACAGGAAATCATGCAGTATTTATATGAAGTCTTCGATGCATCCCTGCCCCGCCTCGGTCCGGGAGACACGGCTTCCACGATAAAAGCCATCAATATGCTTCTCCCAACCGGGCACCCGTACAGGGCAGCCGAGAATGCCGTGGACATCAAAATACTGGATATCGGCTGCGGAAACGGAGCGCAGACAATTCAGCTTGCCAAACACCTTCAAGGAACAATCACCGCCCTCGACAATCACCGGCCGTTTTTAACGGAATTAATGCGCCGAGCCAAAGCAGAAGGGGTTGGAGACAGGATACGGCCATACGAAAAAGATATGCACGATCCCGGATTGACCCCCGACAGCTTTCAGATAATCTGGGCTGAAGGATCCCTGTACTCCATCGATTTCAATAACGGCTTGACCGTCTGCCGTGACCTTCTCGCACCCGAAGGTCTGATGGCGGTCACCGAGCTTTGCTGGCTGAAAGAAGGCGCCCCCGAAGAGTGCCTCCGGTTCTTCGCGGAGGAATATCCCGCCATAAAGGACGTTGAAACAAACCTTGCCAATATTAAAAATGCCGGTTACGACATTACGGGTTATTTCACATTACCGGAATCCGCCTGGTTGGACAACTACTACACCCCGCTCGAAAAGAGGCTTGCCCTGTTGGAGGATACATTTCGCAAAGATCCTCGACGGATGGAGTTTATAAATAAGGTATATAGGGAAATAGATATCTATCGCAGGCACTCGGAATTCTACGGTTACGTTTTTTATTTAATGCAAAGGCGCTGAGGAATGCCTGTAAAACAACCAGAATGAAAAACACGCCGGGAGTTCAGGGCATATGACTCCATTGAACCGTGGTTTTGAATATAGAAAACTTGTAGGCGCCGAAGCTGCCGGGCGTCCGGTTATCGATTATCTTGTGCGCCACTTCCCGGCCTTTACACAGGAAGAATGGCTGCAGCGCATCGAAGCGGGAAGAGTGCTTCTGGACCGCATCCCGGTCCGTTCAGACCAGCTCGTGAAACCGGGCCAGCTATTGACCTGGGTCCGGCCGCCCTGGAACGAGCCGGATGTGCCCCGCTCGTACGCAATCCTCTACCGGGACGGGAACCTGCTGGCGGTCGCCAAACCCTCAGGCTTGCCCACCCTGCCCGGCGGGGGCGATTTTATGGACAATACGCTCCTTTCCCTCGTCCGCCGCCACTTCCCTGAAGCCAATCCCGTTCATCGGCTGGGGCGCGGTACCTCGGGCATTGTCCTGTTCGCGTTAAACAAACGCACCACACGGAAAATGTTCCAGGCATGGAGCGCACATAAGATTCTAAAAATATATCGCGCCCTGGTTTCCGGTTGTCCCGATGCCGATGATTTCGATATCGACGTCCCTGTCGGCCCCGTTCCGCATAAACTCCTGAAGACCGTATTCGCGGCCAGCCCGGACGGAAAGCCGGCCCACAGTCGGTCAACCGTCCTGGAACGGCGCGATTCCGGTTCCCTGGTTCAGGTGCGTATCACTACGGGCCGGCCGCACCAGATCCGCATCCACATGGCGGCCGCCGGCTATCCCCTGGTCGGCGACCCGCTATACGTAAAAGGAGGCGTTCCGGCGCCCGGCAGCCGCGCCCGGCCGTCGGATCTGGGCTATTTTCTTCACAACGCCGTTCTCGGATTCCCTCACCCCGATTCAGGCGAATGGATCGAAGTGGACTGCGCCCCCCCGCCGCTGCTGCGCTGCAGTAAAGAAATGGATCCGGACTGATCTCGAGAGGAACACCATGCCCGGAATCGGGCGTTTTATAAAATGATTTCGCTACTCCGCCCTTATCGTATACAGTAAGCCGTCTATATGTTTTTCTTCATAAGAAAAGGCACCTGGCATGACAGTTAAAAAAAGTTTCTTTCCGGTCTTCATTCCCATCATCATAACTTGCATTGTTTTTTTCACGGTTTCCTGTTCATCGCCGTCACCCGGCAAGAGAGGGTCATCCTCCGGTACGCCCGGGACGGTAACCATAAGGCTGGCTATTCCCAATCCTCCGGGAGACGAACTTACCCTGAATGCCGAAAAATTCGCGGATGCCGTCACGGAAAGAACCGCCGGCGCCTATGAAGTCAGGGTTTTCCCGGGCGAGACGATGGTCAAGGTCCCCGAAATGTACGATGCCGTCCGGCAGGGTTCGGTGGAAATGTCCGTGGTCGGCACGGGAATCTTTGAAGGACTTCACAAGGGGCTGGCGGAATATCCAATGTCCTGCGACAGCATCGAAGCAAACGTCGCCGCCGCGCAGCCGCTTCTGGAGCTGTTCAGCCGGGAAATCTTCGAAAAGTTACTGAACATGAAGGGACTTGCGGCGTACACGACAGGCGCGCAGGAACTGATTTCCAAAAGGCCCGTCAGAACACTGGAAGACTGGAAGGGACTGCTGGTCGGAACCGGGAATCCCCAGGGTTCGGCGCTTGTAACCGCTCTGGGCGCGGCGCCCGTGACGGTATTCTGGACCGATTTTTATTCCGGATTATCCAAAGGCACCGTGGACGCGGTATTGAACTCGATGCGGTCCGACATTGTTTATAAACTCACCGACTCCGCAAAATACGTCACTCTTTTTTACGGCCAGCCGACTTTCCTTTCCTATAACATCAACCTGGATGTCTGGAAAGATATGCCCCCGGGCGCAAGGCAGATCTTCCTGGAAGAGGCCCGCAAGGCCTGCGATGAAATGAACGCATACCAGGTCCGGGCTTGGAAGGAAACGGACAGGAGCGCCTTAATCGAACTCGGAGCGGAAATATACGACGTACCCAAAGAGGAAAGAGAAAGGTGGAAATCCATCGTACAGCCCTATATCGACAGGAAAATCGCCGATCTGGGGGATCTGGGGACACAGATACGACAGATCATGGACCGCGCCAACAGCGAATACCGTTAAATCAGCAGGCTCGTCCGTCTGGAGACCAGAGAGTTTGAACAGCGAAGAAAATCGGATTATTTCAATCATCGACTTCATATCCCATGGATTGCTCGCCGTCAGCGGCGTGATGATATTGCTGATGGCCTTTGCCGCTACGTACGGCGTCGCCCGGCGATATATCCTGAATAATCCCGAACCCTATTCCTATGAAATCAGCATGATGCTGCTGTTATGGTGCTTCGTCCTTTCCGTCGCCGCCCTGCAGAAACAGCAGCGGCATCTTCGTGGGGATTTCATTCTCAACCGCCTGCCCCGAAACGTCCGGTTCTTCGTCAACGCCATCCTGTCTCCGCTGCTGGCCTTGCTCTGCGGCGCGGTTTTAGCCTGGAAGGGGTGGGAGGCCGCGATGTTCTCATTGAAGATCGGAGAACGCAGCATGTCGGCATGGTCGGAACCTTTGTTCCCGGTCAAGGCCGTCATACCCGTCGGCTACGCATTTTTGTTTATTGTCGCCCTGGCCCAATTCATTCAGGGCATGCATGCGCTCATCAGGAAATCGGACAGACGTGGAGAAACATAGTGCAGCCTTGCCGGCCGCCAGGTTTCGGCAATCCCGCACCGGATGGAAGATATTGCATGGACTATAACGCATCCGCCGCCCTATGCATTGCCGTCATGCTTGCCCTTCTGTTGATAGGCGTCCCGATTGCCTGGGCTCTTTTATCCAGCTCGATTCTTGTGGGCGTCGCATTTTTCGGAATGAGCGCGCTCGACAAGCTGGGAGGCCAGACATTCTATTTTCTATACAGCCTGGCATGGACGCCCCTTCCGCTGTTCGTATTGCTGGGATGTCTGATCGCCGAAACGACCATAGGCTCCGACCTTTTCAAAGCGGGAAAGAACTGGCTTTCCCGTGTCCCCGGAGGGGTGGTTGCCGCCACCATCTGGGCCGAAGCCGGGATGGCCGCAGCGCTGGGCGCCAGCGCCCCCTGTATAGTTGGAATAGGCAAGATAACCGTACCGGAACTGGAAAAACTCAACTACCGGAAACCCTTTGCCCTGGGCGCCCTTCTAACGGGGGGAATACTGGGACCGTTGATCCCGCCCAGCGCGGTTATGATTATTTTCGCCATCCTGACGAATGCATCCGTAGGACGGCTATTTATTGCAGGCGTCATTCCGGGAGCCATCCTGGCCGTCATGCTCTCCGCGACTCCCGTTATACTCTGCCTGAAAAATCCCTCACTCGGCCTTCCGGCCGGCCCTGTTGCCTGGAGAGAACGTTTCGCATCGCTCAAAAAAATCTGGCCCATGATCATCATCATATTTTCCATTCTGGGCACAATCTATTTCGGTATTGCGACGCCTACGGAAGCCGCCGGAGTCGGATGTTTCGTTGTGCTGATCCTGGCTTTCACCATGTACAACATGCGGTTGAAGGCCCTGTACCGGGCTCTGGTGGAAGCCGCCGCTGTCAACGCAATGCTCATGATCACGGTTATCGGGGCCCAATTCTTTTCCTACATGATCGGCAGCTCTTCCCTGTCGGAACGTATTACAAACGTCATACACACCGCCGACCTTTCCCCCTGGCTGATAGTGATCCTCGTCAACATCATTCTTCTGGCCCTGGGATGCTTCCTGGACGGGATAACCATCATGCTGCTGACCGTTCCGGTCCTGGTCCCTATACTTGTAGGGATGGGCTTCGATCCTTTATGGATCGGCGTCTGGTATGTCGTGAATATGGAGATCGGGCTTATTACTCCGCCCATGGGCATCAACCTTTTTTTGACCGGCAGCGTTTTTAAAGTCCCGAGTTCCGACCTGATGAAATCCGTTTTGCCGTTCCTGGCGGTCTGCCTCCTGTTTTTAGCCATCGTCGTAGGATTCCCTCAGCTGTCTCTCTGGCTGCCCGGCATTATGCTGGGGAAATGATTTATCGTCGTCCGGGTTTAAACGTTCCAACGTTCAACGTGTAATCAACCGCGCCTTCCAGGCGTGGTTTTGGCTTGAAGCGCAAAGCGGGGCTCGGGATCGGTATCGGAATCGGAATCGATCGTAAAGTAGAAAATCTGTTTTTTCAAACGTATATGCAGATCCCCGATGCCGATAGCGAACCCGATTCCGACCCCGACCCCCAATGCGCACCTATCATCAATGTTCGCGGAACCGCCAAAAGAATATTGCCACTGCCCCAAACCGATGTAAGAATAACCAAACCCGCCAACTGAAACGCCGCGTATTATATATCGCGGACGGGACTGAAAGGAGTTACGGCAAATGGCGACGAAATCACTTATCACGGTATTTAATCCTGAAGCCGACCGGATCCCCGTTCTGGATGAATCCGTCACCGGAGTTACAACATGGTCCATGGCGCC
Organism: Acidobacteriota bacterium; assembly: GCA_016934295.1. Lineage (GTDB taxonomy): Bacteria > Acidobacteriota > UBA6911 > UBA6911 > UBA6911 > UBA6911. Next base: position 29,605 of record JAFGTD010000180.1, read on the forward strand.
GCGATTGGACAGTCTGGACGGCAAGACGGTCTACCTGGTGAATCAGGGATTCGGGGGCAGCGACCTTTTCATGGAGCAGCTTCAGTCATGGTTTGCCGAAAACATGCCGACCGTTAAAACAGTCCTGAGACGAAAGACGGGTTTCATCTTCAGGGATGACACCAGGGACCTCTGGGAAGAAATCAAGAAGAAAGGCGATGCTGTAATTTTCGGTGTGGCCGGCTGACCGGGCTGCGTAACGGCGGTCGCCGGATGTTGCCGCACCCTGGAATTGAAATACGGCATCCCAACCGCGCCCCTTTCCACCATTGCTTTTGAGGACATGGTGCAGGCGGACACTTCATTCTTCGGGGCGCCTCTGCGCTTTATGTATACGCCGCATCCTGTGGTATCCATGCCGCCGTCCGTTCTGCGCGGATACATCGAAGGCAAGGATCCCAAAACGGGGAGACCTCTATTAGAGGAGGTGCTGGAAGCCCTTACCAGGCCATACACGGCGGATGAAAGCAGGAATCTCGCCGTCGTGCGCCCCACGCCTCAAAGGCGGCGGCTGCTGGAACCGAATACAGAGGAAAATCTGCACCGGCTGTTCGTCGAACGCGGCTGGAGCGACGGATTGCCCATCATTCTTCCTACGGAGGAACGCGTTGCGGCGATGCTTGCCGGCACCGGCCAGCCGCCGGACAAGCGGGTCGGAAAATCGCTCGTCGTCGACACCCAGGAGAACCTCGAAGTCACGGTCGAAACAGTAGCCATTGCCGCCGTCATGGCCGGGGCCAAACCGGAGCATCTGCCCGTGCTTTGCGCCATTGCCTCGACCGGACAACCCGCCATTCAGCCCTCGACACTCCCCTTTACCAGTGCACTGCTTGTCAACGGCCCCATCCGGAATAAGATCGGAATGAACTCCGGAATGGGTGCGCTGGGACCGTACAACTCGGTCAATGCGGTCATCGGGCGCGCATGGACGCTGATGAGCATCCTCTGGGGATACGCCCGGCGCAAACAGACGTTCTGGACGTCCCAGGGCAACAATTACACCTACAACAACCTGTGCATGGCCGAGAACGAAGAGCGCAGCGTCTGGGAACCTTTCCATGTACAAAAAGGCCACAGGCGCGAAGAAAGCGTCGTCAGCCTGTTCCGGGGATGGAACTTAATCAACAGCACGGGAGCCGCCGCAAGACGTTCCTGGGGAGACGAGGTCAAACTGCAGATGCAGGCGCTGCCCGCGCTGTATTCCGGCGCCACCCTGATCCTGGATCCGATGCTGGCCGGGCATCTGAAAGATTATCAAGGCTTCGAAACCCCGATGGATGCCGGCCGGTGGATTTCGGAAAACATCAGGATGACGGCAAGCCAGTTCTGGAGAAACGACATTATCGATATGCTGGTAACACCCCTGGCGCTGGCCGGAGTTCAGCCGTATGCGGACTGGAAAAAACTTCCCGCCGATGCGCTTATCGCTCCATACAACAAACCGGCGAAGATCAACATTCTCGTGGTGGGAGGAGAAACAAGTCCGCTGTGGAAAGTATCCGACCTCGACTATACGGTCTCCGCCTCCATCGACAAGTGGCTGGCCGAATCCCCCGACGGAACCCGGGGCAAAGGGGATCGAGATTCGGAAGAAGCCCCCGGAGCGTACGGATCGCCCAAAAGCTGACTGCAGGCAATCCGTGAAAACCGTCGCCGCCTCAAGGAGAACATTCCATGGCCAAAGAATTGCTGATACTGACTTCCATCCTTTTTCTGTTCGCCATTATCCTATCCGGATGCAGCAGGGACGATCTGAAAACCGCTTTAAAGAGCATAAGCACGCGGGATCTGTCGAAACACATCCGGACTGTCTCTTCGGATGAATTTGAAGGACGCCTGCCGTCATCCAGGGGAGAGGAAAAGACCATCCGTTACATCAAGGGAGAATTCGAAAAACTTGGTCTGGCGCCGGGAAACGGCGACAGTTATTTCCAGGAAGTTCCGCTGGTTTCCATAACGGCGGATCCCGATACGGAACTGGTCGTTCAGGGAGGGGGAAAAACTCTTTCATTCGCCTACGGCAAAGACTGCATGGTTTCGACCAGACGGGAACAGGAAACCGTATCCCTCGAGAATTCGGAGGTGGTATTTATAGGATATGGCATTGTCGCTCCCGAATACGGCTGGAACGATTATGAAGGGCTCGACGTCCGCGGTAAAACCGTGGTGATGCTGGTAAACGATCCCGGCTTTGCGACACAGGATCCCGCGCTTTTCAACGGCAACGCCATGACCTACTACGGGCGCTGGACCTACAAGTACGAAGAAGCCGCACGGCAGGGAGCCGAAGCGGCCTTTATCATCCATGAAACCGAACCGGCGGCATACCCCTGGGAGGTGGTCCGGAACAGCTGGACCGGTCCCCAGTTCGGCCTGCGCACGGAAGACGGGAACAGGACCCGCTGCGCTATCGAGGGCTGGTTTACGATTGGAAGCGCCCGCACGGTTTTCGAACAGGCAGGCCTGGATCTGGACAAGGTCAAGTCCGATGCCGCCAAAGCGGATTTCAAGGCCGTCCCCATGCATCTGAAAGCCTCGATGCCCCTGAAGAACACGATCGAACAGTCGGTGTCCAACAACGTCATTGCCGTTCTGCCCGGCCGGGCGAGGGCGGACGAATACGTTTTCTACATGGCGCACTGGGATCACCTGGGAATCAATTCCTCCCTGGAGGGGGATCGGATATACAACGGCGCGCTGGACAATGCCACGGGTATTGCCGGCTTGATTCAATTGGCGGAAGCCTTCACAAAACTTCCCTCTCCACCGGCACGATCCATCGCCTTTCTCGCCGTAACGGCCGAGGAGCAGGGGCTGCTGGGTTCGGAATACTACGGGGAGCATCCGATTTTTCCCCCTGCCAAAACGGTGGCCGCCGTGAATATGGATGCGCTGAATATTTACGGAAAAATGAAGGACGTGACCCTTATCGGGTACGGGAATTCCGACCTGGACGACTATGTAAAATCGGCCGCCGCTCTGCAGGGCAGAACGGTGCGTCCCGATCCGGAACCTGAAAAAGGCCATTTCTACCGGGCCGATCATTTCAGTTTCGCCAAGCAGGGCATCCCGGCGCTCTATGTGACCGTGGGGCTGGACCATGTCGAGCACGGCAAAGAGTGGACGAAGGAACAGAAGGACAGATATACCGAAAACCATTACCACAAGCCGTCGGACGAATACGATCCCGAATGGGACCTGTCGGGCATGGTCGAGGATCTTCAACTGCTGTTTCATGTCGGATTCAATCTTGGAAACGAGGACTCCTTCCCGAACTGGAAAGAGGGCACCGAATTCCGGGCAAAACGGGAGGAAGACATGGAGGCTGCCGCCTTGAAATAAACAATTGCCCGGCAGCAGTATTTCGCTTGAGCCGTCGAAAAGGCTCCACAGGCTAAAAGGAGCTCCAGCGGCCTGGAGCTCCTTGATTGATTCCTTGATTGATTCGACTTAGAAATCCAAGCGTATTGCGATCTGCGTAACTCTTGGATCAAATGTCGCCGTCGATCTTCCAAACGAACTCGCAGCAATGTTTTCCTCAGGATAATCGAAGTTCGCGTGGTTGAAGAAATTGAAGAAATTGCCTTGAAGCGACATTCTTACCGTCTCAGTGACTTTAAACCGTTTCTGGATGCCGAAATCAACATTCTTGTATCCCGGCCCCGTCATGCTGTTTCGGGGTTGCGGCGAATTGCACCACAAGCCATCGTTCACGTCAGCGGGACATTCGTAATCCGCCCACATATCCGGATCGAAGTAACCGTCAGCCGGACTTCCGCTATCATAAACTGAATTCATCGGACTGCCGGATCCGGTGTACACAACGCGATCCGTATAGCGACCGTCTTTGTTCAGATCGGCGTTGGAGTTGAACGGGGTGAAAGGAACTCCGCTTTGCAGGGTGATGATCGTATGGATATTCCATCCGCCCAGGTAGCGGTGCTCCCTGAGAAACGGCAGTTCGTAGCTGAATGTTGTAACGAACCGGTGCCTCATGTGGTAATCCGAGAGGCCGTAATCATCCATAGGATTCAGGACATTCGTCGGTCCCTCGTCTGTTCCGCGTCCGTTGAACAGGTCGCTCAGATTATCGTAAGCCCTGGACCAGGTATAGCTGGCATTAAAACCGAGACCGGCTGAATAGCGCTTTCTCACTGTTAATTGCAAGGCGTGATAATCTGATTCAAAGTTGTTATTGCGATAGTTATCCGCGCCGATGTTGGGATTGATGCGTTCCGAAGAATAGCCGTTTCCCGCCAATCGACCGCTGAAGGTGTTAATGTCGTAATAGCCGATCAGCTTCCGGCCCAAAGTGGCTATATATTCAGGTTCAAACACATACCCATTCAGGAACTCCCACTGCACACCGACATGGAACTGTTTGTAGTAGGGACTGACCATATTTTGATCCATGTGTCTTGGATTCGGCGTGGGGGCATATTCCGACGAGTTAAACAGCTCTCTCGAGGAAAACGGGTACGTATAAAGGCCCGGCGTCGATAGTGCGCCCGCGGGATTGTCGTTTACGAAAGCGCCAATCTGGTTGTCCGAAAAGAGCGGCGGATTGAATCGGATGTTTTCGAACGTGTTGTTAAAGATGCGGTCGTACATGATGCCTGCTCCGCCGCGCAGTATCATCTTTTGATTCCCCAGGACATCCCATGCAAAACCGACCCGCGGGGCGAAATTATTTGTGTCCTTGTTCCAGACTTCATTGTTGCGGGTCTGGAATGATCCCGTGGCCACTCCTGCGAAGAATGGATCATCCACCGGGAAGTAGGGATTGTTGGATTCCGTAACTATCGGCGTGACCCGGGTTCCAAAATAGAAATTGGAATCGACATCGTCCCGGAAATTGTGCGGCGGCCCGAAATATTCATAGCGGATACCCAGGTTAACCGTCAATCTCGGGAGGATACGCCAGTCATCCTGGAAGTAGAACGCTAATTCGTTGGCTCGATAACCGCGATAGAAATCAGGAGCCTGACCGGTTGACGGGTCCAGAGATGCGCTGGCGAAATACATGGAACCGTATGCAGGCCCCCCGAAGACAGCCAGATCAGCTTCGTCGCCGAAGGCCATATCGGTAACCAGTTCCTCTACACCGTAAGGCAGGTAAAAACCGCTCTCGTCAAGATGAAAAGAGGAGCCATTACGGATCCGGCGGTATTCCCAACCGGCCTTGAAACTGTGTTTGCCTTTTATGAACGCAAGATGGTCCTGAAACTGGAACTGATTGTCCGTGAAATACTGCGGTATTCCGACACTCATCCCGAAGCCGACCGTCATCGGATCGAATGCCGTGACGACGGATGGCATTCCTTCGTAACCCGGCATCATGGGATAATCCTGTCTATGCCTCAGATAGCTTACCTTGAAAACATTTAAAACAGTCGGACTAAAAGTGTGGGTCCATGTGACAGCCGCATTCTGACCGCGGGCATCCTGAACCCACGCCGGGGAGATATCAACATCTCCACCGCCGTAGCTATTGCCCGATCGGGCTGTCTGGTTCAGGTAGAAGAATGAAACATGATCCGTATTGGTCGCCTGATAGTCGACTTTCGAGGAAATCCGATACTCATTGGCGAAAAACGGGCTCTGGATGAATACATCGCCGTACACCGGAACCGGATATTCCAAACCGGCTGTCAGGAGACCCTGGCCCGTATTGCTGAACCCGCTTGTTGCCAGGGGGAAGGGACCTTTTTCGGCCAACTGTGTAAAAATAGGCCCCAGGGAGTCGGAATTGCTGAACAGGCCCGGACATGCCTCGCCGGTATAAGCCATGCAGAGACCGTCGGGATCGCTTTCCGCCCATTGCTGTAAGCCTCCGGCATCCACCCAGTCCAGGAATTCCCGGGTTGTTCCGATTCCGTGCACCGGTTCCGTTTGCCTCATCCTGTGCACCTCTGTCGAAAAGAAGAAGAAGGCCTTGTCTTTCTGTATAGGTCCGCTGAAGGAACCGCCGAACTGATTGCGAACCAGGCTGTCCTCGATGCCGTTCGCATTTGAGAAGAAGTTGTTGGCCGCCAGGGCCTGGACCCGGTTGTATTCGAACAGAGAACCGTGGAATGCATTGGTGCCGGACTTCAGAACGGTGTCGGTGATGAAACCGCCCGCTTTCCCGTATTCGGCGGTGAAGCTGTTTGTGATAACGCGATATTCGGCAATGGCATCCGGAGAAATACTTGTGGATGCGCCTCCCGGATCGGCCGTGGAAATCTGGCCGCGGCCGCCCTGGCCCTGATCGTTGTTGTCGACTCCCTCGACCATATAGTTGCCGGCGCCACCGCGCGCACCATTCACGGCTGCACCGCGGGTATTGCCTGCCATGTCATCAGGAACGGCGCCTGCTACCAATTCAATGAATTTATTCTGGCTGCGGACTTCCAAAGGCATATTTTGCCATATATTCTGATCGATCAAGGTGGAGACTGCCGATTCTGTCGGTCGCACTATCGCAGCGCGTTCTGCCGTAACCGTCACAGCATCGCTTGGCGCGCCCACCTCCAAAAGGATATCCTGCGTGACGGCCGTACCTACGCTTACCTCCAGCCCTTCAAGCTTAAAGGTTTTGAACCCGGGATACTGAACGTCCAGTGAATATGTTCCCACTATCGGCAAAGCCAAAAAACGATAAATTCCGCTCTCATTGGTGACTGTTGAGCGTACAATGCCGGTATTCGCATTAGTCAACTCTACAACAACTCCATCGATAACGGCATTTGTGGAATCGGTTACAATTCCGTTGATTTCACCTGTTCCTGCTTGCGGCCAGGCATTTGAGGTGTAAAAAAGGCACAACAAAACGAGTGTCCAGACAGAAAATTTATATCGGAACTTCATTTTCTCTCCTTCCATAAAGTGGGAATTTCAAAGAATCTTTCTGCACCGAGACATAGCCTTGGAGCTAACATGTTATCCAACTTCCATTTGTCGCAAAACACGGTCGCACAGGATAATCCAAGGGCGAACCCATCCATAACAAATCGTATAATCCTATCGGGAGGCACACAGTGTGGAATCTTTAGTCCGGTTTCCAAAATGAATCCCTCCGAGAGGAGGCTGTTATGTACTACTTGCTGCGCTGCAATGCTTTGTAAAATTTCGACTTATTATAACGAGCTGGGGCGGCGGATATCAAAAGAAAAATTGTTCATTATGCGATATATGAGGCGCTTCGGAATAGAGCCGCAATTTGCTTCAGTGAACAGTTGTGGGCCATCCCCCATCGGAACAAAGTGAATCATAGAGAATATCCGCCCGGGCTTGCCTTTATTGTTCTGTCGCTTTTTCAATGGTTGAGAAAAGCTCGTCGGCGCCAAACGGTTTTTTAAGAAACACCATATCGGATGGAAGATTATACATTTCTTTCTCATATCCGGAGATCAGTATGCATACCGTATTCGGCGATATCTGTTTGATTTCCTGGAATAGCCTGGTGCCCAGTATACCAGGCATCATAATGTCGGAAATAAGCAGATCAACCGGAGCGCTTCGGACAATTTCAAGAGCCGCCTGAGGGCTGGACGCCGTAAGAACCTCATAGGCATCGTTGCGATTAAGATAAGCGGATACAACCCGCAGTATGGTTTCATCGTCGTCAACAATCAGGGCTCTGGCAGTTATCATAATCGGCAAACTCTATGAAGTTATTTAATTCATTCTATCGGAAAAACATTGGATAGCAAGAGGCTTGTAACCGGAACGTGAACCGTCCCGGATCAAGAGGAAAATATTACGGCTGGATGGATCCTTTCGATTCCAATATCCACTACTTTCCCCCATTTGCAGGCTAAGAGGCTTCTTCATTCCAGGGGGCGGCATCTAAAATGAGCGCGCCCCAGAATGATTCCGCAGGTTTCTCCCCTTCGGCTGCATCGGCTTTGACCTTGTCCGGTCCGATCGGAATCCGGTAGCGGCCCGGCCCGCCGGGGACCGCCTTAAGCGGCTTCAGCTCAAACATCCTGGAGGTCCTGTATTTTAAAGGATTTTTATCCCCGGGATCCAGGCTGATAATGACCGTTTCGTTGAAGATGTCGCTTCCCTCAAAATGCGAATCGAACCAGAATTTATTGTCGATTTCGTAAATGGGCGTCTTCATGGCAATCTGGATCATGAAGGATATCCGGCCGTCCACGGTCCCGCTCAGGCCGTGCGGAGTCTTGCCCTTTTTGTCCTCAGCCAGGCCGTGGAGAAAACCTGTAAACAGGAGAAGGGGCTTTTTTCTGAGATCCCGGTATTCCTTGCGGATGGCCGACTCATAATCCACGCGCCTCTCGTTTATGAAATATTTCTCGGTTCGGACGGTTGCGGCAGTTTCTATGTAATAGCTTGCATTGAGTTTGTCGAAGTCCGCGTTTCCGTTGCCGCCGATTTTCCTGTACACCTCGCGCGGCAGGGTGATATCGGCGGTTTCAAGAGAAACCGCGACCCGGATCTTGCCGAAGAGAAAACGCGTGAGGTTCTGGTACCCCTCCTCCGAATTGACGATGCCGTAGTGGCCGCTGTGACTGCGGTGCACGAAGGCCCGCGGCGCGTCTTTCACATAGGCGTTGCGGATCATAACAAGGCCGTCGCTCAGCGCACCGGTGGCAAGTTTGGACAGGCCGAAGAAGGCATCGTAGTCCTTGTAGTTGGTGCCGATGAGGCAGAAAAAACGGCCGGGATCGAAGGCGCCCTCGAGGGTATTGACGTCCCCGGACGCGGGATTTGTATGAAGATACTTGCGCATGTATTTGCGGTTGAAATTGTCGGAATGCAGGCGGTCAAATACGCCCAATTGGGGTACGTTCATCCCGGCCACGTCGATCCCGTTGTGCGGCGTGGCATAGGTGAACACTTTGTCCACGCAATGATTGCCTTTCCTGCCCCTGCATATGTTTTGAAGGTAGCACCTGCAAATAAGACCGCCCATGGAATGCGCCACGAGATAGACTTTGAATTTTCTTTTCTCGGCCGCATTGTCGCAAAGCAGGTCCCGGATTCTGTGGATGTATTTCCGGAGATTTTCTGCAAACTCGGGAATGCGCACTCTTTTTTCTTTCCCCACGTCCTCGGACACGATGTCGTAGTAGCGGAAGACCCAGATGGATCGCTTGAGTCTGTCGGCCCTGTTTTCAGCCTTAAGCTGCTCGACATATTCCTCGTCGATGAGGTCGCCCTTGTGGTACGTCTCGCAGTAATCGAAGTCCTTGATCAGGCGAATCAGGGGCGATTCAAAAATAAACTTCACGGGTTTGCCCTTGTGATTCTGCCGGATCTTGGTCGATCCCAGATTGAATCCCATGTAGGGCGTGGCTACGGTATTTTCAATCTCACTGCGGGTGGCGGCAAAACCGCGAACATAAATGATGGGGTAGAAGGGGGCTTCGAGTTCCATGGCGTCATTCCTTGTTTATAAAGGTTGCTTGGGGGTTCGAAGAATCAGGAAGCGAATCCTGGCTGTCGAAAAATATTTATCAATAATTTGCCGTAGTCCGTCTCCAATCCCAATCATATTTCATCGATCCCACTCGTCCGGTGGCTTGTCTACAATAAACCTTATTTTGTCGCCGTCGACACACCATACTCCACGGCTGGTTATTACGTAAACAGGCAGTCCCGTTAGTAGACTATTAAAGACGTGCGTCTCTAGAGGATAGTCTGTGACCAGATGTGAAATCCCCAGCGCTCTGGGCTTTTCTCCGTTCGGACCGAGAGTCGAAGCCTCAATGATTCCCTTAGACAGCGGCTTCATATACTTAATTCGGGAGCCGTCCATTGAAACGAGCACGCGATAGTGTTTTCCGAAAATCGCGACATTCGGCTTATTGCTGCCTGCGAGCAGATAGACCAGAATCCCCTTCTCTCCGTATGCTTCAGCCGGGATTACAAGAGGATTGATCGGTTGAACCAGTTCAGGTATTTCCGTAATTGCGAGTTGTCTCGCGCGAACGAATAATTGAAATCCCGGCACCGCTTCCTTGGGCGGATCATAGGCCTTAAAAGCCGGAGGTGTATCGGCCGCGACACGAACCTCATAGGCGATGCGGGGCGGGATATCCGAGGTAAAGAACGAGACGAGATAGCTATCCTTCGGCTTTCCATCTTCAGTGCCCTCTCTAAACGGCAGGTAACCCGCAACGCCCGTATTCTTAGGATCTGAGACGTGCTCCAGGAGCGAATCTGTAGCCAATGCCGCGACTTTATCGAGCAGGTAGATCATCTTACCGACCTCCGAAACCCGAGCTATCTTTTCCTCGAGCTCAACGGGTATCGAAAGTTGTTTCAAAGCAGCGATGGGTGCAGTAGATTCAGATGCCTGATAAGGCGGAGAGGCCGGCCCTTGCGCTGGAATAATAGACAGACAAACTAATATTATTAACGGGCGGATTATTTTCATCATACACTTATCCTTACTAAAGCAACTAAACCGCCGAGATAAAGGGCCCGTAAGAAATTCTAATTATTAAGAAATATCTGTTCACAATGTAGTAAAATCAAATCCGATAAATCAATAAAAGAAAATATAAATAATATCCAAATCATATAGGATGCTCCAAACTGCCGGCATTTTCATAATGGAGTGCATCCTCCCTATGAGGGAAAAACCTGGACACCCATATTCTTTAGATCTTTTTCTTGGCACTTTCCACGCTTCTCCCATTAGACATTCAAACGGAGGTGAAACGATGGGATTGCCAAGAAGCGAATATGTCCAGGAAGACAAAGTCGGAGTCTATCACTGCACCACACGGTGTGTTCGCCGGGCATTTCTCGCCGGTTTCGATTCCCATACCGGCCGCGATTTCTCTCACCGCAAACAATGGATTGAAGACAGATTACAGTTTCTCGTCTCCATTTTCTCCGTCGAAGTCACCACCTTTTCCGTTATGTCCAACCACTATCACGTTACACTTCGTATCCGCCCCGATATCGTAGAAACCTGGTCCGACCGTGAAATCGCTTCCCGCTGGCTTACTCTTTGCCCTAAACGTTACAGATCAAAAAAGAAGCCGATAGAGCCTATCGAAGAGCAAGTCCGCAACCTGGCGCTTTGCACCGAGCGTATTGCCGAGCTCCGAAAACGCCTCGGCAGCCTCAGTTGGTTTATGCGATGCCTCAACGAATTCATCGCCAGAGCCGCGAACAAAGAGGACAGAGTTAAAGGCAGGTTCTGGGAATCCCGCTTCAAATGCCTGGCTCTGCTTGATTTCGCTGCCATTGCCGGCGGTATGGTTTATGTCGATCTGAATCCCATTCGGGCGGGTATAGCCCAAACACCCGAAGATAGCGACTTTACCGGCATTCAGCAAAGAATCCGCATCTGGAAACAAAAGACTTCATCCACCAACAGAGAGTCCCTTTCCAGCAGCTGGCTATGTCCTATTTCCTCAAAAGACGATAGCCTGAGTATTCTACCGATGTCGGAAGAAGAATATTTCATACTGGTAGATAAATCGGGACGGCTTCTGCGTTCCGACAAACGTGGCGTGATTGATGCAGATCTTGCGCCAATACTGGAGCGTATCGGAGCCAAACCGGATGCATGGTCGGAAACCATTTCCTGTTTTGAGGATAAATTCCATCTTGCCGCAGGACTGCTGGACAATCTTCGGAAGTTTGCTGATCAACTCGGTAAACGTTGGTTCGCAGGATTGTCTGCTTCGCGTCGTGTCTTTGAACCTTTAAAGTCTTAATCAGGTCCCCCTCCAATAGTAATCCCGCCAAGCCCACTCTTTACAATCTTTAGATGTCCATTGCTATATTAAATACAAGCAGTATTAGGAACACCCCGTGATCCAGTCGGCTTCCTCACCTTGATAATTGCGGTTTTTGTTTACGCAAGGGATCCATTCCCATCCTTCATTTCGCCATCTCGTTACTTCTCTACTGAAGTCCAAGGTGAGGTAGTTAAAAAATAAACAATGGGTGTCCAGGTTTCTGGAGGTTTCTGGCGAATAACAATGGGTGTCCAGGTTTCCTAGCATATCCAGTGTTCCCTGTAATACTTCATATCTCTTATATTTCATAGGAATCTCCTGTAGACGTTCGTAACGAAACAACGTTCATACTCGCATCAGCTTGCTTCCTCTCTTCTACTCGCTTCTTAGTGCAATAATCGGATCTATATGTGCCGCGCGCCGTGCCGGTAGGTAACTGGCCAATAAAGCAACCAGAAGAAGAAGTACGGATACCGAGACATAGGCGATCGTGTCTGTCGGCTTTACGTCAAACAACAGGCTCGACATGAAGCCGCTAAGGTAAAAAGCCCCCGCAAGCCCAATCGCCAGTCCGACTCCCGCTTTCCACAGCCCCTGCCTCAGTATCATCCGTGTGATCTGCTTGTCCGTGGCGCCGATCGAACCGCGGATGCCGATTTCATGCGTACGCTTTGAAACGTCATAGGCTAGTACGCCATAGATACCGACTGCGGAGAGAAGCAACGCTAATCCGGCAAAACTGCATAGAAGCAGCATGATTGCGCGACGTTCAATGAAGTAAGAACTGATAATATCCTCCATCGATCCTGTCTGATATAAAGACAGTGTAGGATCAATCTCCTTCACCTTTTCGCGTATCAGGGTGACCAC
>JAFGTD010000181.1 GCA_016934295.1 Acidobacteriota bacterium
ACGATTGGTGGACATAACGGCGAACCTTGTGTTCGCCCTATGTACAAATAGACAACCGGCGATCGACATCTATAATTTTCAATCTTCAATCTGTAATATTCCATTGTTATGACGTTTTTAGGCCAGATTGCAGGCATATTACACCAGGCGATAGCCGAACTGTGGAGACATAAGCTGCGCAGCTTTCTCACCATGTTCGGAATTAGCTGGGGAATCATTGCTCTGGCTCTGCTCACAGCCTCGGGTGAAGGATTCAGCCAAGGTCAGCGCGAAAACATGAAGCAGCTTGGAGATGCCATCGTCATCATGTGGGGCGGCAGAACGAGCAGCCACGCCGGAGGCCAGCGGGCCGGCCGCTACATTCGACTACACTGGGACGATGTCCAGGCAATCCGCGAACAATGCCCGGCGATCAAAACAGTCGCTCCCGAGGTCAAAACCTGGAATATTCCCGCAGAAAGCGATTTCAATTCCGGCCGTTTCCTGACAGTAGGAGTGGATTCCGAGTACCTCAAGATACGCAATCTTCCCATCGCGACAGGGAGAAATATCCGACAGAACGATGTCGAACAGAGAAACCGCGTGTGTGTGCTGGGAGACTCCGTCAGGGACCAGCTTTTCGAAAACCGGACCGACATCATCGGAAAGAATGTCCGGATCAACGGTTTTCATTACAGTGTAATTGGACTGTTGAGCAAGAAAGATCAGGACAGCTCCTACGACGGTTGGGACAACGACAAGATTCTTATCCCGAACACTAACCTGATAAAAGATTGTCCCCAGAATCACGCCATGGCGTCCGAAGGCTGGCTGAACCTGATCGTTTACAAGGCAAAATCGGATACCCTGTGGGAAGAAGCCCAGCGACAGGTTCGACACACCCTGGGGAATATCCATGGATTCGATCCCGACGATGAAACAGCCCTCAGCTTCTGGGACACGATTGAAAATTCTTCCACTTTCGACGGCATGTTCCAATCCATCGGTATCTTCCTGGGAGCGATTGCGCTGCTCACCCTGAGCCTTGGCGGAATGAGCGTTATGAATACGATGTTTACCAGCGTGGCCGAACGTACCGGCGAAATCGGGTTGAAAAAAGCACTGGGAGCCAAACGATCTCGAATCTTGTTCGAATTCTTCCTGGAAGGATTCATCCTGGCGGCGCTGAGCGGGGGCGCAGGCATCCTTTTTGCGCTGGGACTCGCATCGTTCGTCAACTCTTTCCCGATGCCGGCTTACTTTTCCGGAATTCCGATTGATTTCTTTCTGGTGCTTCAATTGACCCTTATCCTGGGTGCGGTAGCGGTCGTCGCGGCCATGCCACCGGCCTGGCGGGCTTCCCGGTTGGATCCCGTGGTGGCAATGAATTACGAGAAGTGATTATGAGAATCACCGCCCTGTTCGGCAATTCGTTTGCATCCCTGATGCGCCAGAAGAGACGCAGCATTATTACAATAATCAGCCTGGCCTGGGCCGTAGCCTGCTTTCTACTGCTGATGAGCTCCGGGGAGGGTTTTGACGCCGCCCTTCGGGATGCCTTTCATGCTGTCGGCCAGGATCTCATTTTAACGTTCGGGGGACAAACCAGCGAACAGAAGGGCGGGATGAGAGCCGGCCGCAACATTGCCATCCAGGAAAGGGATGTCGAAAAGATCCGGGAAGCGGTGCCGATGGTGGGAGCGATATCTCCGGAAATCATGCAGGACGTTACCGTAGTTTACGGCAGTAAGGAGAAAGACTACACCGCCCGGGCGGTACAGCCCGAGTATCGCCGTATACGCAACATCCACATAACCTCAGGACGCTGGATCAATGCGGAAGACGGCCGCAACGTGCGGCGCGTCACCGTACTGGGAGCCTCGGTTGCGAAAGAACTGTTCGGGAACCGTCCGGTGTCGGGCGAAGAGATCCTGATCCATGGAATCCGTTTTACGGTCATAGGGCGTCTGGAAGCCAAAGTGCAGATCGCCAACTACAACACGCCCGACAACGAATGCATCTTCGTTCCATACGATACATTACGCCTGTTTCGGAACACGCGTTATCCGAATTACATTGTCTGGTCCCCGGTGGCGCCCTCGGTGCGCGAGGAAGCCATCCGCCAGGTCCGGGCCGTCATGGCCGGGATCCACCGTTTCTCTCCCACTGATGAAAAGGCGGTGGTTTTTCTTGCATTCAACCAGTACCTCAAGATTGTCGACGGGGTTGTCATTGCCTTCGACGTACTCATGTTCTTCATTGGAACGATAACCCTGGCAATCGGCGCGATCGGGCTGGCCAATATCATGTTCACATCGGTCATCGAGCGGACACATGAGATAGGAATTATGAAGGCTGTTGGCGCCAGGCGCCGCAACATCCGGCATCAGTTCCTGCTGGAGGCAATTCTGATCGTCATGGTGGGCGGCGTTATCGGTGTTCTGATCGCCACCATTGCCGTAGCGTCCGTGGATTCATTGCCCGCATTCGGCGCCATGCTGGGCGAGGAACTCTCCAAAACACACGGCCGCATATACTTTGATATTACCCTGGATTCCGTAATCCTTTCTCTCAGCATTCTTTTCCTTGTGGGCATCGTTGCGGGCATGGTTCCCGCCATACGCGCCTCCCGTCTGGATCCCGTCCGGGCCCTGCATTACGAGTAGCCGAGCAGCGTGTGGGAACGGATTTATTCGTATCTCTGAAATGTATCCGGGCAACCCGGCCTCCTGCTGTCGCCGGACTGTGTCCGGCGACTTGTCAGGCGAAGACGAAGCAGGATTGAATATCCTGTGGCTTCGGGTGATTTTTCGGGGTCGGTATCGGAATCGGTTTTAAAAGCTCGATCCCGATACCGATTCTGACCCCGACGCCGATGGATTCCCGGCCCAGCTTTTCGCTTCGAAAAGAGTCACAGGCCAGACATTACCCTTTCCGATTGGATACCCCGCCCATCAAATACAGCCAGGTTGTTGCCCAGTTCGCCAGCACGACGGCTAATTTCGGTGACAGTCACCGAAATTATTTTGTGGCGCGAACGCAATAAAAACCCGGTTCATCAATGAACAGGTCGACCTTCAACGCCGCGGACTCAAATAAGGACAGCATCTCCTCGCGCCCGGGAAGATAGTCATGCGCCACAGCGGAACAGGATTCATGATGCCGGTTGATGCCGTCCGAGGATTCAAAATGAACGACCGCCAGGGTCCCGCCTTTCTTGAGCAACCCGGCCAGGGACTTCAGGGTTTTCTCCTTATCCTGCAAATGCGGGAAACAGGCAAAGCACAGAACGACGTCGCAGG
Organism: Acidobacteriota bacterium; assembly: GCA_016934295.1. Classification (GTDB taxonomy): domain Bacteria; phylum Acidobacteriota; class UBA6911; order UBA6911; family UBA6911; genus UBA6911. Next base: position 3,282 of record JAFGTD010000181.1, read on the forward strand.
ACGCGGAGTCCAGCGGCGCGCGGGCCACATCCGAGACGATAAAGCGGACGTTGTCCGCATCGTGCAGTTTCCGGTTGACCTCTATCATTTTCTCGGCGAAGTCCACCTCGTAAAGAAGTCCGGTTGCACCGATTCTTTCCAATATCATCGGAACCAGGACGCCGGAGCCGCAGCCGGCATCCAGAACCCGGTCGCCGGGCTCCAGTGGCACCAGTGAAAACAGGCGCTTGAAATTTTCCCGGTGCCGGTCGTACTCCCCCGTATCCGGATTCCTGTACCACATGTCCAGCCAGGCCTCGGCATGGTCGTTAAAAAACTGCCTGCGCGTCCGGTAGATTTCCTCAGGCGTCTTGTGCATACGGATTCCTTTTTGTCTGCTTTGCGGAGCGGCGTTTCGGGGAAACAAGAAAGGCAACAACGAAAATTGCCGTCGCCATTAGAACAACCGATGCCCCTGACGGCAGATCGAAGTAATAGGATAACAGCAGGCCGGAGACACAGGCTCCGATTCCGGCCAGGGCGGCCGTCAGAAAAAACAGCTTCAGGTTATACGTAAGCTGCATGGCCGTGGCGCCCGGCTGTATTAAAAGCGCGAAGATAAGAAGCCCCCCGACCGTTGACAGATTGGAAGCAACCACAGCGCCGGTCAGGAAAAGAAGACCGTAATAGATAGCCCGCTCGGGCACACCGCAGGAAGCCGCGAATCGACGGTGAAACAGCACGACCCGTATTTCCTTGAAAAATACCGAAATAAAAAGCAGCAGGATGAACGTAATGACGGCAAGCAGGACAAGATCCATCGCGGATATCGACATCAGGTTGCCCCACATCAGATTGAGGGCTCCGGCCTTTGTTCGGGTTAAAATGCCCATGCCCAGAAACGCCAGACCTATCAGAAATGAAAACAGGATGCCGAGCATGTTCTCCGGAGCCATACGGGCGCGGTCGGAAAATGGTCCCAGGATTCCGGCGACAACCAGGCAGGCGACGAATCCGGCCGCCACCGGATGAATGCCGGTCAACATGCCGAAAACGGCGCCGGCAAACGCGGCATGCGACATCGAAACCCCGATGAGAGGCACCCGCAGCAGCACCACGAATACGGAAAGCAGCGAACAGCTCAAACCGCACAGAACACATGCGAAGAGAGCGCGCTGGACCGGCAGGTACTTCAAACTTTCAAAGATGGATTCAACCAAAAGAAACAAACCTCCTGCCGTTGCGCATGAATGTCTCCAGCGGGTATTCAAAGAGACGGCTCAGATTGGCGCCCGTCAACGCATCGTTTACATCCCCGTCAAATACGATTCTGCCGTGATTCAAAAAGACAGCCCGCTTCATGGAATCGGGCAAAAGGTTGAAATCGTGCGTCACAAAAAGGACCGACATGGATTCCCGCTCGTAAATTTCTCCGATGAGATTTAAAACCTCTTTCTGTACGGCGATATCCAGGTTAGCTGTCGGTTCGTCCAGCAGCAGCACTTCCGGACGCTGAAGAATGGCGCGGGCCAGGGATATTTTCTGCCGTTCCCCGCCGGAAAGATGTCCCAGAGGCCGATCGGCCAGATGGGCCACCCGCATCATTTCCATCACTGCAGCGGCTCTGTCCTGTTCAATCTTTCCGGGTGAACGGAACAGGCCGGCGCGGCCGCAGGCGCCCGTCATCACCGCCTCTTTTGCCAGAATCGGAAATGCGGGATCGATATCAAACGATTGAGGCACGTAGCCGATGCGTACGCGTGTCTTACGCCCGCGTATCCATGTCTCCGAACGCCCGAAAAGACACAGTTCCCCACTGAATTTTTCAAAACCGGCAATAACATTGAGCAGCGACGTTTTCCCCGCACCGTTGGGCCCGATGATGCCGACGAATTCCCTGTCCCGCACAGACAGATTAATCCGGTCCAGCAGCCACCGCCTTGATTTTCGAACGGATACGTTGTTCAGCTCAACAATGGGTCTGTTCATCGCTTCGATCCCGACGCAGCCAGCACTGCAGCCACATTTTCGCCCAAAGTCGCCAAATAGCCGTTTTTCGAAGGGAAGTTGGATAAGACCACGTGAGGAACACCGAGTGCCTCGGCGATTCCCCGTCCTGCATCCGGGCCTGACTGGAGGTTATCGACAACCATAATGACCTGCGCCTGTTCCCCCGCTCTGGAAAGCCGGACAACTTCCTTAACGGACATGGACTCAGGCCTGCCGTAGTCTCCGATGACCCGCAATCCCATCCATTGTAGAGGCTCCCGCTGCATGGAGGAAGCAATCACCGGTTTATCCGCAATCCCGGCCCGGCGGACTTCATCCCTGAGAGCCGCCGCCTTGTCCGCCACGGCTTGAACCGTTTCGTCGCATCGATCCGCAATCCGGCCGGCCGCTTCAGGGAAACGCTTTGCCAGCATCCCGGCCAGAATCTTCAGACCCGATCTATAGGAATCGGGCGCCATCCAGTTAAGGCCGCGACGATCCAACAGGATGCATTTCGAAGGATCGTCTTCCACGCTTTCCATAGAAGGCATGTCGCGAAAGGAAACGATCAAATCGGCACTATCCACTTTCTGAATATCGGAAAGCTTCATGTCATAGTGTCCGGGACACTGCTCCGGAGGCATGATTGCGGATACGTCGAATTGCCCCGAAGGCAACAGGGACAGAACCATTCCGGATAATATTGTATCCGAGGTAACGATGATGCGGGTCTCTGCGTTGTTGCCGTCCTGAAAGGCTTTACGGCAGCCTGTCGACAGAACGGTAAAAACCGCCAACACCAGGATTAAAGCCGCCCGGGAAGCCTGCAGGCGCCGGATTGCCGACTCGTGGAAATTCAAAATACCGGAAACGGTATTCAGCAAATCAGAACCGGACATTGAAACCTCCCGCCGCGTTAGTTCCCGGCATGGGATAGCCTGCAAGTTCCCGGTATTGTTGATTGAACAGGTTGTCCACCATTGCAAAAACGCTCCAATGCATTCCAAGCGGAACCGTGCATTTAATCGTTGAGGTTGCGTATCGGTCGAGCCGCACGGTCCGGGCCGAATCGGCCCAGGTATGGCCGACCACACGCCCTCCATAAGTAACGAAAGCCCGGATCAGGTCAATATCCAGCGAATAGATAAACTTGTTTTCAGGAACATAGGGAGCCGGATTCGTGGAACCGAACCATGCATATCCGGAAGACAGGCTGACCCTCTGCGTCAAACGCAATCTCCCGTTGACTTCCAGTCCCCGGTTGGACGCCCTTCCTATATTCTCGAGCGAGAGATTGGGATATCTCCCGGTAACCACGATGAGATTGTCGACATCGGCATAGTATCCCGTAACCCACGCCAGCAACCGGCGCAAGGGACGAAACTGAAAGCCCGCCTGGTAATTCCAGAGGCGCTCCGGCTTGAGAGTCGGCGTTGGAGCCGGGAATAGATAAAGTTCGCGAATAGTGGGATTCCGGAAGCCCTTGGCAACAGCGACCGACAAGGCATAGTCTTCCGTTAAACGATACGAGGCGCCGAATTCGACCGCCGTTACGCCGCCGAATTCGGAATTTCGATCGTAACGGAAACCGGTATTGAGCTGCAGGCCTCCGGAAGGAGACCAACGTATACGACCGAATCCTCCACCTTCGGCTACATGGTGTTCTCCATAATTCAGATCCGTAAGAATATTTGTTGCCCTTCCCCCGTAACGCGAGGCGTCGCCCCCCACATCGAATTCAACATGGGACCGTACCCGGAACGTCTGCTGTAGGCGAAAACCGAAGTTGCTGTCCACCGACCGGAATCCGTCGGACAACACGTGACGCCCGTGACTGGAAAAAAAGTGTACAGAGCCTTCGGCCTGCTCGGTGCGGTTTTCCAATCCGATACTGTAGCCACCCCTACCAACCTTGGCCCATTCTCCGGGCGTAGGCGTCTGCACCGCCCCCGGATCCTCCACGGTGAAATGCCCGTAGCGCCCTGCAATGGAGACTTTCCAGACAGGGGTCATTCTGTAGGACATCTGCAGGGTGCCGTCCTGGTTCCGAAATGCCGAGTTCTCCCTGTGCCCGTTCGTGTGGTCGATTCCTCCGGCGAACAGGTATTGAAAGCCTCCCAGTTGTCCGCTGTGCCGCAAACGATTCTGCCCCGTGTAGTAAGATCCCAGGCTTGTTGTCAGTTCGGTATGGAAACCGGGCTCCGGCCGGATCGACCGCACCTCGATGACGCCTCCCATCGCCCTGTTGCCGTAAAGAACCGAAGCCGGACCGGTCGTGACGCTGAGACTGCCGACATCGGTTAAAGTATAGAAATCCGGGATGGGATGTCCCATCAATCCCATAATGTCCGGGCGCCCGTCCACCACCATCAGGAGTTGCGTCGTCGGGGAGCCTCCCATGCCGCGCAACGTTAAAGAATTCGATTTGCCGAGGCCGTGCCCCAATATGCCCCGGCTCGGCACATGGGCGCTCGGAATCAGTTTATCAATGGCATCGTACACGGTCCGGGCGCCGCTGCGTTCGATGGACAGCACACTGCGTTCGACAGGGTCTTTCATCTCAGGCGTATCTTTGACGGACACCTGAACGGACAAATGAAAGACGTCGGGCACCAACTGCAATATAATGTCCCCGTCCGGAACCGAATCAATTTTCCTTTGCAACGGTTCAAACCCGGGCATCTGCACACTGACCGTAACCGGAACTTCCACCGTTACCGATGTCCGTCCCCGCCGGTCTGTCGGAACGGAAACCACCGGCGAATATTCACCCGACTCCAGGATTTCGACAACGGCGCCCGTCACCGGGTTCC
>JAFGTD010000182.1 GCA_016934295.1 Acidobacteriota bacterium
CAGGCACTTCAACCAGCGGCCCGATAACCGCTGCGAAGGCCGCGCCGTGCTGGATGCCGAATGTGGCTACCGCTACGGCGATAGCCAGCTCAAAGTTGTTGGACGCAGCGGTAAAGGACAGGGTCGCCGACTGGCCGTACCTGGCGCCAAATTTCCGGCTCATGAAAAAAGAAATGAAAAACATGAGCAGAAAATAGATAAGCAGGGGAATTGCGATACGCACAACATCCAAAGGCAATTGAACGATCGTTTCACCTTTGAGGGAGAACATGACGACGATCGTAAACAAAAGGGCGATCAGTGTGATCGGACTGATCTTCGGGATGAATTTTTCGTGGTACCAGTGCTTGTCCTTTGCTGCAATGAGGGTGTACCGCGTAATCACGCCGGCAATGAACGGGATGCCGAGGTATATAAATACGCTTTTGGCGATCTCTCCTATTGTGATATGCACCGCGACGCCTTCCAGTCCGAACCATGTGGGCAGGACGGTGATGAAAACGTAGGCGTATACAGAGTAGAGCAGAACCTGGAAAATGGAATTGAACGCAACCAGTCCCGCGCAATATTCCGTGTCGCCTTTCGCCAGCTCATTCCAGACGATGACCATGGCTATGCAGCGCGCGAGCCCGATCATGATCAGGCCCACCATATACTCCGGCTTGTCCCTTAAAAACACCACGGCCAGGACGAACATGAGAATCGGCCCGACAATCCAGTTCTGGACCAGGGACAAGCCAAGAACTCTGGCGTTACGGAATACCGGCCCCATTTCCTCGTAGCGGACTTTGGCCAGGGGCGGATACATCATCAGGATGAGCCCGATCGCGATGGGGATTGAGGTCGTTCCAATGCTGAACTTATTCAAAAACGGGACGATGCCGGGAAACAGATAGCCGGAACCGACACCTGCGATCATGGCAAGAAAAATCCAGAGAGTCAGGTAGCGGTCCAGGAAAGAAAGTCTTTTGGCAATACCCTCAGATGCGCTCGTCATCGTGTGCCTCCGGCCAGTGAGGGCCTCATGCCCCCGGTTTTAAGTGGTGCGGAACAACGTTTCCCGTCAGGAGTGCAGGAAGCTCCTTTTTCTTTCTCCTTGAGCCATATATGAAGCTTTTCAAGCAGCTGGTCCGCTTCTGGACGCTGCGAAAGAGTGGTTTTCAGGAGCTTCAGGTGGTCCTTGGCAAGTTGGCCCTCAACCGGGCAGAGCGAATAGTAAGACCATTGCCCCTCCCTGCGGTCCGTGACGATGCCGAGATTGCGCATTGTGGCGAGGTGGCGGGATGCCTTGGACTGGGTTATTTCAAGGACAGCCATGATATCGCATACGCAGAGCTCGCGGCGGTTGAACAACAGCCAGAGCATATTGAGCCGCGACTCGTCGGCCAGGATTTTAAAAAAACGCGCTGCTTCTTTCATATTCTCTCCAAATAGTTTATATTTGTATATCCGGTTTAACGAATATTGTCAAGATCGCGCAGGATACTTAAAGCATCCAATTTCAGGATTCGGGAGGAACTCATGAAATATAAAACCGCAGGTTTCATAGGAGGGGGAAGAGTTGCGCGGATTATCCTGGGAGGTTTGAACAAAGCCGGAAGCATGCCGGGGAGCGTTGTGGTCGGCGATACCAATCCGGATGCTATAAAAAGGCTTCAGTTGGATTATCCGGAGATCCGAACAACTGCCGATAACACAGAAGCCGCCGGGCGAGGAGGAATCCACCATACGGAAGATTTTTCGATCGAAACTTGAGCCCCTGTATAAGAAGCTTAAAAACTGACAGACGTGAGGTAAAAGCCATGGTGCATAAAACTGGTACGAGATACTTGAGATTTCTGGGACCGTTTATAGCCGTGATATTGGTTATAGCCGGAGCCTCGTTCGGAATACGGAAGGTTTCAGCGCAATCTTCTTCCCATAAGGTTGTCGCCTACTACTTCCATACCAACACACGCTGTGACACCTGCAGAAAGATAGAAGCCTATTCCAAGGAAGCAATTCAGGAAGGCTTCAAAACCGAACTGCAGAACGGAACCATGGAATTGCGGATTGTCAATTACGAGGAGCCGGAAAACCGGCATTACATCAAGGACTACAAGCTTGTCTCCAAATCCCTCATCCTTGTGAACGTGGTCGACGGGAAGCAGACCGAGTGGACGAACCTGAAACTGGTGTGGACACTGGTAAAGAACAAAGAGGCGTTTCTCAACTATGTCCGCGGGGAAGTAAGAGATTACCTTGCCAAAAGCTAGGAAGGATTATCGTTCATGGAAGGTTTTTATCTGAACGTGTTTTCGGCTCTCTGGCTGGGGATCCTTACCTCAATCAGTCCCTGTCCTATGGCCACGAATATCGCCGCCATTTCATTTATCACAAGAAATATAGGGTCCTCGAAGAGGGTGTTATGGAGCGGGCTGCTCTATTCGGCAGGTAGAATGCTGGCCTATGTCGTGATAGCGGTTCTGGCGGTGGCCAGCCTGCTTTCTTTGCCGGAAGTGGCCTTTTATCTCGAAGTGTATATGGGCAAGATTATCGGGCCGCTCCTGATCGTCGTAGGGATCATCCTCCTTGGCGTGATTCCTTTCCCTTTTTCGACATCGATCCCGGGCAGCGGGAAGCTTCAGGAAAAGGCGGGGAAATGGGGAATCTGGGGCGCCGCTCTGCTGGGAATAATTTTCGCCCTCACCTTCTGTCCCCTTTCGGGCGCTCTGTTTTTCGGGAGCCTGATTCCCCTGGCCGTCGACGGCAAATCCGCCCTATTAATGCCATCCCTTTATGGGCTGGGGACCGCACTGCCGGTAATTGCCTTTTCCCTTGTGATTGCCTTCAGCGTGAAGTCGCTGGGTGTGTTTTTTCAAAAGTTGACCCAGATAGAGAAATGGGTTCGCAGGATCACGGCCGTGGTTTTTATCGGTGCGGGTTTGTATCTTCTGCTTAAAAACATCATAGGATTTTAAGGAAAGCACCGGCAAAGATTTCAATCATGACAGACAATGAATTTAAAGCGGTTTTCGACAAAGAAGGCCGGCTTGTATTGCCGAAAGAACTGGTTGAGGAATACGGGTTCATCCCCGGATCGGAGATCCTGATAAAACCCTCGACGAACCGGCTGCAGCTCCGCCCGCCCGTGACCCGTCTGGCAAAAGTCTATGTTGAACCGACCAGTCATTGCAACCTGGAGTGCCGGACCTGCATACGCCACAGTTGGAATGAGCCGACCGGAGAAATGAGCAGCTCAACCTTCAATCGGATTGTCGGAGGCTTACGGTCATTCTCCCGCCCGCCAGGCGTTTTTTTCGGGGGCCTGGGTGAGCCCCTGGCCCATCCCGACATTGTGGACATGGTCCGGCAGGCAAAATCCCTCGGCTGCTGCGTTGAGCTTATTACCAACGGGACCCTCCTCGACAATTCAATGTCGGAACAATTGATCGATGCCGGTCTCGACCTGCTGTGGGTTTCATTGGATGGAGCCACGCACGAGAGTTACCGGGATGTACGGCTAGGCGCCGCCCTGCCCGAGGTGCTTTCCAATCTTATGGAATTGCGCAGAAGCCGCTGGAAAAAACACCGTCCCGTCGGACTGGACCTGATGCTGCAGCCGCAACTCGGTATTGTGTTTGTGGCAATGAAACGGAACATATCGGATCTCCCGGCGGTCTTTCGACTGGCAAATCAACTCGGTGCGATTCATTTCCTGGTGACAAACGTTCAGCCGTACACGACCGAGATGCAGGAGGAGATCCTGTATAGCCGGGCTCTTGACGACACGATCTACGCCTCCTCTCCCCTGCTGAGAGTCCTGGATTTTCCGAAGATGGACGTGAACCCGACTACGCGTGAAGCCCTGTACGAGGCGATGCGGGGCAATCACTCCCTGAGCATCTCAGGGGGGAATTTCGGAGAAAGGAACAACCGGTGCCCTTTTATGGAGAAAGGCTCTCTGGCTATCCGCTGGGACGGCGACATCAGCCCCTGTATTGCGCTGCTGCACGATCACACATCCTATCTTCACGGTTACGAGCGGACCGTCCGTCGCTATGCTATCGGGAACGTAATGGAAGAGAGTGTTGAAGAAATATGGAATCAGCCGGATTACGTCGCTTTACGAAAGCGGCTCCAGGTATTCAATTTTTCACCATGCACCGCCTGCGGCGGCTGTGATTATTTCAAGGCGAACGAGGAGGACTGCATCGGCAGCCCCTTTCCCGCGTGCGGCGGCTGTCTCTGGGCCCAGGGAATCATTCAGTGTCCTTGATAATCGCGAACATACCGGGGAAATCACCGTTTTTCAGAGTCTATGGAACAGAATCAGGATTTCGGCATAGAGGTCGATGAGAAAGGGCGCCTGATTTTACCGAAGGCGATCTGCCACTGGTATTGGAGAACCTCCGGACTTTTCATACGATTCTTCACAACGGGCTCAGCGCGGATTCCGGGAAAATCAGGCAGGGATTTACCGGAATTGGGATTGTATTTGTAGCGATGAAACGAAACGTTAAGGATCTTCCGGAGGTTGTTGCCATTGGACGGAAGCTTGGCGCCGACAGGTTCATGGTAACGAATGCTGTTCCCTACGCGGAAGAAATGAGTGACGAATCTCTTTACGATTGTTCTGCCAATGATCATTCAGTTATGACAGTGCCCCGTATCGGCCGGGATAAAGACCTGCTTCGTGAACTTGCGAAATGCGGCGTTGCGGACATCAGCATGGACAAGATCGGATTCGACGGCGAACTGGGCCGTTGTCCGTTCATCGCCGGCGGCTCCGCGGCAATAACCTGGGACGGCGGTTTCAGCCCCTGCCTCCCTTTGATGCACAGCCATTCTCACTATTACAACGACCGTTTACGCTTTTCAAAGCGATGGATCGTGGGGAATCTGGAGAACGCGACACTTGAGGAACTCTGGAACCGACCGGAGCATCTTGCTTTTCGTCATCAGGTTCAGCTCTTTGATTTTTCCCTCTGCACGATATGCCACGGCTGCATCCTGAATGAAGAAAACGAAGAGGATTGCCTGGGGAATGCATTCCCTACCTGTGGAGGCTGCCTTTGGGCGCAGGGCTATGTCCGATGTCCCTGAAAAAAGCTTGGAAGTTCCTTTAAATTGATAATGGGCTGGAGGGGTGAGAATACATGAAGACTATTGCAATATTTATAGGGCTGCTACTGATTTCTGGAGTTGTTGTTTCACCCCCCGGAATTTTGGGTGCATCTCCTGTTCAGGATCCCGACTCTGCTTCTGAATCCGAAGGGATTAAACTGGCGTATCCGGAAGTGCCGAGAATACCCGCTGAAGAAGTTAAAAGAATGATTGCCGAGAAGGCGGATTTTGTCATTGTCGACACCCAGCCTGCAGACAACTATGCTATGTGGCATCTGCCCTCGGCCGTAAATATTCCATTCATTTCCACCGCAAATCCCATGGACCGTCAATTGATGCTCATCGCCTTGCCCATGGATAAATTGATCGTTATTTATTGTCTCTGTGAGGAGGGCACCGACAGCGCAAGAATGGCACGGGAATTAATTGATTTGGGTTACGGCAAAGAAAACATTAAGGTTCTGGAAGGCGGCCTGATTCAGTGGGATGCCTCCGATTATCCGTTGATTAGAAATGAAGAACGTATATATTGAGTAAAATTGTAAGTTGTTAATCCTGTTCACTTATCAGAGTTTACAATGAGAATGATTAAGACCGTATATAGGGTGGCAAAGATGGATTGCCCATCTGAAGAGATCCTTATACGCATGAAGCTGGAAGATTTTCACATTATTAAAAAGCTCGATTTTGATATTGAAAAGCGGAAACTTACGATCTTTCATTCCGAAATGGATCCGGATATTGAAGTCCGCTTGAAAGAATTAGATTTGGATTCTGAGCTTGAGGAAACAAAAACGATCGACTGGATAGAGGACAGGGAAAGTGAAAAATCCCAATCAAGGTTGCTCTGGACAGTATTAATAATAAATTTTGCCTTTTTCACTATAGAAATTATTGCCGGCATCGTTTCCCGATCGATGGGACTGATTGCAGACTCGCTCGATATGCTGGCTGATGCCTTTGTATATGGATTAAGTTTATGGGCAGTAGGCGCTTCGGTTATTCGTAAGAAGAAGGTAGCCACACTTAGCGGATATTTTCAGATGATGTTGGCAGTTATTGGATTTATCGAAATTATCCGCCGATTTATCGGCTTTGAGGCCCTCCCCGATTTCCGCGCTATGATTGCCGTTTCATTCCTTGCATTAATGGCAAATTCCATATGCTTGTATCTCCTGTTTAAGTCGAAAAGCAGGGATGCACACATGAAAGCCAGCATGATTTTTACGTCCAATGACGTAATCATCAACACCGGTGTAATCCTGGCAGGTATTTTAGTTCTTGTTACCAATTCCAGATACCCGGATTTAATTGTTGGAGCAATCGTTTTTCTTATAGTCATGAAGGGGGCTTTGCGAATTTTGAAACTGGGGAAATAATGATTGGATGCTCAGAAAATAAACCGAGAGCTTAACCATAAGGATATAAAGATACGGCGACAGGTCATCTGCCTGACGCATGGCAGGTGAAAAACGGCCGGGCCAATTGCTGCCTGGCTACGAAGACATCCGCATATGTTTTCGGACTTGATTTTATTCCGCTCGTCAGCGAGCGCTACGACCTGGTAATCCGCAAAAAGAACCTGAAACATCCGGGCGTTCAAATCTTGCTTGATACTATAGGTCGCAAGGCTTTTCGCAGAGAACTTGAAGGACTTGGCGGCTACGGCACCAGCAAGGCCGGTGACAGGCGTGTATAGCTCTTCAGCCATAACTCCAGAAGATTTTCCCTGAACCTTTGGATTGGCTTCCCTGTTACCTTTTTGTTTTCGGCACCCAAAAAAGATTAGCGGCAGCCAGGCCGACTTCGGCCTTCCCGATATTCACTGATACCGCTTCACGCAGTCCGACGGATACATCCAGCGCGACATCGCAGCCTTCAGGACGAAATTGCAGGTTGATCCCCCGGCCGGTGTCTATGGAATCGATAACTTCGCCTTTCAAGCTCACCTGGGACGAAGCATCGGACCGATCTATATGATTCAGATAAACAAGTTCGGGAAGAATGCCGACCATTATCTCATCCCCTATTTCGGGAACGGCATGGTCGTTATGGCTCCGATTGACGGACAGACGGGTTTTCAGGACGGGACAGTTCAGGATCAAACAGGAATGATCTTTTCCGAGTATCCTGGCCGGAAAGATATTTCTAACTCCAAGAAAACGGGCGACTTCAACTGTGGCGGGTTTTCGATAAACGACGGTTTTAGCATCGCTTTGATGCAGCTTGCCTTCAATCAGAACGCTGATTCGCTCTCCAAGGAAAAAGGCTTCTTCCAGATCGTGAGTTACCATTAAAGTAGGGATTTTGTTATGTTCCAGGAGTTTTTTAAGCAGGATCCAGAGTTCCCGGCGCAGGCTCTCGTTCAGCGCCGAAAAAGGCTCGTCCAGAAGAAACAATCGGGGCGCGGAGGCCAGCGCGCGGGCCAGGGCCACTCTTTGACGCTCTCCTCCGCTTAGAGTTTCCGGGTAACGGGAAACCAGGGGGCCGAGTCCAACCTCTTCTATCAAACGTTCCGCCAGCTCAAAATATTTCGGCTCCTTCACGCGCCGTATACGGATTCCGTACAGGATATTTTGCCTGACGGTCAGATGAGGGAAGAGGCCGAGGCGCTGCGGAACATATCCGATGCCGCGGTTCTCTACGGGGATGCGGCTCAATTCCCGTCCGTCCAGAAACAGACGGCCGCCGTGAGGTTTTCTAAATCCTATAACGGCTTCGAGCAGGGTGCTTTTACCGCTGCCGCTGGGACCCAGCAACACATGGCGCTCCTCTTTATGCATGCTCAGTGAAACCGGGGAAAGGGAAAAATCACCGGCCTTGACGGAGACATTGTCGAGCCTAAGCATATTTGGCCAACCTGCTTGAAATCAATCTTACGCCGTAGAGTGCACCCAATCCGAAAAGAAGGAGACAGACGATCAACACAACCGTGCCGCCGATGTCGGCAGTAGCAAGGCGCATGTAAATGGCGATCGGGAGCGTTTCGGTTCGCATGGCCATCGTGCCCGCTACCATAATCGTCGCTCCGAATTCCCCCATTGCCTTGGCCCAGGAAAGGATGAATGCAGAAATAATCCCCCTTCGGGCAAGAGGGAGGGTCATTGTTGCAAAAGCTCGGGCGGGTGTCGCTCCGAGGGAGCGTGCAACCTGTTCGTAGGATGCGGGGATCTCGTCCATTGTCGATTTCACAAGGCGCGTTGCGATACCCAGAATGGTTACGAATTGAGCCAGAACGATACCGGAGAAAACGAAGACGAACGTCATGACATTCTGCTGTATCCACTCCCCCAGAGGATTATTGAAAAATATAAGCAGGATGGCGCCAAGCGCAGCGGGCGATACAATGATGGGGAATTCAAGAATAGTATCCACGACCATCCTGCCGGGAAAGGAGTGGCGCGATAGCGCGAAGGAGGCCGGAACAGCGATAATCAGCGCCAATAAAGATGCCAGAGTGGCGGCTACGACACTGAGCCTGATGGAAAACAGGGTCCGCTCGGAAAACAGTGTTTCCCATAGAACCCTGCCGTCCAGGAAATAGGCCAATGACGCGATCAATCCTCCATAGAACACGAAGATAAAGAGCGCCGAGGCGACTGTGAAACGTTTGAAGTTCATGATTGTGTCGGAATTCCGCCTTTCTATTTCTTCAACCAGTCTACAGGTACGGTGTATTCGCCGCCGACCGGTTTATTCGATCCGATATATTCGGCGGCTTCCCCGGGTGAGGCAAAATAGCGATACTTTCTGAAAACGGACCTGCTTTCGGGGGAAAGCATGAAATCGATAAATTGCTGCGCCAGATCCCGGTTTTTCGTGAACCTCGATACGGCAATAGGTATATAACCGATGCGGGGAATCTGATCCGGGCTTAAGCGGATGTTCTCAATGCGTTCCGGATCCCAGTGTTCGAAGACATGCCATCCGATCACGGCGTCGGCCTGTTTCAGCGAAATGGCTGTAGCGGTTTTTTCGCAGCTTCCGGTGTAATTGATCAGGTTTTTTCTGAAAGCCGCCTTTTGTCCGGGAGTGAATATTTTCTCGATAATCTCGACGGCATAAGCCCCGACGCACACTCCCTCCGGATTGGCTATGGCCACTTTCAATCCCGGCTTGAGAAGATCCGGCAACGTTCGGATTTTTTGCGGATTGCCCTTTTGAACGTTGATCGTGGGGACAAGATACACTACCGCTTTTTCCGTTTCTGAAAAAACATCTCCCTCCCTTTTTGCCTTCTCCATATAGTCCGAGGAACCGGGGAAGTATATATCTCCCTGTTTGGCCAGCTTCATTTGAGACAGCACATATCCGGACCCGCCGAATACGGTTTCAACTTTTATTCCCGTTTTTTTCTTGAAAATCGCAGCGATTTCTTCGGTCGGGGGCCTGCTGGCGGCTCCGGCAAAAACGAGGATTCCGTCCTGAGCCGCGGCCGCCATAACAGATATAAACAGAAAGAACAGGATTCCGAACATCCGTAAATAATGACGATATCGAAGTGATCCCGGAGATTTTTCAGAGAGCATAACCGACTCCTTGGATTGTGGACCGGATTCCGAGAACCCGCATTTAAATCGAGACTGAAACCGGTTGAACGAAAACATTTACGGATTCTGCGGTCTCGTAAAACCGCAATATTTTAACATAATGTTTCTTTTAAATTACATATGTATGTTATAAAAATGTCGTTATTAAAATACATTGTAATTTAACTATTCCATAAGAGGGGCTATGAGAAAACGGATCGTTTATATCGGCTTTGCTGTTTTACTGCTTACCGCCACTTCAACATTTTGCATCTTCGGCGAGACCCCATCAAAGCCGGTCCGGGTTGCCGTTATCGGGGGCATGACCATGACGCCCCTGTGGGGCGAGATACAGGAAAAGTTTGAGGCGGAAACAGGGATTCAGATCGAGGTTGTCATCACCGGTGAGAAACCGGCTCTCGCGCATGCCATGAGAGAGGGAAAAGTTGATTTTCTTACCATGCACTCCAGCGACACGACCACAAATCTGGTAGCCGACGGATGGGCTCGCGACCTGCGCCCCTGGGCCAAGAACGACCTTGTTATCGTCGGCACTGCCGATGATCCGGCGGGCATTTCAGGCATGAGGGATGGAGTTGCGGCCGTCAGGAAGATCGCGGAAACACAATCCAACTGGCTCGACTTTCTGTCCAACGGCCCCAGGGAAACGGCGCACACCTTGTTCTCCAGGGCTGGCGTGCGCATGATCGGACCATGGGTTCTAAAATATGAACACACGGGAACGAGAAGCATCCTGCATTACGTTGCAAGCAGGAATGCCTACATGATTGTCGGCAGGATGCCCATTCTTTTCCACAAAATGGAATCCGATCCCAATGTGAAAATCATGGTACAGGGCGATCCCGACATGCGCCGCCCCTACATGTCGATGGCAGCGAATCCTGAAAGGTTTCCATTCGCCAATTTTAAAGGCGCTTCAAAGCTTTCCGACTTTTTGCTTTCCGACAGGATACAGAATTTCCTGGCTTCCTACGATGGCGGCATCGGCGACGGGGTGCCGATATTCATCCCGGTCCGATCCTCACGCTAAATCATTTAACAATTACTACAGGAATTTAAAAAGTGATCTCCAAACATAACTCCAGAATTTTTACCGCAAGCAGCCTTGTCGTTTTGATGGTCCTTTTGCCGGCAGCCACGTTAATGGCTCAAAGCAAACAGCTCTATACCTGGCTGGAAGATCTCACTTACCTTCAGAATGCTTCTTCAACGCGCCTGGAGGAACAGCGGGTGGCAGTGGCTCAGATTTACTCGGGAATTGAAATCTGGCTGAAGCTGACTCCTGAATCCAGTGTCTCGTTGCCTCCCGCTCCTTTAGAGCCCTGGAATGTTGAACAGATTCGGGAAATAGTGAACGATATGAACGAAACGGTTCAATCCCTGATCGATCGGGACGCGAGTCGCGCTTTTGATCTGGGTCCGATGGAAATCACCGTCACTGCGGAGACTTCCCCTCTATCACCCGTTATTTCCAGCCTCGGCCGAACAGAAATCAGGAATCTTAATGTTACGGATGTCGCTCAATCCCTTCCTTTCCTTCCGGGCATAGGCGTGGATCACAATTCCGCCAGCGGGCGAATGGGAATCATGCTTCGCGGTTTCGACTCCCGCCAGGTCGGCCTGTACGTGGACGGCATGCCTACCTACATACCCTATGACGGCTTTGCCGACATCAGCCGGTTTCTGACCGGTGATTTAAGTGAAATCGACGTAGCCAAAGGGTATTCGTCTCCTCTTTTGGGGCCGAACGGCCTGGGAGGAGCTGTTAATCTGGTAACCCGCCAGCCGGGGAAAAAACTGGATGCCGACGCCGCTGCCGGCACCGGTTCGGGAAACAGGCTGGAATCGCTGCTGCACCTGGGTTCCCGATGGCGGTCTTTTTTCGTTCAGGGAGGGATGGATTGGCTTCAGACCGATTACTTTCCCGTTTCAGGTAAATTCGTTCCCAATGAAATGCAGCAGGGATACGATCGCCTCAATTCCGACCGTCGCGATGTTAGATACAACGGACGCTTCGGATGGACTCCGCGGGAGAACGATCGATACGTTTTGTCGTACTCCAACCAGAAATCCGATTACGGGGTTCCGCCATACTCGGGAACGGACACGGAAAACAACAAAGCCAAGTTCTGGCGCTGGCCCTATTGGAAGAAGGAGATGTACTACTTTAATTCCAATACGGGATTGGGAGCGGCGGATTCGGTCAAATTCCGGGCCTTCTACGACCGCTATCGAAACAATATGACCGGCTTTACGGATTCAAGCTATTCAAGCGTATCCAGCGTTGCACCATACGATGACTATTCCGCAGGGGCTTCGGCGGAATTTACGACAAGGAGATTTTCACGGCACTCCATGGGCGCATCGTTTCTTCTAAAGGACGACGTTCACAAAGAGAGTGGTACGACGTATACGAACACAGCAATATTCACGGAACCCTGGAGAACGCAGCACGACCGGATGTTTTCCATAGGCTTTCAGGACATCGTTACGGTTTCCTCTCGTATTCGCGCTACTTTGGGCTTTAGCGAGGACATCCTGGATGCCGTCAAAGCAGAGGACCTCATAACGACGGTCATCGGCAGCGGTAAAAACGCCGTCAGGACATACTCTGTCGAGCCCTTCAGTTGTGGAGGCTCCGATTGTCCGGATCGTATCTGGAATTTCAACCCGGTGGCATCCATTTCCTATTCACTGTCAGAAAGGAGTTCTCTGTTCTTCTCCTTTGCGCGGAAAAGCCATTTTCCCATGCTGAAAGACCGATATTCCTATAGGTACGGCAGGGCGATACCCAATCCCGCGCTTCAGGCGGAACACGCAAGAAACTGGAGCCTGGGATTCTCGCACATTTTCGGTAGGAACACGGTACTGCAGGCGGATCTGTTCCGGAGCGACGTGTCCGATGCCATCCAGAATGCAATTGTTCCGGCCGAGTATGAGGGCCAGTGCCCGTCGATGCCTGATGGCCAATGCCAGCAGGCCGTGAATGTCGGAAAAGAAGTGCACAAGGGAGTGGAGATTGCACTACAGAGCAAGCCGGTTTCGCGGTTGACCCTGAAAACGGAATACAGTTATCTGCAATGGAACATTTCCGGTCCGACCAATATGCTGAGGGCGTATCCGGTCCGGGCGCCGAAACACAAGATCGTATCCACGGCTAATTTAATCCTGCCCCGTGAAATCCTTCTACTGGGGGCCATCCGCTATGAAAGCGGGACATTGACCATCAACGATACCGGCACGGTGACCCCGGCGTCCAAATTCGCCACTGCGGACATCGGATTCACAGTCCCTCTGCTTTCCGGAATGAACGCTCAAACGGGCGTGGAAAACCTTTTTGACCGTAACTACTATTACCGCGAAGGTTTTCCGGAACCGGGCCGCATCTGGCACTTCAGCATTCGCTATTGTTATTAGTATTTTAAACCGGGTGCATTTATGACTTCGTAAAAGTACCAAAGATGGTACCAAGAATGACTTAAACGATTACTATTTGATTTATCCCGGTTTGGGTAGAAAATTGGAAGGGTTCCTCTAACCACTGAATTATGTGTTGTTTGCGGATTGATTGCGGATTAGTTCGTAATTGGTTCCCTATGAAAACATAGTAATTCTACGCAACCTGAGGCAATATAGACTTTTTTTTGAATGTGTAGTATGTGGCGGTAAACACATCATTTAGAGCTTCTTACCAGAAGGCGATTGGTTATTGGTTTTCGGACTTCAAATCCAGTTGTGGTTTACCGGAAGGTAGGCTGGGTGGGTTCGATTCCCATGCACCTCCGCCGTTTCGCTGATCCCTTCCAGAGGAGTCTTATCCCTGAACGATCAAAATTTTAAACTGTCCGGGCAGGGACCAGAAGAGGAGCCTGGCGTCATTCTCATCCAGCCACAACTGAATAATCTGCGATCGAGTCTGATCGGACGATTGTTCATGCCGATACCGGTCCAGGATTTTTCGATAAAGGTTTTTTAGAAATTTGACGGGGGCGACGCCGGTTCGTTCCGAAGGAAGCGCCCGGATTCCCAGAATCATGCCGTTACGGAAGACCAGTTTGAAATCCTGAGGCACCCGGTGCAGCCCCCATAAATTCTTCCGGACGGCTTCGACTGTCGCCGCCTCTCCATCGCCGGGTTTAATCTTCGGCCGGTCGTTTTTTTGGACAGGTTTGACTTCCGATAGGACCTGGGCGGTATCAGGGATGGTTTCCAGATTCGTCTCCAGACGTTTGACCTTGAAAGCGCGCAGGATACGGCCTTTTGCCTTGAGCTCCAAACTGCCGCCTGAAAGGTGTACCAGGAGATAGGGCTCGGGATTTCGCGCGAGAGCGTTTTCCTGCAGCAGCGCTTTTTCCCTGAGTTTCAGCTCAACGAGCCGTTGTTGAAGAATTTGCGTTTCGGTTTTTGTGCCGCCGTTCTTTTCTCCTGATGAAGCTTGACAGGAAAAAGTCCATGGAATCCCCAGCTGTATAAAGAGCAGGAGCGCCCATTGCAGCTTCAGGCTGCCGTTTTTTGGAAGAATCGGGATCATTTTAATAAATCCATATTGGGGTTCCGACCCGAACGGCTTCGTATATTTTCTTCAGCGTCTCGTCGCCCACCCGGATGCATCCATGGGTTACGCTGGTTCCCAGCAGCCTGGTATAGAGGGTCCCGTGGATGAAATATCCATTGCCGAAGGAAATGGCGTAGTCACCCAGGACGTTTGCCTGAGCCCGTTCCTTCGGATTTTTCGGGATGGGCTTCCCCTCTTCAATAAAAGCCCAGTCCGGACGAATCCAGACCGGATTTGCCACCTTGCCGGTCACCCTGAAGTACCCTCGCGGAGTATCAAAAGTCCAGGTTCGTTTACCGCTTTCGTCCGAAAGCTCAAAGCCCGTCCCGGTAGAACATTTGTCCTGGATCTCGACGCGTGAGTTCCGAATCAGGGAAATTTGATTCGCCGCACTGTCTACGAGTATCGCCGGATCGGTTGGAAACATTCGTTCCCTCCTGTTATCCATCTGGCGGAGTTGATTTTCAGTCAGGACTATCTGCTTTCGCAGTGTGGGGATATCCATGGCGGCAACAGCGGGATCGATAACCGTGACCGCAGTTTCCTCCGGTATCTGTCGGAATTTGCCGAACAGGAAAAAGGCTGCGAACAAAATCAGGGCGCAAAGCAGGGCAAAGAAGGATCGTACAACCCCTCTGTTTATGAATGAGGCATATCCTCCTTGTTTTGACGCTGTGAGGCTGTGCATCTTCCGCTAATCCTTATCGCTCGATGCCCAGCGACCGATTCCTACGATCGTCACCGGCATTCCCGTGTATGCGAAACCGTACAGTTCAAGCATGTCGTCATCGTTCAGTGAAATACACCCGTCGGTCCAATCGGTTTCTTTCCCTCCCTTGCCGTGGATTTCTATATTGCCTCCGATCCGTGCGTTTTCCGGCAGGATCCCGTCGCGCTTCAATGATCGAAACCGGGTTGTGTCCTCGGCGTTGGGATAATTGATCAATAAAGCATGTCCATATTTTCCCCGAGGTATCATGCGTGTGACGACATACTCCCCTTCCGGGGTTGAAGCATCCTGTGCCTGGGATTTGCGCTGGTACCATTTTCTTCCCAGATCCGCACGGTAACGCTTTTGAATCCGGCCGCGATGGATCAGGAGGCATGCATGGTTGAATTTATCTATTACAATAGCCCTGCGGTCGTTGCTTTTTGACCATGCCAACAGCCGATCGACCTGTTGATTCCACTGTTTGTGCAGCGCCGCGTCGGAAAATCGCAAAAATCTCGTATCATTCTTGCGGCTGAAGCGATCCCAGTGAATCCACGAGCGAAGGGCGGCATTGAAAGACAGCTCAATTTCATCCTGTCCATAAAAAATTTCCGCTTCTTCCAGCAGGCTTCTTGCACGGGTTATCTCGATGCCGTTCAGGTTAAATTGAGCCCAGCTTTTGCTGTTCCCCTCGCCTCCGGATAAAGCAAGGTTTAAGGAAGGGATCAAAGTATCCAGAATATTTTTCTGATTCTGTTCCCTCTGATCCATTCTCAGACTAAGAAGCCTGGCCTCCAGTTGGGCGGTAAATATTTTGGAGATGCATTCGGAGTAATCCCGACGGATCCGAACCTTGCGGTCAGTTGCGGCCAGGCACGATTCCACTTCCCGTGCCTTAGCGGTCAGATTGTCCCATTCTTCACGAAAGGAGATCAGCCCGGGGCCTGTTCTGCATTCAGCCAGCCGAAACCGGAGTCCGGCTTCCAGAAGCCATGGCCGATTACGAACCGAGGTCATCGACCAGACTTTATAGCCGCCCGATGCGAGGAGCAGGCCCAGTGCAATCACAATGGACGCAATGATGGAACGTTTGCTGATTCTTACCATCCCAGCCTTTGGATACGAGAATATGCGAAATCGCGGGATTTAGCTTTTTCTGCCGAGCTTCTGGCGGGCGCTCTTGACCTGCTCGATTATTGAGGAGGACTTTTCTTTTGCCGTACGCGACTTCGCCAGGGCGTCGGGGTATTTTTCTGCGGCCATTGCGTTGTTGGCCTCAACAGCGTTTTCTTCAGCCAGCTTCAGGTCGTTTTGCATCGCCTCAAGGTCGGCTTTTGTGTCTTTGCCCTTCGGCGCTTTTGCTAAAAGATCCGACGCTTCCTGTAATATAAGAGGAAGTTCCGCAAGGGCGGTTTCAGCGTCTGCTTTCGCTTTCGCTTTATTGGCCTGGGCTTCATTAGCGGCTTTCTCCACCAGTTCGTTGGTGGATTTCAGCAAGGCTACCGATTGCTTGTAATCACGGGTTAATGCGAACTTTTCTTCCTGCGTCTTGACTTCAGCCAGCGCTTTATTCATTTCATCCTGTGCCGCCGCAAGGCTTTCCGGCGCATAGGTGTTGATGTCAGGGGTTTCGATTGATTCAAGTGCATCCGTTGTGGCTTTGATTTCCTCGGTCGGCGCGGAGCTGCACCCGCTCAGTAAGATAATCAGCCCGAATACGGGCAATAGAACTCCAATTATTCTCTTCATTTTCGACTCTCCTATTTGTCGATACTTCGCGACTCGGGACTGTCCCTATTGACATTCCGTTTTGCGACTTTCCCGATAGTCTGCAATCTTCGTGCCAATCGATGGATGCAAAACAAAATGGGTTTCCGTCCTGCGGATGTGTCATAATTATCTGTCTTTGGGGAGGTGCGGGAGATCTATAAATTGCTGGAATAATGTAACTTGCTTATGGTCCGAATTGTCTCCCCCGATCCCATGAGAGTGTGAGGTTGAAATCGGATTCTTTTCGGGCGAAGTTCCCCGGCGGCTGCAATGCCGGGATTGCACTCGTAAAAAACAACGCGAAGCATGCACAATTTGCACGCCTGTGAGATTCCATTTTACCGGTTGTGCGTTCCAACTGTTTCAGTAGAGTTGTATCCGAAAACGGTTCCGCAATGATTTTCCATCAATAAGAATATTAAATGTTAAAGCTGCCCGGCAGTAAGATTTGGAAAGAAGGCGTAGGCCCCAGGGCCCTCATATATGCACTTCTGGTTGTCATAAACGTATTCCTCTGGATTATGCTTATTGCTTTCCAATGGGAAGTCTCTCTCCGCGCGCGGGAAGTGGAATATTTTGAAAGGCAGCTTTTCCCCGTCAGCATCCAAATAATTCCTTTGCCCGTTATTTTTGTTGCTTTCATGGCATTGACCGCAGCCAGCATTGGCGTCATTATCCGCGACCGGGTTAATTTTGCAGAGCGGAAGAAACTGCAGATGCTGTTGGGACAGATTCTGGAAAGTCTGGAGATTGGCGTTATAGTCCTGGACCGGAACGGGGCGGTAATGCTGGCAAACGAAAGCGCGCGCAGAATCCTGCTTCTTGACAGCCGGATTGATTCCGACTGTAGATTCCCTGATATTCTTCAGGACTTTCCGCAGGTGGAAACGGTTGTAAAAGCCGCACTGCAGGAAGGGGCTTTCGTAAAAGAAACAGAGCTGAATATCGGTTCTCCGGAGAATACGCGTACCGTTCGAATTTCGACGTTGCCGCTAAAAAGCCGTCTGCGGAAAGAAAACAAAACCCTGGTTATAATCAGCGACGTTAGTGAAGAAGTTGCGCTGCAGCGCCAGATGAAAGACGCGGAAAGGCTCTCAACCATGGGGACGCTTGCAGCTGCGCTCGCGCATGAGATTCGGAATCCACTGGAAGCGCTTAACCTGAATTTGGAATTGCTGGAGCGGAACATGCAGCTTATTCAGGCGCCGCCCTCCGAAGGGGGGAAAATAGAGAAATATATCCGGGTTTTCGATTCGGAAATATCCCGTCTGGCCGGTGTGGTGGAAAATTTCCTTTCTTTCGCCCGTCCCGGTGATACCGCCTCGAACGCCATTCGTCTGGAAGCTTTGCTGCAACAGGTTGTCGAACTGATTGAAAGCCATGCCCAATCACGAAAGGTAGTGGTATGTCAGGAAATAGGCGGGGAGCCGATAATCATCCGTGGATACGAAGATCGATTGAAACAGCTTTTCCTGAATTTGGTTATTAACGGAATCGATGCCATGCCCGATGGCGGAAGGCTTTCCATACATGCAGAAACCGTTCAGCGTCCGAGTGCGGGTCAGACTACCTTGCTTGCAGTTGTGAGTGTCCAGGATACGGGCGAAGGGATTCTGCCGGAGAAACTGCCTCGACTTTTCGAACCGTTTTTTTCCACTCGCACCCAGGGTACGGGTTTGGGATTGACAATAGCGGATCGAATTGCACGGGAACATGGAGGTGCTATCCTTGTTGATAGTGTTCCGGGGGCAGGTTCCAGATTCACTGTTGAATTGCCCGTTTCATCCTGAAGGAAGGGAGCCGGGGAATGGCCAAGCTGAATGCAAGAATCCTGGTCGTCGATGATGAAGTGAATATCCGCGAGGCGCTTGGAGCTTTGCTGCAGGACGATGGATATCACGTTTCTACAGCCGCTTCCGTAGAGGAGGCAATCAGGGCGCTGCAGAAAAATTCGTTTCACCTGGTGATTTCCGACCTGCGCATGAACGGTGGATCCGGACTGGACATCCTGCGTTGTATGCACGAAACCTGCCCGGAAACGGAAATGATATTCCTCACAGCCTATGGAACGGTGGAAGGCGCCGTGGAGGCGATGAAACTGGGGGCTTACGATTATATTGCCAAGCCGGTCGATCGACGACGACTGACTCTGCTCATCGAAAAGGCGCTGGATAAGCATCGTTTGTCCATAGAAAACCGAAACCTTCGAAGGCGCCTCAGCATTAAGGAGGAATTCTCTAAGATAATTGGAAGCAGCCCGTCCATACGGTCTATTTTTAAGATCATGGGGGAAGTAGCCCCGACCAATGCGACAGTCCTGATTACGGGGGAGAGCGGCACGGGCAAGGAGCTGGTTGCCAAATCCATCCACGACCGCAGCCAGAGGAGAGACCGTGGTTTTGTCACTCTCAATTGCGGCGCTTTGCCGGATACTCTTATTGAAAGCGAGCTTTTCGGATATGAAGCCGGGGCGTTTACCGGGGCGAACACAAGCAAGATCGGACGTATCGAAATGGCTTCGGGAGGGACGCTTTTCCTGGATGAAGTCGGGGACATGAGCCTTAAAACCCAGGTCGATCTTCTGAGAGTTCTGCAGGATAGAGAGCTGCGCAGATTAGGCGGCACCAGGACCGTCAGGGTGGACGTTCGGTTTATCGCCGCAACAAATAAAGACCTGGAAGAGGAGATTGCCGGGAAAAGATTTCGGGAAGATCTTTTTTATCGTCTGAATGTAGTTCCAATCAAGATGCCTTCTTTACAGGAACGCCGGGAAGATATCCCGTTGTTTCTGGAGTCCTTTCTCCTGGAATTTTGCCAGGTGCACGGAAAGAAGGTGAAGACGATATCGGAGAAAACACAGAGACTGATGGTTCAATACGAATGGCCGGGTAATATCCGGGAACTCCGCAATACGATTGAGCGCATGGTGCTTCTTACCCGAAGCGATGTTATTGAACCCGACGACCTGCCCGACCAGATAGTCGGATCCAAAAACAGGGGAACGGAGATTACTCTGCGTCTTGACCAAACCCTGGAAGGCATTGAAAAGAGGGTGATCCGCAGCGTTCTTTCTCAAATAACCCGGAATCGTACACAAGCTGCAAGGATACTGGGCATAAGCCTGCGGGCGCTTCATTACAAAATCAAGCGTTATGGCCTTGATCTGGAATAATTAACCCGCATCTGCAAAAAATGCACTCCTGCCCGGCTGTAGTTCGGTGTCTATTTCATTGTCTCGGATTAACTTATGGATTTTTAAATGAAGTATGACGACAGACTGCGCAAAAAGTGCATCTTTGGACGGCATCTCTATCCGGATTTTGAGGCAAATTCAGTTGCGGTAAAAGGCGACGCGGAATTTCTGCCGGCAAGGCGCCGGTAAACGCATTTTCTCCGGCCTAAGGGACGGGAACGTATGCGGTTATAAAACCGACCGAAAATCAAATTGTTCGTGCATGCAATAAAATTGCGTTGTATCCTTCACGCGGCAAAACCTATGTCAAAAAGAATAAGACCCGTTTTCAAGCATTTTAAAAAGTATATATTTCGCGGATTGCTGGCCATTATCCCGCCGGCTTTGTCGATTTTTGTCATCCACCTGATTTATGTGGGGATAGACCAGCGTGTGACCGGTGTCATCGAGCGCTTTCTGGGATTCAGCATACCAGGATTGGGCATCATACTGGTGGTTTTGATGCTCTACCTGATGGGATTCATCGCCAGCAACATCGCCGGCCGGAAGCTTTTCTCTTTTCTGGAGTATTTAGTCCGGCGCATACCGCTCGTCAATACAACCTACCAGGTAGGCAAGCAGCTTGCCACAACCCTCTCGCTGCCTGAGAAACAGGTTTTCAAAAGGCCGGTGCTGGTGGAGTATCTCAAGCCGGGCATGTGGACTGTAGGCTTTGTTACCGGAACGATTGTCGACAGAAGCCAGAACAATGAAATACTTTTAAAAGTGTATATTCCAACACCGCCGTTGCCCACATCCGGCACCATGGTGCTGGTCCGAAAATCCCAGACGCGGGATCCCGGATGGACCATCGAGGAGGCCATGAAGGTCGTCATTTCCGGCGGAATCATCGGCCCGGATTATGTGGTGTAGTTCAGTATTTTGATCTTGAAATCCCAGTCATTGGTTCTTCTTACGATCGGCGCTGAACTGCTGGTTCGTGGAAGTTCGAAGCCGGCATTACATCTCAAGGTCCCGGGACTGGTCGTCGGATTGACGGTCGTAGCATTCTGAACCGGCGCCCCGGAACTGCATGAATGCGGATCGCCGGCTCTGGATACAATGGATACAATTGTTATAGTCGTTTTTGTCTTTGTGTATGCCGGAATGATGCTCGGCCGGATTCCCAGCCTGGCTCTGGACCGAACCGGGATTGCGCTTCTGGGCGCGATTATTCTGCTTGCCGCCGGAAAGATCCAACCCGTAGATGCGTGGCGGGCCATCGATGTTTCGACAATCGCCCTCCTGCTCGGATTAATGGTCCTTTCGGCCCAGTTCAGGCTGGGGGGATTCTATGCGCGCCTGACCCGGCGCCTCGGGGAAATGGATGTGTCTCCGAAGGCTTTCCTGGCCTGCCTGATTGTGTGCGCCGGAGCTCTCTCCGCCGTATTGGCTAATGATATTGTGTGCCTGGCGATGACGCCTGTGCTGATACGGACCTGTGCCGGGAGACGCCTCAATCCGGTCCCGTTTCTGCTGGCTTTGGCTTGTGCTTCCAATATCGGTTCCGCTGCGACACTGATCGGGAATCCACAGAATATGCTGATCGGTCAGACGCTTTCCCTTTCTTTTGCAGGGTATCTCATCGATGCCGGTATCCCTGTTATTCTGGGGCTTGCCGCTGTCTGGATCGTGGTCAGCCGTCGCCTGGGGGTGCAACGGATCGGGGGGCTCACGATGAGTGATGCCGATGCGCCGCCGTACGACACCTGGCAGACGGGAAAAGGCTTTTTCGTATTGGGCGGCCTGATCCTGTTTTTTCTCTTTACGCCGTACCCGCGTGAGATTGTAGCCCTCGCTGCGGCCGGCCTGTTGCTGTCCAGCCGCAGGATGGCTTCAAGAAAGATCCTGGGCCTGGTGGACTGGCAATTGCTGGTTCTTTTTTCAGGGCTGTTTGTCGTGAATTCCGTCCTTGTTTCTACAGGGGGCCTGGGTGCGGCCATGAAGGCGCTTCATCTTGTGGGAGTGGATGTCGGACATCCCGCCTGGCTGTTCGGGATTACGGCGATCCTGTCCAACCTGGTTTCGAATGTGCCCGCAACCATGCTTCTTCTTCCTGCAGCAACACATCCCCTGAGCGGGGCTATTCTTGCCCTTTCCAGCACCCTGGCCGGGAACCTCTTTATTGTAAGCAGTATCGCCAATATCATCGTGGTCGAGCAGGCCCG
The DNA here is from genome assembly GCA_016934295.1 of Acidobacteriota bacterium. Lineage (GTDB taxonomy): Bacteria > Acidobacteriota > UBA6911 > UBA6911 > UBA6911 > UBA6911. The sequence goes on from JAFGTD010000182.1 coordinate 22,094, forward strand.
GCTCTACAATGTCGCTGTTACATGGAAAGAACATGCGAAGGTGGGGATACCGGTTACCCTCATTACCCTGGCTTTATCCGCAGCCTGGCTATGGCTGAGGAATTGATTCCGGTTACGTGCGTTGATCAAGAAAAGCATGACAAAAACGGCCCTTTTGGGGCAATATGAGCTTTCTTTTTATATATAAGATATATGGCTGTAAATACATTGTTTAGCCTGCGGATTTCCTCGTCATGCCATACCTGATTGTTGTTTCTCTCATCTGGGGATTTTCCTTCATCATTATCAAAGGATGGCTGGTCTCTCTGGACTCCGGTTTCGTGTCGTTTGTCAGGCTCCTGCTTTCTTTTCTGGTTTTCGTTCCTTTTATGCGCACGGCCGGGATACGGCTTAGGGACGGCCTGCAGCTGGCATTCATCGGAGGGGTGCAATTCGGCATTATGTACGTTGCCTATATCGCGGCCTATCAATATCTGCCGGCCCATACCATTGTCCTGATGACGACCACGACGCCTCTGTTCGTAACAATATTTAACGGTGTCTACGGAAAAAGACTGCATAAAGCCTTCCTGCTGGCGGCCTTGATGGCCGTTGCGGGCGGGGCCGTTATCCGCTATCCGGATCAATCCCTGTCTGTCAGTTTGTACGGAGTGGTACTTATCCAGGTGTCGAATGCGGCTTTTGCATTCGGGCAGATCGCATATAAAAGGTGGATGGCTTCCATGCCCGACCTGCGGGATAAAAACGTTTTCGGCATTATGTATGCCGGCGCCGTTGTCGTTGCCGGTTTATTTTCGCTGGCCGCTACGGATTATGGTCGACTCACCGTAAGTCCGCTTCAATGGCTTTTCCTGCTGTATCTCGGAATCATTGCATCGGGCATCTGTTTTTTCCTTTGGAATTTCGGTGCCCGGAAGGTGAATGACGGCGTTCTCGCCGTTATGAATAATATGAAAATTCCCGTAGGAGTTGTCCTGAGCCTGTTGATTCTCAAGGAAGCTACCGACTATGCAAGGCTGCTTATCGGCTGCCTGCTGCTGGCTTCCGCGTTGTGGGTAAACAAAAAAATGGTGACAGGCTAGAATTGCACTTTTGTCCGTTGCCCGGAAACGGTAACCGCCAGTCGGTAAAAAAGTGCAATTCTAGCCTGTCACCATTTACACTGTTTTGGCAATGCTGTATGAATATAGGGATCATTCAATAACTTGGAGGAGGCATGGCAGCCAAAAGAATAGGTGTTTTGACCGGGGGAGGGGATGTTCCCGGATTGAATTCGGCCATTAAGGGGATTGTGGAGGCAGGTATCATCGAGGGGTATGAAATCCTGGGGATTTGTCGGGGCTGGGAAGGTCTGACGCATATCAATTTTGACGATCCCGACAGCGTAGCCCGCTATACCATGACGCTGGATCGCCACAATACGCGCACTATCGATCGAACGGGCGGTACGATCCTTCATACCAGCCGCACGAATCCGATCAAAATGAAATCCCTTCCGGATCACCTGAACAATATGGATTTCCCGAAGAAGGAATCGGCCAAGGGAGTTCTGTATGACGTCACAAAACAGGTGCTCAAAAACATTGAAGCTCTCCAAATTGACTGCCTCATCTCCATCGGGGGTGACGATACCCTGAGCTTTTCGTCTATTCTCAAGGACAAGGGCGTTCCTATTGTCGCAATCCCGAAAACCATGGACAACGACGTGCGGAACACCGAATACTGCCTGGGATTCGCTACGGCGATCACGCGGGCGGTGGACGCCATACAACGCCAGCGTTCCACGGTTGCCTCGCACGAACGCATCGGGATCTTCAGGGTCTTCGGCCGGGACGCAGGCTATACGTCGTTATATACGGCCATGGTGACGGCTATCCGATGCGCTATTCCGGAATATAAGTTTGATCTCGATAAAATGATCGACCTTATAATGGAAGATAAAAGGCACAACTCCAGCCGCTACAGCCTGGTGGTGCTTTCGGAGGGTGCTACGTGGGACGGGTACTCCCTTGGAGAATACGGTGAGCCGGATGCATACGGGCACCGCAAGAAGAGACATGTCGGTGAGGACTTCGGTGCGGAAGTCCGGGCGCGCACCAAGGAGGAAACGGTCATCAGCGATCTGACCTACGAATTGCGCAGCGGAGCGGCTGATTTCATCGACAAGATGATTGCCGCGACATTCGGCAATATGGCCGTGGAGTGCATCCGGGACAAGAAGACCGGTTTGATGACGGCCATTCAGAACGGATGTTATGCCCTGGTGGAAATTCCGGATCCGAAAATGGGTCCCCGACATATCGATGTTTTTAGAATGTTCGATACTGAGCGTTATCGCCCGTCCTATTCCAATAAGACCGGCCTGCCTCTGTTCCTCACGCGAGCGTAAGTTTTTGGAGATGGGATGAGAAGGTCGGTTCTCGAGTCGTAAAGCTGTTATGCTTTCGACATTAATTAACGCACTCAATGGTGCAAAGGA
>JAFGTD010000183.1 GCA_016934295.1 Acidobacteriota bacterium
CGAAACGGTCGGCGTAGTACTCGCGCACCCGCGAGAGCCAGAGCACGATGTACTGGGAGATGATGTACAGCAGGTACGAGGCCACCGCGATCATGACCGCGAAACCTCGGCCCCGGTCGTTGCCCCGCCGCGAACTCATCTCGATGAGAACCCGGAACAGATAGTAGAGCAACAGGGGCACCAGGTAGGCCAGGGTCATGAACAGCATGTCCCAGTGCACCGCGTGCCCGATCTCGTGGGCAACCACGGCCTCCAATTCCTCAGGGGCCAACAGTGTGGTCAGTCCCCGGGTAATAACCACGCGGGCGTTGTTGGGTGTGTGGCCGTAGGTGAAGGCGTTCGGAGCGCCGTCCTCGATGATGCCTATCCGGGGGAATTTCATCTTGTGCGCGGAGACGGTCCGTTGGATGAATGCGCGCAGGCGGGGATCCAGCCTCCCCGCCTCCACCCAACGCAAGCGGTAAAACCAGCTCAGGCTCAGGTCCATGATGAAGGGCGAGAGCAGAAACTGAAGCAGCGCGAACCCGACTCCCAGCACCAGCGCCGCGGTCGACGAGACCACATCCAGCGTGACCAGGGTGATCAGGATCAGAGTGATGAACCCGTACAGCGCCACCAGGGTGCCGCCGGACACCAGGGCCAGGTTCGGCAGGACCACGCCACCGGCCAAGCGGCCCGGGGCGGGCATGTCCCGCATCGGATCCGGCGTCAGCTTCAGGGCCCCGGGCGCGGTGGCGGCGATTTTTTCCAGCTCGCCTTGATCCAGCCAGATGCCCCCGGACTCCGGGCAGTAGTCGATCTCCAGTCGGCCTTGAAAGATTGAAAGCGTCTGCAGCGGCGTTCCGGTCCTCGGATTTCGGCGCCGGGATGGTCCAGGATGACGCAGCGCCGCGGCGATCTCGGCCTGAAGCTTCTTCGGCTCCTTGGAAAAATAAAATATCTCCCCCTTGTCCAGCCAGACCCCGCCGCACGTGGGACAGACATCCACCTCGACCCCCTGGCGGGTCAGAATCGGCTGCAAATCCTGTTGTCGGCAAAGGCACTGCATGGACCACCTCGGTTTCACGCGCATTCCATTTTTCGAAATTATATACTTTTATTCCTTCGCCGCAACGATCCTTTTGGTGCCAGGCACCGATTCGGGCACCGATTCGGTGCCTTAATCCGTGCCTGGCACCTGGAATTCGGCATTTGTTTGATAGTTCGCGAGACTTTTTCTCACCCAGGTTGTCGAATCCCACAACATAGCAAATCAAACCACCTCGCTTCACACGTTGCCAATCCTAAAGGAGGGCGTCATGGGAAGACCAACACGCATCAAGGGAAAAGGCCTGACCTTTCATATCACCTCCCGAACGAACGGCAAAAAGTTGTGCTTCCAAGCCAAGCGGGACAGAAAGATGTTCTGCAAGATACTCCAAAGGATCCTGTTCAAATACGGTTTGATCCTCTATTCTTTCACGCTCATGTCCAACCACTTTCACATGCTAATCCACATCCTGAATGACGCGGATCTATCGCAAGCGTTGTGCGAATTCAAGGTTCAATATGCCAAGTACTACAACCGGCGCTATGGCTTATGCGGTCATTTTTGGGGTGAACGTTTTCTCTCCACCATCGTCCAAGATGATCGCCATGCCCTGGCATGTCTTCGATATATAGACCGCAATCCGGTGAAAGCCGGTTTAGTCTCACGGCCCGACGACTGGACCTTCGGCACCTACTCTTCCTATGCATATGGACATCCTCACGAGTTGCTACCGGTCCGCCTTCATCCAGCGTATATGGGATTGTCTCATTCCGAAATCACTCGGAGAGCCAAGTACAAAGAATTTATTCGCGTATTTGATGCCGAGATGGAAAACCTTCACGGTCGTTTGTCGCGGATGAGAATATTCGGCGAGAATGACTTCAGAGAAAACCTGCTGCGCAGGTTTCGCGCAGCGTAGGATTCCGCAGACCCGTTCCGGCGAATAACGAATCATCCTCTTTCTCTCTTCCGGCCTGGGACGCATCCTATTCCAGAGTCGCAATGGACCCTCGGTTTCGCCTTAGATTTAACCGCATGCAGTTGTATCCCTTCCAAATCAATGTTCTTCCCCGCCTCCCCCTTCGAGATCAGGATCTGATCTTGGCCCGAATTTGCTCCGGATGCGCCTTGGCGTATGTTTCCTTCGCCTGCGCCTCGTCACATGTGCCTGGCACCAACTTCATCTTTACATGCGCCTGGCACCATTAATTCCCATTAATTCCATTAATTTGCTGCCTGGCACCGTTTAGAAAACAGAAAAGGGGGTGGCTGGTGGGATCTGTCGGTGCAGGGATATACCTATTTTTTCTCCGGCGATTCGGCCTTTTATGCAATCGGCAGTCGGTCGTCGATGTCAATGCCGGCCAGCACGCGGTTGTCGTAAGCGCGGATAGGGTCGTGTCAGGCCCGGATGACGCCGGGATCTTTTCCCAATCCCTTTGAACGGTCGTGCTTTGAGGGCCGTACGGCCAGGGAGCCCTGAAGCCATGCCCAGATTCATCCGTGCAGCGACAGACCGGAAATAATATTATACCGATATCCCGATATCCAGGGCAGGACAGGGAATTCAGGCAGCACGAGGGTATCTCCGTGCAGACCGGGGGGCTCCGTCACTCGCTGCCGGGATATCCGGGATGAGAAGGGATGATAATCACGGCGATAATGTAGCCGATAATGCCCGGTAGCAGGGCCGTGAAGGCGGTAAGTAGGACATACGTCAGGCGCAGTATGGTGGAATCCACTTCCAAATATTCACCCAAACCGCCGAATACCCCGCCGAGCATTTTGTCGTAGGATGAACGGTATAATTTTTTCATATCACTACTCCCGCCGGCCTCGGAAGCCAAGCTGAATGCGGCCGAATTATATCAGAGTCTTTGCCGGTCGGAAGGCTTTTTTCATACCCAGGCGAGGTTTCCGCGCCCGCAACCGCGGGCCTGCCGGTTTTGCCGTGCGCACTTCTTTTCGCCGTTAACCCGCCGGCTTTGGATCAGGCATTAATTAAAACGACGCGGAGCGTTCGCAGCGCCCCGCGTCGTTTTATTTAGGAGCTCCTAAATAGTTAGTGCCCCCTTGGGTCGAAACGCTTACTTCTTTTTCTTCGCGACTTTCTTCTTCGTGGCTTTCTTGGCTTTCTTCTTCGTCGCCATGCTTGTTATCGCCTCCTTGCTAGATAATGTGTACCGGAAGTCATCCGGCACAAAATCTAGTTAACAAAATATCTTACCTACCAAAAATTAGCAAATTTCAAAATTGACTATATTCGCGTTCAATTGGTCCAATATCGTGTATTTCTCTGCTTTTCTCGATATCTCTAATTTTTTCTTAGTTTTTTATATTAGGGGGATATTTCGGAGTCGTTCTTGCTTCTTGTCGATCGGACCGATTGCGGCCATGACCAGTGGCTGCTCCAGGAATAATTGTCGGGCCACCGTTTGGATGTCCTTGCGCGTCAAGGCTTCGATTTCCGCCAGCGATGCCGCAAGCGTTGGATGGCGGCGGAGGTAGGTTTCATGCTGGATCATGCGCCACATGTGAGTGGAGGTGTTTTCCAACGAGAGCAAAAGGTTTCCCCGCAGTTGTTCACGCAGGTCTTTCAGCTCGCGCAAGGAGATGGGTTCCTCGGCGATGCGCCGAAGCTGTTCACGCAGGACCGTGAGTGTCTCCAAAACGTTACTCGGACTGCACGCGGCGTAGACGCCCAGTCCGCCGGTGTCGGCGAAAGCATCCATGAAGGTGTAGACCGAATAGGCCAAGGCGCGGCGTTCGCGTATTTCATAGAATAACCGCGAGTGAGTGCCGCCGCCGAGAATGTTGGAAAGACCCATCACCGCCACGCGCCGCAGATCCGCATAGGGCACGCCCC
>JAFGTD010000184.1 GCA_016934295.1 Acidobacteriota bacterium
ACTATTTAAACTTCAAACTAATTAAGAAGAATTCTGCTTTCAAAAATCTTCACATCCGATGGGTGTCCACAAAATTCCCAAAATTCATGGGTGTCCACAAAATTCCATGAAATTCTCTGTCTGCCGGCTTATTCAGGATGACTCTATGCGGAGTTACTTTTACGGAGCACATTCCGAAGCGCTTCCTCCAGCGTTGGAAAGCGGAAGGAGTACTTGGCGTCCGTCAATCGGGAGGGGCTTACCCTGGCGCTGGCCAGCAGCAGGGCATCAGCCATTTCTCCGAAGGCAAGCCGCGCGGCAAAGCCGGGGAGCATAAGAAAGGATGGGCGGGACAGCACCCGTCCCAGTGTTTTGGCGAATTCCCGGTTGGAAACGGGATTCGGCGAAACGGCGTTGACAGGTCCCCGCAGAGACTCGTTCCGAATTGCGAATTCGATGATTCCCGTAATGTCCTGCAGCGCAATCCAGCTCATAAACTGCCGGCCGCCGCCGATTCTTCCTCCGAGTCCCACGCGAAATACCGGGAGCATTTGCGCGAGTGCGCCTCCGGGAGCGCTTATTACAATGCCGGTCCTCAATGTGACGACACGGATTCCCTTTGCGGCTGCGGGTTCTGTCGCTTGTTCCCATTCACGGCAGACATCGGGCAGAAATCCTGTTCCCGGGCCGCTGCTTTCATCGAGCCGTTCCTCTCCCCGGTTCCCGTAATAGCCGATGGCCGAAGCGCTGACGAATACATTTGGAGGCGATGAAAGACCGGCCAAAGATTCGGACAGCAGCCGTGTGCCCTGAATCCTGCTTTGCAGGATCCTGCGTTTTTTCTCCGGGGTCCACCTTCCGCCCGTTATGCTTTCGCCCGCCAGGTGCACGACCGCATCGATTCCTTCCAATCCCTCTTTATCCAGATTCCCCGATGCGGGATCCCAGAGAATCCGATTCTCCGATACCGGGGGTTTCCGGACCATATGGATTAGGCGATGGTTTTTTTGAAGCAGGGAGGTGCAGAGTTTCGATCCGATGAGGCCTGTGGCTCCGGTTATGAGAATATCCATTCCATCTCCAGGGGAACCGGGCGTTATGTATGCCTATAGCGTCCGGTTCAGAATGGGGGCGATCTGACCGATTTGCTGAATCAGCTGTTCCAGTTCCGGCGGTTGGATCGACTGGTTGCCGTCGGAAAGGGCTTCTTCCGGCCGGTGGTGTACCTCAACAATCAAACCGTCGGCCCCGACGGCAATGGCCGCGCGGGAAAGGGGAAGCACCTTTTCCCTGCGTCCGGTGCCGTGGCTGGGATCCACGATGATGGGCAGATGGCTGAGCCGCTGCACTGCCGGAATGACGCTCAGATCGAGAGTATTCCGCGTGTGATCGGCAAATGTTCGTATGCCCCGTTCGCACAGAATGACATTGTAGTTGCCCTCGGACAGGATGTATTCGGCGGCCATCAGCAACTCATCCAGAGTGGCGGAGATGCCTCTTTTGAGCAGTACCGGTCGCTTCGATCGGCCCGCTCGTTTCAAAAGTGAAAAATTCTGCATGTTTCGCGCACCGATCTGGATGACGTCGGCGTAATGTTCGACCAGTTCGATGCTCTGGACGTCGATCGCTTCCGTAACGATTTTGAGGCCGAAATCTTCGCGTATGCCGGCCAGGATCTTCAGGCCGTCCTCCTCAAGTCCCTGGAAGCTGTAGGGAGAAGTGCGCGGCTTGTAGGCTCCTCCGCGAAACAGCCTGGCGCCTGCCGCGGCGACACTCCGGGCGATGGATCGGGCCTGATCCCGGCTTTCCACCGCACAGGGACCGGCGATGATTGCGAGTTCCCGACCGCCTATCTGCACCCCGTCTCCCAGTTCGACAACGGTTGTTTCCTCCTTCAATTCGCGGCCGACAAGCTTATAGGGTTTGGAGACGGGAACGCAGTCTCCCACGCCCGGAAGGGATTCGAATGCCGCCGGCTCCAGCGGACCCTTGTTTCCGGTTATGCCGATCGCGGTTCGGGTGATTCCCGGAATCGGATGCGCCTTGTACCCCAGGGATTCTATCTTGCGGCATACGGCTTCGATCTCTTCTTTCGTGGCATGGGACTTCATCATCACTAACATTGCTGCATCTCCTCAAGGTGCTGACGAATAATCCGCCGATCGGGTTTCATGCCCGAAATACGCGAATATATAAGGAAAGAGAATCATTCTACTACGGTCCGTGGAAGGGTCAATAGAACAGTCGGATTCATCTCTCTAATTTTTATTTTAATACAATATAGGAGAAACTTTGAGAGCCCTTTTCACTATTCCAATCCGGAGGGAATATTTATATTGAGGATATTTTCAGGAATGCGGAGATTTTGTGGATATTTGTAAAAAGAAGCCGGGAGTCAGAAGCCGGAAGAACGTCTCACGTTCAACGTTCGAACGTTTTAAAACAAGGATTGATCGCAAAAGGTCTGGCTTCTGACTTCTGACTCCTGACTTCTGGTATTGTGATTATATGAATAAAGCGTCAGAATAACTAAGATATGAGTATTGTGAATGAGGGAGTTATGGATTTGAAAGCGACCGCAAAAGAGAAACTGGATTCCATGCAGGCGCGCATTATTGAGTTAAGCCATACAATTCATGCTCATCCGGAAGTCGGTTTTAAAGAGGCGCAGGCATCGGCGTGGATTTTGGAATTTTTGTCCGGAGAAGGATTCCATATTGAAACCGGCATATGCGGACTGCCGACTGCGTTTTCGGCCAAATCGGGAAACGGCTCCCTTCATGTGGCGATCTGCGCCGAATACGACGCCCTCCCGGAAATCGGCCATGCCTGCGGCCATAATATTATAGCGGCGGCGGCGGTAGGAGCCGGAATCGCAGCGGCTCGGATTGCCGACAAGGCGGACCTGACGGTTTCCGTCCTTGGAACTCCCGGGGAGGAAGCCGGAAACGCCGGAGGTAAGATCCTGATGCTGGAGCGGGGTGCATTCTCGGATGTACATGCGGCGATGATGGTGCATCCGGCGCCTTTCGATAATCTGACTCCCAATATTATTGCCGCATCCATGTTCGAAGTTTGCTACACCGGCAGGGAGGCGCATGCGTCGGCCTACCCCGAACAGGGGATCAACGCCGCGGATGCGCTGACGATCGCTCAGACTGCGATCGGACTTCTGCGGCAACATATACTTCCCACGGACCGCATTCATGGAATCACGACGCACGGCGGGGATGCTCCGAACATAATCCCGGCCCGAACGACTGCAAAATATCTGGTCCGCGGCCGAACCCTCGCGGAACTCGAAGATCTTCGACCTCGTGTTTACAAATGCTTTGAAGCCGGAGCCCTCGCTACGGGATCGACCCTGGAGATTACCGGAGGGGATCGACCCTATGCGGAAATGATTCACGATGCGGATATTGCCGTTTCTTTCAGGAGGAATTCGGATGCGCTGGGACGTGCATTCCCGGATGTGAATCTGTCTACTTCGGGCTTTGCCGCGTCGACAGATATGGGAAATGTGTCTCATGCCGTTCCGTCGATTCACCCCATGATCGGGATCGATTCTTACCCTGCGGTGAATCACCAGCGTGAATTTACGGTGAAATGTATTGCCGAACCGGCCGATCGTGCCGTCTGTGACGGAGCGCTCGCCATGGCCTGGACCGCCATCGATTGCGCTACAGATCCAGGTCTTCGCGCCCGCCTGCTTTCAAAAAAATAGTGTAAGGGCGAACCTTTTGTTTACTCCGAGGTTTACTCGAGGGGTTCGCCCCTGTCTCAAATCCGCAAAAACCGGGATGGAATCAATGAAGAAGCAGCCGTCTCAACCTTCCATTCGGGGAGGTGCCTATGTGCTTCATCTGAAAGTTAAAGGCAAAGCGACCGTGCGGGTGGGGGCTCTCGGGGAAATTTCTCTTGCGGCCGGCAATTATGTGTATGTCGGAAGCGCGCGCAAATCCATAGAAAGCCGGGTTTCCCGTCACCGGCGTCTGGCGGACACGAAAACCGGGAAACTCCATTGGCACATCGACTATCTACTGACCCACCCCAAGATTACGCTGATAGGGCAGGATGCCTATGCCGGATGTCGGGAATGCGCCGTCGCACAGATCCTGGCATCACTGAAAGGCGTGTCCATTCCGGTTCCGCGCTTCGGAGCTTCAGACTGCCGCGCCGGCTGCGGGGCCCATCTGTTTCAGGTGGGGAAGACGGCAAAGAGGAAAATGTCGCCTTCTGCAATTCAGAAGGCAAGAGGAAGGATGTAGGGGCGAACACAAGATTCGCCCCTTTTTCTAAAACCGGATATTTGCTGTATCTCGGATCTACGCCGCGGACAATGCCGCTTTCAAGTCCGATGCAGCATCCGTTGTCGGCGCTATGTTGAATTTCTCCACCAGCACATTCAAAACCGTGGGCGTTACAAACGCCGGGAGGCTGGGGCCGAGCCGGATATTTTTGATGCCCAGGTGCAGCAGGGTAAGCAGGATGGCGCACGCCTTCTGCTCGTACCAGGACAGGATCAGAGACAGCGGCAGGTCGTTGACGCCGCACTGGAAAGCTTCCGCAAGCGCGCCGGCGACCTTGATGGCCGAATAGGCGTCGTTGCACTGGCCACAGTCCAGAAGGCGCGGAATACCGCCGATATCTCCAAAATCGAGTTTGTTGAAACGGTACTTCCCGCAGGCAAGGGTGAGGATCACGCAGTCGTCCGGGACCGATTCGGCGAATTCGGTGTAATAATTCCGGCCCGATTTTGCCCCGTCACAACCGCCGATCAGGAAGAACCGCTTGATCTGTCCGGCCTTGACCGCTTCTATGACCTTGTCCGCAACTCCAAGGATCGCGTTATGCCCGAAGCCGACCATTATTGATTTTTCCGGCTCGTCCGCGGCAAAGCCTTCAGCAGCCTGCGCCGCGTCAATCACCGGCTTGAAATTGCGGTCCGGGATATGCGTCACGCCGGGCCAACCGACCAGACCGCATGTGAAAATACGATCTTTGTAGCTGTCCCGGGGCTTCTGGATGCAGTTGGTCGTCATCAGGATAGCCCCCGGGAAGGCTTCGAATTCCCTGGCCTGGTCCTGCCAGGCTCCGCCGTAATTTCCTACAAAATGATCGTACTTGTTCAATTCCGGATACCCATGGGCCGGCAGCATTTCCCCGTGGGTGTAAATATTGATCCCGGTTCCCCTGGTCTGTTCGAGCAGCGCCGCGAGGTCCTTCAGGTCGTGGCCGGACACAAGGATCGCCTTCCCTTTTACAGGTGTTACCCGGACGCTTGTGGGGACGGGATTGCCGTAGGCGCCGGTGTTGGCGGCGTCCAGCATTTCCATGACGGCAAGGTTGATTTCGCCGCATTTCATGCATAAATTGAAAAGGGCGTCTACGGTCGGATTCGGATCCGCGAGGTAAGAGAGCGCTTCATGGAAAAACGCGTAAACCTTCTCGTCGTCCTTCCCCAGTATGTGGGCATGGTCGGCATAAGCCGCCGCGCCTTTCAGCCCGTATGTTAACAGTTCCTGCAGCCCGGCAAGGTCTGCACCGTGAGTTGCGATAGCCGACCGAACCCCGATATTCGAAGCCTGGTCGATCCGGATATCTTCGAAGGCGCCGGGCCGTTGGGCCGGGCCTTCGAGCTTTTCCGGTTCGCGGCCCGCGTTTTTACATGCCCCTTCGTAAAGAAGACGGGCTTTTTCCCGAACCTGCGTTGCCTTTTTGAGCATGGCCTGTATGCGTGCGGGATCGAAATTCACATTTGTGGTTGTGGTAAACAGCGCTTCAACTACAAATAAATCGATCTCCGAATCTTTAGCGCCCAGCGTGCCCGCCCTGTGCGCATACTGGCTGATGCCTTTAATGGCGTAAATCAGAAGATCCTGCAGCGCCGCAGTCTCCGGATCTTTGCCGCATACGCCCATGCGGTCGCATCCCTGTCCCTTGGAAGTCTGTTCACATTGGTAGCAGAACATGTCCATATTTCGATCCCCCAAAATGTTGTTTGTTTTTTCTCGTTCACAATTGATATCTTACCGGTGTTTCCCGGCATAAAATTGACGCGGATCAAGAAAAGCAATATTTATTCAAATTTACTACAAACGCCCCCGGGTTAGGAAGGATTAAGAATGAAGGTAAGGCAGATTCTGGACCAGGCGGGTTTTTTCGAAGGCATTTCACGGGAAAGCAAGGATGCACTGGCCAGGGTCTGCATGCCGATAGAGAGACCGAAACATACGACTCTTTTTCGCGAGGCCGAACCGGGGGAGGCGATGTTTCTCCTGGCGCGCGGCAGGATATCCCTGCACAAGCTTTCGCCTGAGGGACGCGAGGTCGTGATCAAGGTGATTCAGCCGGGCGAGGTGTTTGCAGAAGTCATCCTGTTCGAGAAGAAATACTATCCCGTTACGGCAGTCTCCCTTACGGAAATTCTGGCATTCAAGCTGTTGCGCCGGGATCTGAAGCATCTTCTGAGAGAGGAGGATTTCCGCAACGATTTCATCGCCATGCTGCTCCGGAAACAGCGATACCTGACCGATAAAATTCAGCAGCTGACCAGCCAGGATGTCGAGCAGCGGCTTCGGGCATTTCTTCTCGAACAGTATGGAGAGCGCGAACAGATACAGGTGGAGATCAACAAGAAACAGCTCGCGTCCGCGATAGGCGCCACTCCCGAAACCCTTTCACGCCTGCTGCAGGATCTCAACCGGCGCAAATGCCTGACCTGGAAGCAGGGAGTTATAAAAACATCTCCCGATTTCTGGCTTGACGGTTAGTATTCGGAAAATTTATCCGAAAGCCCGTATTCTGCCCCTTCAAGCGCTCCGTTTGAAATATCTGCGGCCCTGCGTATAAGGCGTGTAAGCTCCGTTTCGTTTTTCTCTGCGGCAATTTTCTCCATGAATTCCAGCGTGGGGATAGCTTTTTTCATTTGATCCCTCAGGTGTTTCAATGCCTTGCGAATGCCGCCTCTGTCGGGCGGGATTTTTTGGCCGGCATCCTCGAGATTGAGCATGACACTGTTCAGTATGCGGTAATACCCGTCCAGCATGTCCTCGGGGGTCAGGTATTCCAGGGGATCCCCGGGTTCCGTTTCCTGCCCGGCCATCCGGGCCTGGGCCGACGTCAGGCGCAGGAGTGCTGCGCGGAGATACAGTTTTACCCTGGGATCGATCTTCTGATTTCTCCGGATAGCCTCTATTTCCTCTTCAGTCAGGAATTCTCTGCCGCGATATCCGAATGCCGCGGTAACGGTTCCGGCTATCAGCATTGCGGCAATAAACGAAAGAACGGCTCTTTTCACTTCTTCGTATTTCCCGTTATTCAGGATTAAAAAGGATCTCCACCATCCTGGCGCGGACGCTTTCCGCCCGGCTGATGCAGCGGTTGAAGATATCCTGCTGCTCCACCGGGGCGCGGATTTTGAAATCCCGGATATCCTTTATGGCCTTACGCACCTGGATTTCATATTTAGTGAGAGGTCTCGGCCTTCTCTTTTTGGGATCGAGATTGGTTTCGATGTCTTTCAGAGATTCCGTAATCAGGGCCGTCCATATGGAAAGGTTTCCGGGAACGGTTTGAAATTCCTTTTTGGAAACCGCATTTCGAAGGTTTTTGATCATTCTTTCCGACGCTTTTCGATATACCTGGATCCTTTCCTCGATATCGTCCGATTCCTTCTCAATTTTAAGGGCTTCCTTTTCAGTGAAAGTCTCGTCAGGAAAGTCGGGAACATACCCGTTCGGCAGGAGGATGCTTAATGCTAGGCTGAATGACCAGAAAACAGACATAAACATCACATTCTCGGGGGGACGTCGCTTCCTATTAAATATAGCGCTTTTTTCAGCTGTTTGCGAACAAGATCCGTGACCAGCAGAAGGTACTGCTTTTTCTTCGGATCCGTTTCCGAAAGAATATGGTGCTTGTGGTAGAACAGGTTGAATTTCTGGGCAAGTGTAAAGGCATATTTGCATAGCTGTCCCAACTCCAGAGACTGGGTGACCTGCCGCAGGATTTCGGGCAATCGGGCCGCCTGGTAGACAATTTCCCATATTTCGTCATTGCTGATGAGAAAATCTCCTATGCCCGGATCGATATTTTGAAGGCCCGGCGGCTCCATGCCTGATTCCGCCAGCTTGTTGAAGATATTGTTGGCCCGTACGACCGCATATTGGATATAGGGGCCGGTTTCGCCGTCGAAATTAAGCGCCTCCTTAAAATCGAAGGCGATGATGGTGTTTCGTGCAAAGCGCAGCAGGAAGTATCGGAGCGCGCCGACCGCGATGGTTCGGGCTATTTCGGCGGATTCCTCATCCGGAAGTTCGTGGCGGGAGCGAACTTCCTTCAGGGCTTTTTCCAGCAGAGTGTCCAGCAGGTCATCCGCTTTCACTCCGAGTCCTTTCCGTCCGGAAACCTCCACGTAGGGGCGCTTCCGGTCCTCATCCGAGAGAGGGAATCCCAGGTCTTCGCAACAGGCGGGTGTCAGCGCCACCATTTCATAGGAAAAATGGATCGAATTTTCCGCCTGGGCTTCAAAGCCCAGGGCTTTGAGACCCTGAACTACGATGTTCTGCAGGTACGCCTGGCGGCTGTCGATCACGTTGTAGACCCGTTGCCCGTGCCCGAAGTCAGGCGGGGAGGATTCGGGATCCTTTTCCATGGAAGTAATCCAGACCGGGCAATCCAGGTCTGCATCAAACGTCCTATAGTTAAAATCCAGGCCGAGCAGTCCCAGTTTCCAGAGCTGGTAGGCGATATCCTTTCCGACATAGGTTACGGTTCCGTCCGATCGGACGATTATTTTTTCATCCTCCTCCGCTTCCTCGCGCGAGGCGGAGGATTCTGAAGCATTGCCCGTTTGCATCACCCAGCAGCCGCGGTTTTTCCCCTCTTCGACAAAATGGATGGCCCCGCGGTCCTGCAGCAGCCGGTAGGCTTTTTCCCAGAAGTGCAGGTGAAGGATTTCGCTTTCACGGGGAAGGAGATCGTACCGGACGTTGATTCTGGCCATGGTTGCCAGATGGGCTTTGGCTATGCGCATGGCGACATGCTGCGCGAGTTCAGCGGTTTCGTTGTCTCCCGCTTCAATCGCCTGAAGGGTGAGACTGCGCCATTTTCGGTTTTCCTCGGACTGCCGATAGAAGTCGTATACCCGGGCATATACGTCCCAGCAGTAATAGTCGAATTTCCCTTCCTTTTCGGATATTTCCCGAAGGGTTTTCCCCTGCATGCGCTCCAGGCCTACGACGACATCCGCCACCTGAACCCCGGTGTTGTCCAGGTAATTCTGTACCTCGACATCGTGCCCCAGAAAACGGAGACAGCGGACGAATGCGTCTCCCAGGGAGGCGTTGCGGAGGTGCCCGATATGGGCGGCCTTATTGGGATTGATATTTGTATGCTCGACAATGATTTTGCCCGTATCGGCCGGATCGGTAAGCCTGCCGTATTTTCCCAGTTCGATGCTTTCGGCCAGTTGGCGGGTGAATACGCTCCGGTCGATATGAAAATTCAAAAAGCCTTTGCCCGCGACATCGACTTTTCCTATTCCCGGAATACCCGCCGCATCCGCAGCAAGTTCCCGGGCGATTTCGACCGGGGAACGTTTGACTTTTCGCGCCAGATCAAACGCAACGGGAAGCGCCAGTTCCCCAAGTTCAATTTTGGGGGGCAGGGCAAAGTTCAGGGAATCGTAATGAACGCCATAGCGTTCCGAAATCCGTTTCAGCAGGCTTTTTTCCAGTCGACGGGTTAGAGAAAGTAGCATCGTATGAGTCTATCCTTAATGAATAATAGTTCGGTAGCAAAATACTCTAATGATGTTCTCAAATCAATGCACAGGAGCCGGAAGCCGGGAGCCTGAAGAACGTTGGAACGTTCAACGTTTAATGTTAGAACGTTCTTATTTGCGGATAATCGCAAAGGTTTTAATTTTCAACTAGATTTCCCGGAATTCAAGATTTCATCATGATTCCTGACTTCTGTTCGCTCAAAGGGCGAACACAAGGTTCGCCCCTACCGTCGCCGGTCGCCTCTTTCACTCCAGACTTCTGACTCCTTGACTTAATTGCGTGCGGCCAATAGACTCACACTGGAAAAGAAAAGCCTGTAAGAAAGGATGAATACGGTATTGCAGAAAGACGGTCGGAAAATTTTATACATAGAACCGTTTTCCGGTATCAGCGGGGATATGATGATCGGGGCTTTCCTCGACCTCGGGCTGAGCTTCGAGGAACTTCAGAGCAAGCTGGAACTGCTCCCCCTCGAAGGATACCGGATTTCTTCCCAAAAATGCATGCGCTCCGGTATCCATGCTACCAAGTTTGATGTCGCCATCGGCCACGCTCACAGCCACAGGGGATTCACGGATATACGGAAGATGATCGAATCGAGCGGACTGTCCCCGTGGGTAAAGGAAAAATCCGTTAAGGCATTTCGAATGCTTGCGGAAGCGGAGAGTAAGATTCACGGACAGCCTATGGAAAAAGTACATTTTCACGAAGTAGGAGCGGTCGATTCCATTATCGATATTGTAGGGTCCATGATAGCGATGGAGTCTTTTCTGCCGGCGGATATCGTCGCATCTTCCGTCAACGTCGGACATGGCACCCTCAAATGCCGGCATGGAACCTATCCGGTGCCGGGTCCGGCAGCGCAGGAATTGCTCAAGGATATTCCCACTTTTACGAATGACGCGCCGGGCGAACTTACGACACCCACGGGCGCCACGCTGCTGGCAACGCTCGCGACCGATTTCGGGACGCGGCCGGCTATGAGAATTCAGGCCACCGGATATGGGGCCGGAACGCGGCAGACGGAGGGCAACGCCAACGTTCTCAGGATTAGTTACGGAGAGGCAATGGAGACGGCCACCCATGCGCCCGTTTCCCCCGAGCATCAGGTGGCTGTGATTGAAGCCACCATTGACGATATGAGCCCGCAGGTTTATGGGTATTTTCTTGAAAAGGCAATGGCGGCAGGGGCTCTCGACATCTATTCGACTCCGATCCAGATGAAGAAGAACCGTCCGGGATTGAAGATGACATGTGTTTGCGCCGTAGCCGAGGTCGACCGATTCACTGAACTTGTTTTTCGTGAAACGACAACCATCGGTATCCGATATACCATCGCGGAACGGAAGACTCTGGAGCGCAAATTTGTGCCGGTTGAGACTTCATATGGAATGGTTACAATGAAAATCTCCCTGATGGATGGGCGAATAATCAACTATGCACCCGAATTCGAGGATTGCCGCCGTCTTGCCTCGGAGAAAGATGTTGCATTAAAAGAGGTGCAGGCCGCCGCTCTCAATGCTTACCTGAACAACCGACAGTAAACGATGCCGGGCCCTGAAAGGGCGACAAGAAGATAGCCGGGGGCGTGAGCCCCTGGGAGAAGAGGTAGCCCCTTAGTTTAGGAGAAGAGATGTCTGAAGAAATTCCCGAAGCAAAACCTGTAGAAAAACCTGAAGTAAAAGCTGAAGAGAAGCCCCTGGAAACACCGACCCGCATCAGTATCGACGAGTTCGCCAGGGTGCAGATGCTCGTAGGACAGGTTCTGGAAGCAGAGAAGATTGAAGGATCCCGTAAACTGCTGAAGCTACGGGTGGATATCGGGGACGAGGTGCGGCAGGTAGTGGCGGGCATTTCCGAAGCCTATGCACCGGACGATCTTATAAATAAAAAGGTCATCCTGGTGGCTAACCTGAAACCCGCGAAGCTTATGGGCGTTGAATCGAACGGTATGATTGTGGCGGCTTCAGACGGCGGACGTCCCGTGCTGGCTACATTCAATGAGGATGTGCCGAACGGCTCTCCTCTCAGGTAGATGGAAATGATGATTATTGGCCTGCTACCTGTGGTAAGATCCCAGTTGCGTGTAGCATTGACTGTAACAGCTGCTTTCGAGAGTGCCCATTGACTCCTCATGAGATTTACAAGCTGATTGATGAAGGCATGGCCCGGGTGGATGAAGAGTTGGTCCGCCAGTCCGGTTCCGGTATACCCATGATAGAAGACATCGGTCGGTATATCTGTAAAAGCGGCGGCAAGCGCGTCCGTCCGGCAGTCCTGCTGCTAAGCTCCCGGATGTGCGGCTATGACGGGCCTGTCGGCCCGCGACTGGGAGCGGTCGTGGAAATGATCCATTCCGCCACCCTGGTTCACGACGATATCATCGATAATGCCAGCGTTCGCCGGGGGCACGCTTCCGTGAATGCCCAATGGGGCAATGAAATAACGGTCCTGATGGGGGACTGGCTGTACATGACCTCTTTCAGCCTGGCTCTTGGAGAGAGGCACTTCCAGGTCCTGGACGTTCTTATCGAAGCAACCCGTAAAATGGTTGAAGGGGAGCTGATCCAGCTCAGCTTCAACGGCAATTTCAGCATCACCGAAGAACAGCACATGGATATCTCGGAACGCAAGACGGCGTACCTTTTCTCGGCCTGTTCCCAACTCGGCGGCATCCTGGGCCGGGTGCCGGAGGAAAAGGTGGAAAAGCTGCGCCTGTACGGGCTGAATGTCGGGCGGGCTTTCCAGCTTGTGGATGATGTCCTGGATCTTACTTCCGACGAAAACACCCTGGGAAAGCCGGTCGGCAGCGACCTGAAGGAAGGGAAGCTTACGCTCCCTCTGATTTATCTTATGCGCGATGGAAAGCCCGAACATCGCGATCTGGTTCGACAGGCTCTCCGTGAGAATGCCATGACGGATACGCAGCGGGATGCCATTATTAATCTCGTTCGCGAGTATGAAACC
Source organism: Acidobacteriota bacterium (assembly GCA_016934295.1). Classification (GTDB taxonomy): domain Bacteria; phylum Acidobacteriota; class UBA6911; order UBA6911; family UBA6911; genus UBA6911. Next base: position 12,735 of record JAFGTD010000184.1, read on the forward strand.
GCCGAGCGTGTCCTGAAAAAAGCGCATGCGTACGCGGAAGAAGCCAAATCCTGCCTTGAAGATTTTCCGGACAACACTGCCCGGGACGCTCTACTCTCCATTCCCGATTACATAGTGGAACGCGACAGATAAAAAAACCGTTGCAGGTTGCACGTTTGCAGGTTGCACGTTAAAAACAAAAAGATCGTTGGAACGTTTCAAACATAGTCCTGTTCCCAAAGTGAAATATATAGAAAAGAGACCGGGACTTTCAAATCGTAAAAACACTCAAAAACACCACCATGACCTTCCAGTCGGTCTACAACGTGCAACGATGCTTTAATGTCTTTTGGGGCGATCCTTGTATTCGCCCTCGATCCGGCTTCGTCAACTAAGGGGCGGAGATGCTTTCCCTAGGGGCAGGGTCGCGGGTACCGGAGGGAGAGGCGCTCGGAGTGCGTGGCCCCGACAGGAAGGATGGGAAATTCTCGATCGGGCGATCCTTCAGTGTTCGCTCCATGAATTCGATCCAGATCGGCAACGCAACAACGGATCCGGATTGCCCTTCCCCCAGCGTTTCGTCCCGATCGTGCCCGACCCATACGGCGGCGGTGAGGGAGGGGGTGAATCCTATAAACCAGGCGTCCGTAAAGTCTTGTGTCGTTCCTGTTTTCCCTCCCAAAGGCCGGCCGAGAGACCGGGCTTTTTTTGCTGTGCCGTTTTCGACAACATTGCACAGCAGATCGAGAATTTCTTCGGCGATTCCGGGATCGAGAACCCGGTGAGTTTCAGGCCTGTTTTCTTCTTTTATACGGTGGGTGTAATCCTCGACTTTTCGTATGAAATAAGGCCTGGCCTGAATGCCCAGGTTGGGAAATACGGTAAAGGCGGATGCCATCTCCAGCGGTGTGACTTCGCATGCGCCGACCGCCAGCGACAGGTACGGTTTTATCGATCCCGTCAGCCCGAAGCGCCGGGCCATCACCACAACATTTTCGATGCCGATATCGGCGGCGACTTTTATGGTCGGTACATTGCGGGATTCGGTCAGGGCCTGGCGGACGGTGATTTCACCCTTGAATTCTCCATCGTAGTTTCGCGGCTCCCAGGGACGTCCGAGATCATCCGTATATAGAAAAGGAGTGTCCTGGATGATGCTTTCCTGGGTCAGCCCTTTTTCAAAAGCGGCCGAATAGACCAGAGGCTTTATGGTGGAACCGATCTGGCGCATGGCTTGCGTTGCGCGGTTGAATTCGCTCTCGCGAAAGTCATAACCGCCTACCATCGCTTTGATGGCCCCGGTGCCGTTTTCCAGAACAATGATGGCGCCGTCGACCTTCGGCCGCTGGTCCAGCGACAGGGATACGGTTTTTTCGTTATCATCGAAGGAGTGGATCCTGAACCAGGCCAGATCTCCGGATTTCAGGATGGCGGCCGGGGACTCCGCTCCGGTCCATCGTATCTCTTCGGGGCCGATTCTGCCTCGATAGTCCTTTATCCGGATGATGGCATGCCCCTGTTCGAAACCTTCAACCAGGCCGGCAATGATGCGTCCCTGCGTCAGCGGAGCGCGCCAGCCGGGGTGGGCGTAGGCATTCATATCGGATTCGGCGGTTTCCGCAATATTTACGATGGGGCCGCGCCAGCCGGTTTTTCTGTCGTATTTTTCAAGACCGTTAATCAGGGCCGTATACGCGGCTTCCTGCATTTCCGCATTCAGTGTTGTATAAACCTGCAGGCCCCTTCTCCAGATTTCGTCGGTGGAATAGCGTGATGCAAGGTATTGCCGGACATTTTCGAGAAAATGCGGCGCTGTTTCTCCATCACCGGGAGCGTGCTGGGTGAGAGTCAGCGGTTTTCTTTTGGCCTGAGACGCCAGTTCCGGTTCGATCATGCCTTCATCGGCCATCCTGGACAGGACGAGATTCCTCCGCCCGACGGCCGCGGTTGGGTGCAACCGGGGCGAATATCGAGTCGGGTTGCTGGGAAGTCCCGCGATCAGGGCGCATTCTTCAAGAGTAAGATCCTTCAGCCGCTTCCCGAAATATCCGTCCGCGGCTGCGGCAACCCCGTAGAGACCGTGCCCCATAGGGTGCAGGTTGCAGTAAAGCGCGAGAATCTGTTGCTTGGAATACATCTTCTCGATTTTCCAGGCGATCAGTATTTCCTTGATCTTACGGTCGTAGGTTTTCCTGTTGGTCAAAAGAAGCATGCGGGACAGCTGCTGTGTGATGGTGCTGGCTCCCTTGCCTATGGGAAAGCTTCTTCTGATAAGGTCCTTTGTTACAGCCCGGACGATGGAAAAGTAGTTGATCCCGGAGTGGGTGTAGAAATGCTTGTCCTCGGTTGCGAGTATGGCCATCTGCAGATACAGCGGAATTTCTTCGTACGAAACAATAATGCGTCTTTCGAGGTACAGTTCGCCGATGACCCGGCCGTCGTCGGCGAATACCTCCGTAATGACGTCTGGCCGGTAGTCCTCCAGGCTCTGAACGTTCGGCAGGTTATATTCATACCCGTAACGAATTCCCAGGGCCGCCCCCGCCCCCGCGGAAAACAGAATCAAAACAGCAAAGAATAACCACAGCCATATCGGCAGCGTTCGGTTCCGTTTCCTGGACGGTATCTTGATTCTTAAAAGCATGGATGCATTATAACGTGCTAACGTACTAACGTGCTAACCTCCTAACGAAAAAAGCCTTCGGTGATGGCAGATGAGGCGTTGGCGGTTTGGTTCGGAAATCCCGATGGGTGCGAATAGACGGTGTCTGAACGTGTTAACGTCCTAACGTGCTAACGTGCTAACGAAAAAAGCCTTCGGTGTTGGTGGGTGGAACTTTGACGATTTGGTCCGTAAATTCCCATGGATGCGGATAGATGGTGTCTGAACGTGCTAACGTCCTAACGTGCTAACGAAAAAAGCCTTCGGTGATGGTGGTCGGAACATTGATGGGGTAATCCGTTTGTCTGACTGGATAAGATTACAAAATTATGGAGCATAATATGTGATGAATTTTTCTGCAGGAGCATACCAAATTAATAATTCCCCTCCTGCCTCCGGTTCTCCGTGGTCAATAAGCTCGCCTTTATAATTTTCCAGATATTTTTTATATTCTGACTTGGAAACTGAGTAGCCGATTTCCTTTAAGGCAATCAATCCTAACTGAGCTGCAAAATCTAGGTAGTGGGGTATTAATGTGTTGCCGATATGCAGAAATCTCTTGCAATTCTCCCGCCCTCTCTAGATCATTTTAATATGGTAAAAAAGAGAGACGAAAACGAGACTGCATTCTCATCGCTTGAAGAATTGCTCCGACGCGATGCTGAGCGCGATGGAGAAACGGTGCCGCCTCCAAAAGAAGAAGAAAAAGACCCCAAAGCTGTTAAGGCTGGTCGGAAGGGCGGAATTAGGGGTGGAAAAGCGCGGGCGAAAAAGTTGTCAGGTAAAAAACGCGAACAAATTGCAAAACGGGCAGCCCGTAAAAGATGGAGAAATGAATAATATTTTATTCCTCATCATCTAAATCGTCTTCCTGATCCGGACCCTCTGGATATGTTGTTGGTAAGTTCATTTCCTCAATATCCTTATTGAAATCAAAATCTAATGGATCAAGAGCTGATCCATAACGATTATTGTCGTTATATGAATCAAAATCCAATTTAAGCTGTATCACATCGGCCAATGCCGCCTTTCTTCTCAATCCTAAAGATTGACGCATTATCTGCGGCGGGGCTTCGAATATTGGGTACCATGTTGAATATCTCTTGATGCCATCTCGGGTAGATATTTCCTCAATTATAGGATGATTAGCCCTAACCTCTCTACCTTGAGGATCTTCTGTATAATCATTTCTTAGGGCCTTAGATAATTGCCTCCTTAGAATTTCTTCTGGATTGGCTGGTTTGGGTTGCCATAATCCTTTCCGAATTGCCCATGGAGCAACTTTTCTGGGACTAATTTCAAGCCCTTCATCTGGATGCTCTAATTTATATTGTTCAATCAAATAAAGCATTTTTCGATTACCACGACGCCTACTTATTGCTATTGCCATTTTATCCTCACAGTGTTCCAGGAATCTGATTCCAACCATCGGTTAAAGTGGTTGAAATAACGATATCCCTGACTTTTACTAAAAACTCCCTTAATGCACTATATCCAATTTCATTACGATGTTGCAATTGTCCTACAATTATTCCGGGATGAATTTTGACTTTATGGGCAAATTGAACGATTCGTTCCTTTGCGTAAAATGGACCCACCCTCCTGATAAAAGATTGAATTTCATCTTGTGGAACTAATGAATTGGTAGCGTATTCATTTGCAAATTGTTCGTTTTCGTCATCTTCCAAAGTAACTGCTATACCCTTTATGCCATCAATTAGATCGGGATCGACAGATGCATCACCATTTCGAATATGGGCAATCTCATGCATGAGTGTGAACCAAAAGGCATCAATTCGATCATAGCGAAGCGACAACGCTATTACGGGTTCTTTGTTAATCCAGAATGCAGCACCATCAATTTTTACGGTGGGAATAGGCTCTATAACAACAAATCTAATGCCAGCATCCGAAAGCGTTTTTGCGATGTGTCGCGTCTCCTTACGATAGGCTGCGAGGCGTTTCAATTTTCGTTCAGCGGCATCTAATTTTTTTTCAGAAAATTCTGAAACCATGATGTTATTTGCTAAATGTCGCGCTCTAAAACACCATGCGCGTTCGGCTGGATTTAAGGTTGGTAATTTTATCGTTCGTCTTGGAGCAACGGAGAGATCAGGAATATTATCTAAAGAATCTGTTCCGAAGAACCTTTTTAATTCTGATTCTAATCCGTCAACGTTAGTTGTTTCATTTATCCAGCCCCTTCTTTGAATGTCTCTAATTGGGGCAATTTCAAAAAGTCTTGCGCGTTTTTCAACCTCGTTACCGTTTTGTTTGACTTTCAACAGACGGTATTCTGCATCTACTTTTAACCATTCTTGCGGTTCATTCCCGAACGCAGCACTAAGAGCAACGGCTACATCAGGGGTAATACCACTTCGGTCTGAAGCTATCGCCAGAATTGTGTTGCGAGACTTACCTGTAATCGTGGATAATTCCTCTCGGGTCCAACCTTTGAGATCAAGAAAGTGCCTGAGCATTTCACCGGGTGAATTCCATTTCTTCATTGCGCCTCCAATAAAACAATGGTACCGTCGTAAAGTACATAAGTCAAGAATTATTGTACTTTTTTGTTGACAATGCTTGAGCATTATAGTAATGTTGTGTTGCTAAGGAGGCAACATATGAATTGTCAAGCATGCGGATTTAAAACAAAAAAGTACGGGAAAGACAGAAACGGACATCAGAGATTTCGTTGTTTGTCTTGTAAAAAGACCTTCATCGAAGAATACGAAAGGCCGCTTGGCACCATGCGTCTCCCAATAGAAAAAGCAATCACAGTCATAAACCTTCTTGTGGAAGGCTGCTCGATCCGCTCCGTTGAGAGAATCACTGGTGTAGAGAAAAGAACCATCCTCTCTTTGCTGGCATTGGTTGGGGATCGTTGCGAACAGTTGATGTTAGAGAAAATCCATAACCTCGAAGTTGAGAATGTTCAATGTGACGAGCTTTGGGGATATGTTGGTATGAAGGAAAAGACAAAAACACACAAGGAGATTGATAGTCGCCGTGTCGGCGATGCTTATTGCTTTGTAGGGATGGAACGTAAAAAGAAATTAATCTTGGCCTGGCATCTTGGTAGACGGAGTTCCGCAGATACTTTCGATTTCACTGAAAAATTGCGCAATGCCACTAAGGGTAATTTTCAAGTTAATACCGATGGATTCAAACCATACATCGAAGCGATGGAATGGAGTTTCGGTGCCGACATTGATTTTGCTCAGATTATTAAACATTACGAACATGATCCAGAAGGCGAAAAGCGCTATTCTCCGAGTCGGTGTACGGGGTGTAGTAAACAGAAGGTTGCCGGTAAGCCTGATCTTAAAAAAGCCTCTACAAGCCATATAGAACGACAGAATTTAACAATCAGAATGAGCATGCGCCGCATGACTCGATTGACAAATGCGTTTTCCAAGAAATGGTTAAATCTCAAAGCTGCATATGCGCTTCATTTCGCTTACTATAATTTTTGCCGTATTCACAAAACTCTACGAGTAACGCCAGCAATGGAAGCGGGGATCACCAACCACGTGTGGACAATTCAAGAAATTATTGGAAATTAATTGACCGAGGTAGGGGAATCTTGAGGAGGTTCTTTGATTTCAATTCCTTCATTTATTCTTTGAAAAAGATTTTTCTCTACTTCTGGGGTTTTATCTTCAAGCCCTACACGTCTAAGAATATTACGAATGGTAAAAATATCGTATTTCCCTTGATTATATTCGCCCGCAACACAGGATCTTCCTGGATAGGGATCGCTTAATGGACGATTCCCCCATAATGTTTGACCATCCTTATAATCACGAAGAAGATAAATCCCGGCTGATTCTAATTCTTGACGAACTATTTCAAGTGGCCATGCTGCTAGCTGTGGCATACGCGTTTTGTGTTAAAAAAAGCCCAGTTCCATTGCTGAACTTGAGCGGCCTTCTTGTAGACTCTACTTTTTGTCCTCTGGCTGTAAGGAATTTTTCCCATACTTCACGAGGGGCCGGTCGGAACAGGTCTTTAGGATTATTGTTGCTTAATGAGAATTCCATCTGCCGCATTAGCATTTTTGCCATCTTATGTGGCAGTTCGCTGGGATCATCCGATGTGGCCACAAGGCCAGCCTCTAGGCAATAAGCAACATAAACCCCACTTGTATCATTTTCAATTAACACATTAAATGTTAAGTGTTTTCCCGTCATAAGTGACCTTCTTTAAATTAAATCTTAAAATGGGACCTCGAAATGGAATGGCCCACAATACCACACAATAATATTTATCGTCAATAATGCAGTTATGTCTTATTGATATTACCTCCATCCAGATGATAGCACTATAATGCTGTTTGGTAAATGAAATCCGCTTTCATAATGTCGATGTGGCAGCAACACATTAATACCCCACTACCCAAAATCTATAGAAATATGCTCATATTCAGCAATACTGGTAATTTTGGGTGCGGCATATTTACTTGCGATATAAAAGCGAACCCAGATATCGGATTGATCAGGATAGAACAACGGCGATTTTCCCAATCCCAGATAGGGATCCACAAGTCGTTCTTTCCAAATGATTTGATTGTTTGTGAGGATTTCAGAATCGCAGAGGACTTTGCCATCAATAACGTGAACGTTTGTTTTGAGCAAATCCTTCTTGCCGTCTCCGGTGATATCTTCTTTCTTTTCTATACTGAATCCTTCAGATAAGTATCGATACTTACTCATTGTCTGGGTAATTTCGCGAAGGTAAGTTCTTTCCCGGTCGGAAAGATTAGGGAGTTCCCGCTCCCATCGAAGAATAATCTTGATATCACGCCTGTCTTCTTCAGTGAGTAAATCGTCGCTGTAGTTATTGTTGATTCGATACCAGTCGAATTGTTCGAAATACTTCTGATAAACGGGATCAGTAAAAGTCCGCCCATGCCGGGCGAATATTTCGTTCCTCGCGTAAGCCAGCGTTTTTTCAAGATCATTTTCTTCAGCAAGACTGAATCCAGATACCATCAGGATCAAGCAAGTACAAATATTGAGTACTTTCATTACAGACACCTGTTGAAGTCCGTTGCTATTGTCACTTTTAAAGATTTTATAAATTCCTAAACGAAATATAATACAAATATCCATTTATCCTACAAGTTAAAATGCAATAAAGGTTTTTAACGTGCACCCGTTAAGAATCACGTTTAAAAGCCTGCTTTCGAATCCCGCACAGCCTTTAAACGTGCAACGAAGCTGGTTGCTTTTAACGTTCAACGTTTAACGTTCAACCTGCAACGTTAATTTTATTTTCGCTCAAACGTCGCCTTCCCGGTTAGTAAAGCAGGGAGGATTGAAAATGGGCAGTTTGAACAAAGTGATGCTGATTGGAAGATTGGGCCGGGATCCTGAGGAACGAACGACGGCCAACGGCAAGTGCGTATCCAGCTTCAGCCTGGCTACGGACACCTATCGTGGCGCCAATACGGAAAAAATCACGGAATGGCACCGGGTTGTCGTTTTCGGGAAGATTGCCGAACAGTGCAACCGGTATCTTCATAAAGGAAGGCTTGTTTGTGTCGAAGGACATTTGCAAACCAAGGTTTGGGAGAAATCGCCCGGAGACAAGAAATATTTCACGGATGTCGTCGCTTCACGCGTGACCTTCCTCGATTCCAACAGCCAGTCGGAAAGTCATGAGGGCCCGGAACCCGAGGCGGTGGCCCAGGAAGAACAGGCCATTCCATTCTGAACTGTAAGACACCAGGTTGAAGTTTAACCCGCATTTCTCGCAAGGGTTCAGGGGGCAGAATGTAGGGGCGAACCTTGTGTTCGCCCTTGCGGCGATATTCAAGGCTTTGTGGATTAAAAAAGGCGAACACAAGGTCCGCACTTCCTCTGTCGGCGAGGCCGGATCGAGGGCGAACACAAGGTTCGCCACTACCGCCTGTGTTCTCGAAATTGAACGGTTTTGGGTCCGCTAATAAAAGTACGGTACAAGGGCGAACACAAGGTTCGCCCCTACAGACCACAGCTGGCCGTATTTGAACGGGAAACCGGAAACTGGGAACGGGAAACCACCGTGAACCCTCACATTTGAAATCGGTATGCCAAATCCTGTATCCTGCCTTTTTTCTATGGGCAGACGCAGATAGATGAAATACGATTTCGATACACCGGTTGAGCGGAGAGGCACCGACAGCGCCAAATGGGGCGTATATCCTGAAAAAGTAATCCCGATGTGGGTGGCGGACATGGATTTCGTCTCGGCGGTTCCCATTGTCCATGCGCTGCACCGGCGTTCGGACCATGGCGTGTTCGGATACAGCCGCCCTTCCCATGATTTGAAGGAGCTTATCCGGGATAGAGTCAAGCGTCTTTACAACTGGGATATCGCTGCACCGGATATTTTATTTCTCCCCGGTATCGTTACCGGGCTGAACATTGCCTTTCAGGCGTTCGCGGCCGAAGGGGAAGGAGTCCTGGCCCAACCGCCGGTATATTTTCATTTCCTCCGGGATCCGGTGTTTCATGGAAGAATACTGCAGGATCCTCCTCTTGTCCGAAACGGGAACACCTACGAAATCGATTTCGACCTGTTCGAGCGCGCCATCACCGAGACCACGAAGTTATTTGTTCTGTGCAATCCGCATAATCCCGTAGGGCGGGTTTTTACAAAAGAGGAACTGGAAAGGATTGCCGACATTTGCCTGCGTCATGAGCTGATTATCTGTTCCGACGAAATTCATTGCGATCTCATTTATTCTCCATTCCGTCATATCCCAATCGCAACTCTCAGTCCCGAAGTTGAAGCGTCTACCGTTACCTTGATGTCCCCGAGTAAAACCTTCAATATCGCCGGTCTTGGGTGCGGCTATGCGTTGATAAGAAACCCGAGACTTCGTAAATACTGGAATAAAGTTATTTACGGTATTATTCCTCACGTGAATATTATGGGATATGCCGCTACGGAAGCCGGTCTCAGAGAAGGCGGAGACTGGTTGGATCAGGTTTTAACGTACCTGCGGGCCAACAGGGATTATGTGAGCGATTTTATTGGTAAAAAGATGCCGTCGATCCGGATATCTGATGTGGAAGCGACTTATCTTGCATGGCTGGATTGTACGGAAATGGGCATCGAAGGGAGTCCCGCACGCTATTTCCGGGAGAAAGCGCATGTGGCGCTCAGCGATGGAGAAGATTTCGGCAAAAATTATGAAAAATTCGTCCGGTTGAATTTTGCCTGCCCCAGGAAAGTTCTGGATGAAGCGCTTAATCGCATGGCGTCAGCGATAAATTGCATCTGAATTCAGTTTGTGTTAACTTAAATTGTTCAATCGGATATTTGAATATCCAGGTGATTTGTTGGCTGTTCTGTTCATCGATGCAGCAATAAAAAGACGCTGGCTTCTGTGGATTCCGGATTTATATATCGACTCCTGTTTCCTGGCTTCTGACTTCTTCTTCTAGTTGCATAGTTATTTGACGACCTGCCTTCGGTTCCTATTCGACTGAAATAGTTTATTTTAGCAAGGCTATTTGCTTGACAGGATTGGAGCCGTTTGCTATATTCGTCGGGTTTTTCGCTGAATCAGGATGGCGGGGTAAATGCCGGTGCGCAATCGGATAGTTCCCTACCATTCAATGACTTAAACGGATAAGGAGAGCAAAGTTTGCCGACCTTTAATCAACTGGTACGACACGGCCGGAAAAAAATTCGTCTGAAGACGAAAAGTCCGGCATTACAGGGGAGCCCGCAACGCAGGGGAGTTTGTACGAGGGTGTATACGTCTACACCCAAGAAACCGAATTCCGCTCTGCGTAAAGTTGCACGTGTTCGACTTACAAATGGAATTGAGGTAACCACTTACATTCCTGGAATCGGACACAACCTGCAGGAACACTCCATCGTTTTGATCCGCGGTGGACGTGTCAAGGACCTCCCCGGGGTACGGTACCATGTAGTGCGCGGAACATTGGATTCTGTCGGAGTTCAGGATCGAAAAAATTCCCGCTCAAAATATGGTGCCAAGCGGCCAAAAAGCTAAATCTTAATAATTATTATCCACAGGGTGAGTGATTTACACCCGCTGACTATCATAAACGGCGACTGCCATAAGTCGACAGGCGTACCTTTCGGTAATGTCCCCTCACATCGGCAGTCAAAACAGTTTCAGAAAGCTTTGGAGATCTTGTAAGTATGCCGAGGCGAAGAGAAGTCCCGAAACGAGAGACGCTGCCGGATCCCGCATTTGGGAGCACGCTCATTACTAAATTCATTAACTGCATGATGTCGGATGGTAAGAAGAGTGTGTCTGAAGGCGCTTTCTATGGCAGCCTCGACGTGATCAAAGATCGATCGAAAGAGGACCCTGTCAAGATATTCAAAAAGGCCCTCGACAACGTAAAACCGATTCTGGAAGTCAAGTCCCGACGTGTAGGCGGAGCAACCTATCAGGTCCCTATTGAGGTCTCGCAGGATCGAAGAACATCGCTGGCGATTCGTTGGCTGATTCTTAACGCAAGGGCTCGTGGCGAAAAAACCATGAGAGAAAGGCTTGCGGGGGAATTTCTGGATGCCTTCAACAATCGAGGCGGGGCTATCAAAAAGAAGGAAGACACCCATCGAATGGCGGAAGCCAACAAGGCCTTCGCGCATTATCGGTGGTAATCGAGGTTCTCCGTGGCACGTCTCGTACCTTTAGAAAAAACCAGGAATATCGGTATCATGGCGCACATCGATGCCGGAAAGACCACGACTACGGAGCGGGTTCTTTTTTATTCCGGTATTACCCACAAACTCGGAGAGGTGCACGAAGGCACCGCTACGATGGATTGGATGGAACAGGAACAGGAGCGGGGAATCACGATAACGTCGGCCGCTACCACCTGTATGTGGATGGATCACCGTATCAATATTATCGATACGCCGGGGCATGTGGATTTTACAGCCGAAGTGGAGCGCAGCCTCAGGGTTCTGGACGGGGCGGTCGCCCTGTTCGGTTCGGTGGAGGGCGTGGAGCCGCAGTCGGAAACCGTATGGCGACAGGCTGATAAATACCGGGTCCCACGCATAGGATTCGTAAACAAGATGGATCGTCCGGGAGCGGATTTCCCGCGGGTACTGGAAATGATGCGCAAGCGCTTGAATGCGGTACCGGTTGCAGTACAGATTCCGCTCGGAACCGAAGAAAAGTTCCGGGGCGTTATCGATATTGTTGCGCAGAAAGCCATTGCCTTCCTTGACGAGACAATGGGATTTGAATTTGAAATTGTGGATATTCCCGGACAGTATCTGGACGAGGTGGCCGAGTACCGGGAACGTTTGATCGAGCTTGCATCCGAAGTCGATGATAATCTCCTCGAGAAGTATTTAAGCGGAGGGAAAATTACCGGCGAGGATCTCATGCCGGCGTTGCGCAAAGGAACGATAGGGTTGAAGTTTGTTCCCATTCTTTGCGGCTCTGCATTCAAGAACAAAGGGATTCAGCAACTGCTCGATGCGATTATCCGATACCTGCCTTCGCCGCTGGATGTCCCTTCGGTCGTCGGCATTGCCGATGACGGAGGAAGCATCCCGGTTAGAAAGGCGTCGGATGACGAGCCTTTTTCGGCACTGGTGTTCAAGATCATGACGGATCCGTTTGTCGGGCATCTGGCGTTTCTTCGTGTCTATTCCGGGAAGCTGCTGTCCGGCACAAGCGTTTACAATTCTACCAAGGATACGACGGAACGGGTCGGCCGGCTTCTGAAGATGCACGCCAACAAGCGCGAGGAGATCAAGGGAGTATACTGCGGCGATATCGCGGCCGCGGTCGGGCTTAAGAATGTCGGGACCGGCGATACCATCTGCGAAAAGCAGGCCCCGATCGTACTCGAGGCGATCGAATTTCCGGCGCCGGTGATCTCCGTTGCGATCGAGCCGAAAACCAAAGCCGACCAGGAAAAACTCGGCATGGCCCTCGATAAGCTGATCCGAGAAGATCCCACTTTCAGGGTGCACACGGATCCCGATACGGGACAAACCCTTATTTCGGGAATGGGGGAACTTCACCTCGAAATCCTTGTGGACCGTATGGTCCGGGAGTTCAACGTGGTAGCCAATATAGGCAAACCCCAGGTGGCTTACCGCGAGACGATTCGTCGGCCGGCCGAAGCTGAAGGCAAATTTATTCGGCAGACCGGCGGGCGGGGTCAGTACGGACATGTGAAAATTAACCTGGAGCCGAATACTCCGGGCAATGGTTTTGAGTTCGAGAATAAAATTGTAGGGGGGGCTATTCCCAAGGAATACATCGCCCCTGCAGAGGCGGGAATCCGGCAGGCGCTCGAAACCGGAATCCTGGCCGGCTATGAAATAATAGACGTGAAAGTAACCCTGATTGACGGGTCCTATCACGAAGTCGATTCTTCGGAAATGGCTTTCAAAGTCGCGGGCTCCATGGCCCTGAAGGAAGCGGTGAAGCGAGCGAAGCCTGTGTTGCTTGAGCCACTGATGAAAGTGGAAGTCGTTGTTCCGGAAGAATTCATGGGTGGGGTGACGGGGGACCTTCATTCCCGCAGGGGGCGTGTAGAGTCGACGGAAACACGGCTTAGCTCGGCGATCATACAGTGCAAGGTTCCGCTTTCCGAGATGTTCGGCTATTCTACAAGCCTGCGTTCCATGACACAGGGGCGCGCCACTTACACCATGCATTTTTCCCATTATGAGGAAGCGCCAAAGACAGTCAGCGAAGAGGTGATCTCAAAGATCCGTGGAAAATCATCGGATTATTAGGTTCGGAGGAAAATATGGCCAAGGAGAAATTTGATCGCAGCAAAACGCACGTAAATATTGGAACCATAGGGCACATTGACCACGGCAAGACGACGTTGAC